>NZ_JBEORU010000014.1:0-156521 GCF_040302465.1 Micromonospora sp. NPDC126480
CGCCCGCTCGAACTCCACACCCTTGTGCACCAACAACGTGGCATCCCCACCATCATCGAGGATCATGTTCGGACCCTGCCCGTCCGGCCACGTCAGCACCCGCTCCGTGCACCACCAATACTCCGCCAGGGACTCGCCCTTCCACGCGTACACCGGCACCCCCGCCGGAGCCTCCGGGGTGCCCTCCGGACCCACCACCACCGCAGCGGCAGCATGATCCTGAGTCGAGAAAATGTTGCACGACGCCCACCGCACCCGCGCACCCAACGCAACCAGAGTCTCAATCAACACCGCGGTCTGCACCGTCATGTGCAACGACCCCGTCACCCGCGCACCCGCCAACGGCTGCGCCCCCGCGAACTCGGCACGAATCGCCATCAAACCCGGCATCTCATGCTCCGCAAGCCGGATCTCCTTACGCCCGAACTCAGCAAGCGACAGATCCGCCACCTTGAAGTCCTCGGCGGTACGCACCAGGGTGTCGGCTCCCGACATGGTCAGACTCCTCACTCACGCTGTCGATCCACAGGTCGTCGGCGGGTCACCGCAGTTGGGACCAGAGTCGCCGCTCCTCGTCGGTGAGCGGCTGGTGCGGGACCAGCCGCTCGGGGTGACCGGCCGGGGGCTGCGTCTCCGTCGCCGGCGGCCCGTCCGGTACCGCGTCGGGCGGCGGCGCTTGCGCACCCGACGGCGGCGGATCGTCGGCGGCGCCGTCGGCCGCCACCGGTGCCGGGTCGCCCCGGCCGTAGGACCGGAGGATCTCCCGCAGGTCGATCCCGGCGAACGACGCGCCCAACAGGCTCAGCCCGAGTTCGACCTCGGACATGACGCGCCGGAACCAGCCCATCAGCTCGCCGCGCTCTTGAGGTCGGCGGCGCGGTCGGTGCTCTCCCACGTGAAGTCGGGCAACTCCCGACCGAAGTGCCCGTACGCCGCGGTCTGCGCGTAGATCGGCCGCATCAGGTGCAGATCCCGGATGATCGCCGCCGGCCGCAGATCGAACACCTCCGTGACCGCCTTCTCGATCCGCTCCACCGGCACCGTCTCCGTCCCGAACGTCTCCACGAACAGGCTCACCGGATGCGCCTTACCGATCGCGTACGCCACCTGCGCCTCACACCGCTCCGCCAAGCCGGCGGCGACCACGTTCTTGGCCACCCACCGCATCGCGTACGCCGCCGACCGGTCCACCTTCGACGGATCCTTCCCCGAAAACGCCCCACCACCATGCCGCGCGTACCCGCCATACGTGTCCACGATGATCTTCCGGCCGGTCAGACCCGCATCACCCATCGGACCACCGATCTCAAACCGGCCCGTCGGATTCACCAACAACCGGTACCCCTCGGTGTCCAACCCCAGCGACTCCACCTCCGGCGTGATCACATGATCACGCACGTCCGGAGTCAACAACGACTCCAACGAAATGTCCGCCGCGTGCTGGCTGGAGACGACCACCGTGTTCAACCGCACCGGCCGCAGACCCTCATACTCGATCGTCACCTGCGTCTTACCGTCCGGCCGCAGATACGGCACCGTCCCGTCCTTACGCACCTGCGCCAACCGCCGCGACAGGCGATGCGCCAACGCGATCGGCAACGGCATCAACTCCGGCGTCTCCGAACACGCAAAACCGAACATCATCCCCTGATCACCGGCACCCTGCGCGTCCAACGCGCTCTCCGACTCACCGGTCCGCAACTCGAAGGCGTTGTCCACCCCCTGCGCGATGTCCGCCGACTGCGCCCCGATCGACACGCTGACGCCGCAGGACGCTCCGTCGAAACCCTTCTTCGACGAGTCGTAACCGATGTCGAGGATCGTCCTACGCACGATCGTCGGGATATCGGCGTACGCCTTCGTGGTCACCTCACCCGCGATATGCACCTGACCCGTCGTGATCAACGTCTCCACCGCGACCCGCGACCGCGGATCCTCCGCGAGCAACGCGTCGAGGATGCCATCACTGATCTGATCGGCGATCTTGTCAGGGTGACCTTCCGTGACCGACTCCGACGTGAACAGCCGGCGTCCCGCCCGATCGGCCGGCGCGCCGGGAGTCAGCGGGAGCGATGCGTACGTCAAGGGGACTCCTCCGGGTGCGCTGGATCCGTTCCTACGGCGGTCGATTCTCGCGACGCCCGGTCAACGCTCACTCAAGCCGCCCGTTTTGCACCGGAGCGCCCCGGGTAACCCGCGTCGACATGGACACGAACACGACAGCCCACCTGGTTGGTGGCCCCCGGGACGGCAGCGCCCTGGACACGGGCGGCGACGCCCTGCTCGAGGTGGAGATCGACGGCATGATGCACCGCTACGTGCGGACCACGAAGCAGCACGCCGAGGGCGGGCCCGTCTACACGTACGACGGCGTGGTCGCTCCGGACGGCGGCGAGCCCGGTGTCGAGGACCCGCAGGCCCGGGTCGCCTCGCCGAGGGCCGACGCCGAGGGGCAGGGGGGAACGCACTGAAACCGGCGGCGGAAGCCGCCAGTTATATCCAGCGATCTCGATGCATCGGTATTCTGCTGGCAACCCGTCGTGCTCTCCCGCGGTCACGAGCCGCGGGAGAGCGGCCAGGAGGAGGAACCGATGCCCTTCGCCGTTCCCCGACGTCTCCGCACCATCGCGCTCGTCGCCGCCGTCGCGGGCGCGCTGACGGCCGGCCCGGCCACCGCCGCGCCCGCCGCAGGCCAGATCCGGTACGCCGACTCGCCGACCGCCGTCGCCGACAGCTACGTGGTGGTACTCCGGGACGTGTCGACCGGGACCCGCTCCGCGAGCGTGGACAGCACCGCCCACCGGCTCGCGAACCGGCACGCGGGCACCGTGCGGCAGGTCTTCCGGAACGCCCTCGACGCATTCGAGGTACGCCTGACCGCGCCCGCCGCCCGCCGCCTCGCCGCCGACCCGGCGGTCGCGTACGTCGAACGGAACCAACGAGTCGGACTCTCCGCCGGTGGCGTGCAGCTGAACCCGCCGTCCTGGGGGTTGGACCGGATCGACCAGCGCAACCTGCCGCTCGACGGCCGGTACGCATACCCGAACACCGCGCCGAACGTCAACGCGTACGTGATCGACACCGGCGTGCGCGGCACCCACCAGGACCTCGGTGGCCGGGTCGGGCCGGGGGTGGACCTGGTCGACGGCGGCCCGGCCGACGACTGCAACGGACACGGCACCCACCTGGCCGGAACGGTCGGCGGCACGCTGCACGGGGTGGCCAAGGAGGTGCGGCTGCACCCGGTACGCGTGCTCAGCTGCGCGGGCAGCGGCACCATCGCCCAGGTGATCGCCGGCATCGACTGGGTCACCGCGAACGCGGCGCGCCCGGCGGTGGCCCTGCTGGCGCTCGGTGGCGGCGCGAGCACCGCGCTGGACACGGCGGTGACGAACTCCATCCGCTCGGGCGTGACGTACGTGGTGACCGCGGGAAGTTCGGCGTCGAACGCCTGCAACTACTCCCCGGCGCGGGTCCCCGCCGCGCTGACCGTGGCCGGCACCACCCGTACCGACGGCCGGATGCCCTCCGGCAACTACGGAACCTGCCTCGACCTGTACGCGCCGGGAGCGGGTATCACGTCGACCTGGCACCCGAGCGACACCGCGACGGCGACGATCAGCGGGGGCTCGATGGCCGCCGGGCACGTCGCCGGCTGCGCCGCGCTCGCCCTCTCGGCGAACCCGACCTGGAGCCCCGCCCAGGTCACCGGCTACCTGACGAGCCGGGCGACCGTCGGCGTGGTGAGCGGCGGCTCGGTGAGCGGCACCCCGAACCGCCTGCTGTACTGCGGGCCCTGACCGAGAAGCCCGCCGCGACCGGGTCCCGCGGGGATGATCCGCGCCGGGCCGGGTATGCCTCCCACGACCTGGTGGGAGGACGACGTGGTCGCGACAGCACGCGACCGGACGCACGGGTGGGCGGGGCGGCGACACGCCCCGCCCACCCGTCAGTTGTTGGTGATCCAGTTCCAGACCGAGACGACCCACTCGGTCTGCTGGAGCCACGCCACGCCGAGACCGGCCAGGAAGACGGCCGTCACCAGGTGCGCGCCGCGGGCGCTGCGCCGCACGCGGCCCAGGCGCTGCTCCAGCACCACCCGGCCGAGCAGCCGGGCGAGAGCGAACAGGCCGGCCGCCACGAGCAGGCTCAGCACGAAGATCAACAGCGGCGCCGCGAGGTTGCCGCCGCCGGAGATCGCCCAGATACCCCAGCAGACGAACGCGAAGAGCGCACCGGCGGCGCTCCACTGCCCGCCGCGCCGAAGCTGGGCGATGTGCCAGCTCAACGGGCGGCGCGGGGCCGGTGCGCCGGGCCAGCCCGGCCCGGTCGGATCCTGGACCACAGGGAACGGCTCCGTTCGTTTCGCGCCGGACGGCCCCACCGAGGCCACCCCCCGCCGGAAGGCGTCCCGCTGCTGCGGCACCCCGACGCCCGGCTGCGGCGGCACCTCGACGGTCCGCTCCGCCCACGGCTGCGTCTGGTCGGCCATGTCGTCCCTCCCCTGGACCGGACGGGACCAGCGGGGCCCCGTCTGACTATCGAGGGTAGCCAGCGCGCAAATCGGTCGTCCGGAACACCGCCGGTGCGCTAGACAGGGCCACATGACTGCCCCACTGCGCTTCGACGCCGCCCGGACCGAGGACTTCGACGAGCTGGGCGAACTGCTCGGCAGCCTGTTCCACGGCGGCTTCGACACCGAGTCGTGGGCGGTCGAGAAGGACCTCCTGGAGCCGGAGCGCACGGTGCTCGTCCGCGACGGCACCGACCTGGTGGCGAGCGCCACCGCGTACACCCGCGAACTGACCGTGCCCGGGGCCTGCCTGCCCGCCGCGCACGTCAGCATGGTCGGGGTGGCCCCCACCCACCGCCGTCGAGGGCTGCTCACCGACCTGATGCGACGACAGCTTGGCGAGGTGCGGGACGCCGGCCGCGAGCCGGTCGCCCTGCTGTGGGCCAGCGAGGGACGGATCTACCCGCGCTTCGGGTACGGCCTGGCCAGCCAGCGGCTCGTGGTGGAGTGCGAGACGACCGAGCTGCGCCTGCCCGGCCCGACGCCCGCCGAGGGCCGCCTCCGCCTGGCCCGGCCGGCGGAGTGCCGGGCCGAGCTGGCCCGGGTGTACGACGTGGTGCGCCCGGACCGCCCCGGCTGGTCGAGCCGGGGCGAGGTGTGGTGGAACTACGTCGTGTCCGACCCGGCGTCGCACCGGGGCGGCGCCACCGAACGCCGGGCCGTTCTGCACGAGGGGCGTGACGGCGTCGACGGGTACGCGCTCTACCGCACCCGGGGCGAATGGGACGCCGCCGGCCCGAAGGCCACCACGATCGTCGACGAGGTGGTGACCGGCGACCCGGCCGCGTACCTGGCGCTGTGGCGGATGCTGCTCTCCCTCGACCTGACCCGGCGGCTCACGTACCGCGCGGCGGCGGTGGACGAGCCGCTGCTGCGGCTGGTCAACGAGCCGCGCCGGCTGGCCCCACAGCTGAGCGACGGGTTGTGGCTGCGGGTCGTGGACCTGCCCGCCGCGCTCGCCGGCCGGCGGTACGCGACCGCGGTGGACGTGGTGCTGGAGATCACCGACGAACTGCTGCCGACGAACACCGGCCGGTGGCGCCTCACCGGCGGCCCGGACGGGGCCACCTGCACCGCCAGCGACGGGCCGGCCGACCTCGCCTGCGACGTACGCTGCCTCGGCGAGCTCTACCTGGGTGGGGCCGGGCTCGGCGAACTCGCCGCCGCGGGCCGCGTCCGGGAACTGCGGCCCGGCGCGCTGGCGGCCGCCGGGCCGGCCTTCGGCTGGCATCGGGCGCCCACCGGCATGGAGGTGTTCTGAGCGGTACGGTCGGCTGATGGGTGACGTGGAACGACGCCGGCGCCGGCACCGCAACCCGACCGACGGCGGCACCGACGGTCCGAGCGCGGCGACAGCCGGGGTGCACGACGGCGACGCGCCACCCCGTAACCGGCGGAGCGGCGCCGACGAGGGCGAGCGCGGGCTGCGCGGGCTGGTCGGCTCCGGCTCGTCCCAGGTGAGCGTGACCGCCGCGATGCGCGCGCGCGACGCCTCGCGCCCGACGGACGAGGACCTGGCGGAGGCGGCGGCCCGGGTCGTCCTCGTCCGCCGCAACTGGACCCCGCGCGAGGACCTTCCCCGCCGGTGACCGCCGCTCAGGGCAGCGGCGGAAGCTCGCGACTGCCCTCGTAGTCGGCCACCTGGCGGATCCGGCGGGCGTGGCGCTCGTTGCCGGAGAACGGGGTGGTCAGGAACGCCTCGACGATCGCGGTGGCCTCGTCCAGGGTGTGCTGCCGCGCGCCGACCGCGACGACGTTGGCGTCGTTGTGCTCGCGGGCGAGGTGAGCCGTGTCGATGCTCCACGCCAGCGCGGCCCGCACGCCGGTGATCTTGTTCGCGGCGATCTGCTCGCCGTTGCCGGAGCCACCGATGACCACACCGAGGCTGCCCGGATCCGCCACCACCCGGTCCCCCGTGTGCAGGCAGAACGCCGGGTAGTCGTCGTCCGGGTCGTAGGCGTGCGGGCCGACGTCGACCACGTCGTACCCCTCCTTGGCCAGGTGGTTGGCCAGGTGCGTCTTCAACTCGAAACCGGCGTGGTCGGAACCCAGGTAGACACGCATACCGCGCAGTCTGACAGGCCCGCCTCCGTACCGGCGCGCGGGCGGCGGCACGGAGGCGGATTCGTCACAGGTGACCGTAGCCTTCAGTGCTCCAGCTCGGCGACGACCAGGCCGCCGCGGGCCTTCGGGGTGAACCAGGTGCTCTTGCGCGGCATCTTCTCCCGGGCGAGGTTCACCGCGACGAAGTCGTCGACGGTCACCGGCGCGATGAGCACGGCCAGCTCGGCCCTGCCGGCGGCGACCTCGCCGGTCAGCCAGCTCGCCGGGTAGTCACCGCCGACGTACGTGATCCGCTTGTCACCCGGGTCCAGCCCCAGCGCGTCACGCAGCAGCAGCCGCTCGACAAGCGCGTGGTCCAGGTTCTCCAGGTCGCCCGCACCCACCCGGGGCAGGCGCACCGCGTACCCCCGGTCGGCGAGCCGGAGATGGATGGTGCCGCCGGCCGCCGGCACCTCGACCGGGCCGTCGATCGGCTCGATCTGCGCGCCGGCGGCGCGCAGCCGGTCGAGCAGCTCGGCCGGGCCGGTGGTGAGTTCGCTGACCAGCCGGTTGTACGGCTGGATCGCCACCGACGCCGGCGTGGTGACCACGGCCAGGAAGCGCGGCAGCCCGCCGGTCTGCGCGGCGAGACTGCGGTGGTTGCCGTCGGCGACGACCAGCTCGCCGCCACCCGCGAGAGCCGTCAGCTCGTCCTGCTCGGCGCCGGGGCCGACCAGCCAGATGGCGTGCGTACGCCCGGCCTGGTCGGTGTCGGTGGCGGCCGGCGCCCCGGCCGCGTCGGTCGCCGCGGCGAGGGCGGCGTGCAGGTCGTCGCCGCGCCCGGTCTGGAGCAGGAGCACGGGCGAGAGCAGGTGGCCAAGCGTCTCGGCCAGGGCCACCCGCTCGCGCACCTTGGCGATGAACACGTCCTCGTTGCGGATGACCAGGCCCGGTTCGTCCGCGCTTGTGGAGATCTGATCGGTGTCGACCATGGCGAAGAGCCCGTACGCGGGCTCCTCCCCCGGCGCGCTGATCCGGTAGAGCACCACCACCTGCTCGGCGGGGGTATAGCTGCCGTCCGCCTTCGCCTCGGCGAGCCGGGCCACCGCGTCGGGCAGCGCGTCGAGGAACGACTTCCCCACGCTCTCCGGAGCCCGGTGCGGCATCTCGATGCCGAGGGCACTGTGCGGGTTCGCCTCGATGATCGCGGTGATCTCCGCGTCGTCGGCGAACTCGTCGTAGTTCTGCGCGCCGGTGCCGCCGGTGGTGATCCAGGCCCGGGCGATCGGATGGACGACCGTCATGTCCGATGACGCTACCGGTGCCCGCCGGCGCCGTGTCCCGTACCCGCCGTCCCGCCCACCAGGTGAAAGGAAGGGCCCCTTATTAACGCCTGCGGTAGAGGAAGGGCCCCTTGTTAACACCTCGTCAGACGTCCCGTACCCGGCGGTGCCGGCCCGCTGGCGCCGGCTCGACCGGCCGGCGGGGCGCGATGGCGGGGCGGGACCGTTCCGGCGCGCCGGGCGGAGTGAGCCGCGACGTGACCGGCACGCGGGCCACGCCGACCACGATCGGCGGGGCGAGCAGGTCCACCATGTGCGTGGGCAGGTCGGGACGGACCGCCGGCCAGCGGGAGTCGTCGACCGACCAGTACGCGGGGTTGTCGCTCGTCTCCTCCCTGGTCAACGGTTCGTCACCGGACGCACGGTGCTTGGCCATCAGACTTGCCTCCACGAGCTGCGGGGTGCGGCCCTTTCGGGTCGCTGCGGGTCGCTGCGGCGGACATGGAGGCCAACGAATCCGCCGGAGGCCGGGTGACGGCGGTCCCAAGGTGTTAACAAGGGCCCCTTCCTCTACGCGAAGCGTTAAGAAGGGGCCCTTCCTTTCACCTCAGTCGAAGATGGGGTCCTGTTCGCGGGAGCGCTTCAGCTCGTAGAAGCCGGGCGTACCGGCGACCAGCAGGACGCCGTCCCAGAGGCGACCGGCGGCCTCGCCCTTCGGGGCCGGGGTCACCACCGGCCCGAAGAAGGCGACCGGGGAGCCGTCCGGGCCTGGCGCGTGGATGACCGGGGTGCCGACGTCGGTGCCGACCGGTCGCATGCCCGCCTCGTGGCTGGCCCGCAGCGCCTCGTCGTGGCCGGCGCTCTCGGCGGCCTGCGCGAGTTCCGGGTCCAGGCCGGCATCGGTCAGGGCGGCCGCGTACAGCTCCGGGGAGAGCTTCTCCCGCTCGAGGTGGATGCGGGTGCCGAGCGCGGTGTAGAGGCCGCGCAGCGCCTCCGCGCCGTGCCGCTGCTCGGCGGCGATGCAGACCCGCACCGGGCCCCAGCCGGTCCGCATCAGCTCCTGGTACTCCTCGGGCAGGTCCCGGCCCTCGTTGAGCACCGACAGGCTCATCACGTGGAACCGGATGTCCACTTCCCGGACCCGCTCGACCTCCAGCAGCCACCGGGACGTGATCCACGCCCACGGGCAGATCGGGTCGAACCACATGTCGACGGTGACACGCTCGCTCACGGTGAGGTCCCTTCACGACGGGTGGCGCCGCTCCTCGGCGCCTGCACCGATCTTCACCCCGGTTTCCTGAGGACGACACCGGAATGAGAGCGTGACCTCGCCCACCGTGGGGCCCGGGTGCATGCAAGACTCGATTCGCGCGGCTGCCACGAGTGGCTGGGCAACGGCGCCGCGGTCGGCGACGGCGAGACGAGGGATGGAGACGAACAGTGCCGGGAGTGCGCAACCTGACGCAGGTGGAGGCCACCGAGCGGAGCCGCCTGCTCGACGTGACCGGGTACGACATCGACCTGGACCTGTCGAGCGCCGTACAGGCCGGTGGTCGCACCTTCCGGTCCAGGACCGAGGTCCGGTTCCGGTGCACCGAGCCGGGTGCGAGCACCTTCATCGAGGTGGCCGCCGACTCGGTGCGGTCCGCCACCCTCAACGGCACCCCGCTGGACCTCGGCGACTGGTCGGCGGAGAAGGGTCTCGTCCTGTCCGGCCTGGCCGCGGAGAACACGCTCGTGGTCGAGGCGGACTTCGCGTACTCGAACAGCGGGCAGGGGCTGCACCGCACGGTCGACCCCGTCGACGGCGAGACCTACCTGTACAGCCAGTTCGAGACCGCGGACGCCCAGCGGGTCTTCGCCGCCTTCGACCAGCCCGACCTGAAGAGCGTCTACACGTGGCACGCCACGGTTCCGGCGCACTGGAAGGTCGTCTCGAACATGCCCGTGGAGCGTGAGGAGACGGCGGGCGAGGGCCTGAAGACCGTCCATTTCGCCGAGTCGGTGCGGATGAGCACCTACATCACCGCACTCTGCGCCGGGCCGTACCACGAGGTGCGGGAGACCCACGACGGCATCGACCTCGGGGTCTTCTGCCGGGCCTCGATGGCGCCGCACCTGGACTCCGACGACCTGTTCCTCGTCACCCGGCAGGGCTTCGACTTCTTCCACGACCAGTTCGGGGTGCGTTACCCGCTCACGAAGTACGACCAGCTCTGGGTGCCGGACTTCAACGCCGGCGCGATGGAGAACTTCGGCTGCGTCACCCACGCCGAGTCGCACTACCTGTTCCGCTCGCAGGTCACCGACTACGAGTACGAGCAGCGCGCCAACACGATCCTGCACGAGATGGCGCACATGTGGTTCGGCGACCTGGTCACCATGCGGTGGTGGAACGACCTGTGGTTGAACGAGTCGTTCGCCGAGTGGGCCAGCCACTGGTGCAACACCCACGCGACGCGCTTCTCCGAGGCCTGGACGACGTTCCTGTCCATCCGGAAGAACTGGGGCTACCGGCAGGACCAGCTCTCCTCCACCCACCCGGTCTACACCGAGATGCCGGACCTGGAGGCGGTCGAGGTCAACTTCGACGGCATCACGTACGCCAAGGGCGCGAGCGTGCTCAAGCAGCTCGTGGCGTATGTCGGCGAGGAGCCGTTCCTGGCCGGCCTCCGGTCGTACTTCGGCAAGCACGCGTGGGGCAACGCGACCTTCGACGACCTGCTGTCGGAGCTGGAGGCCGCCTCCGGGCGGGAGCTGCGCAAGTTCGCCGCGCAGTGGCTGGAGACCCCGCAGGTCAACACGCTGCGCCCGGAGGTGACGATCGGCGCCGACGGCAGCTACGAGCGGGTCGTGGTACGGCAGGAGGCGCCGGCGGGGCACCCGACGCTGCGTACCCACCGCATCGGCGTCGGCCTGTACGACCTCACCGACGGCCGCCTGGTCCGGCGCGAGCGCGTCGAGGTGGACGTCACCGGCGAGGCGACCGAGCTGGCCGAACTGGCCGGGCTCCGCGCCGCGGACGTGCTGCTGCTCAACGACGACGACCTCACGTACGCGAAGCTGCGGCTCGATGAGCGCTCGATGGCCACCGTGGTGCAGCACATCGCCGGCTTCGAGTCGTCACTGGCGCGGGCGCTGTGCTGGACCGCCGCGTGGGACATGATCCGTGACGCCGAACTGGCCGCCCGCGACTACGTGGCGCTGGTGCTCGCCGGCCTGCCCGCCGAGACCGACATCAACCTGGTCACCGCCACGCTGCGGCAGGCCACCACCGCGCTGACCTTCTACGCCGACCCGGTGTGGGCGCCGACCGGCTGGGCCGACCTGGCGCGGACCTCGCGCACGGCGCTCGCCGCCGCCGAGCCCGGCAGCGGCTTCCAGCTCGCCTGGGCCCGCGCGTACGCCTCGGCGGCCCGCTCGTCGGAGGACCTGGCGACCCTGCGGGGTTGGCTGGACGGCAGCGGGGTGCCGGCCGGCCTGACCGTCGACACCGAGCTGCGCTGGACGGTGCTCGGCGCGCTGGTGGCCAACGGCGCGGCCGGCCCCGCCGACGTGGAGGCGGAGCTGGCGACCGACCGCACCGCCAGCGGTGAGCGGGAGGCCGCGTACGCGCACGCGCTCGTGCCGACCCCGGAGAACAAGGCGGCCGTGTGGGCGCAGCTGACCGGCCCGGATCCGCTGCCGAACTGGCGGCACCGCGCGCTGCTCATGGGGTTCGCCCATCCGACGCAGGTCGAGCTGGTGCGCCCCTACCGGGACCGGTACTTCGCCACGGTCGCGCAGGTCTGGGCCAGCCGGGACAGCGAGCCGGCGCAGGAGTTCGCGCAGCTGGCGTACCCGGCGTACCTGGTCGAGGACGACACCGTGGCGGCGACCGACGCCTGGCTGGCCGGCGAGGGCCACCCGGCCCCGCTGCGCCGGCTGGTCGCCGAGGGCCGCGACGGCGTGATCCGGGCTCTCAAGGCCCGCGCCCGGGACGACCGGAGCGCCTGAGCAGGAGTAGCCGGCCGGGGCCGGTGTGGGCGGAGGCCCGCGCCCGGGCCCCGGCCGTTCCGGCACCCCTGCCGCGCTGACCGCGACGGCGACACGACGAAGCCCGGTCCGCGTGGACCGGGCTTCGTCGTGCGCGGAGCGGGATTCAGCCCTTGCCGGCGTGGCTGGCGAGCTGGTCGAGGCCGGTGATGATGCCGCCGGCCAGGTCGCCGCCGCCGAAGGCGGCCACCATGGAGAGGGCGGCGAGCTTCGCGTACGTGTCGGGGATGCGCTTGCGGGCGTGCCGGCCGGTGACGATCTCCAGTTGCCGCTGGTTCGGCGAGATCGCGATCAGCACGGACCGGTGGGGTTCGGCGAGCTGGCGGTGCAGCCGCTCGGCGTGCTCCCGGATCGGCTCGTCCAGGCCACCGACGAAGACCGAGAAGACCAGGCCGGTCCCGCGGTCGGCCAGTCGCAGCGCCTCGTCGATGCGCAGCAGCTGGCGGGTCGAGAACGGCCCGTCCAGGACCTCGGGCGGGTTGCCCGTCCCGGACTGGGGCTGCAGCTCACCAACGGTCACTTGCGCCTCCGGTTCCACCGGCCGGCGGCTCGATGCCGGCCCGCTCCTGCTTGCCGCTGGTCAGCGCGGGCGACTGCGCGCCGACGGCCATCACGGCGCCGGCCGAGTCGGCCAGCTCCTCCGGGCGGCTGAGGAACCAGACCGGAGTGAAGTCGAAGGGCCGGCCCGGCCGGTAGCGCTTACCGCGACCGCTTCCGGTGCCACGGTTGCTGCCGGCGTACGCCAGACCGGCGATCACCAGCACCGTGGCCGCCGGGATGCCGACGAAGACCAGCAGAGTGTCGGTTACAGACAATCCCAACGCCCCCAGGCGAGAGAGAGACCAGGAATCCGGGTCGGGTGGACGGTCATGTGGACGATTCCCCGACTCCGCTTGTGCTATTCACGTTAGCGGAGCCGACCGCCCGCCAGATCGCGGGGTGGTGATCCCATCCGCCACTGGACTGTTCCAGTTGCGCAGCGGTGGCGATCAGACGGGCGTCGGCACCGTACCGGCCGCTGAGCAGCACCCCGACGGGCAGCCCGTCGGCGGTCACGCCCACCGGCAGCGACATGGACGGATCGCCCGTCACGTTGAATATGGCGCAGTACGGCGAGAACCGGCGTTGCCGGTCGAAGTCCTCCGCCGGGTCGCGGCCCTCGGTGAACCAGCCCACCGGCGCCTGCGGCGCGGCCAGCGTCGGGCAGAGCAGCAGGTCACAGCCGGCGGTGCGGCGCACCCCGAGGCGGACCTGCGCCTGCAGCTCGCCGAGCGTGGCGGTGAGGGTGGCCGCGGAGATCGCCGCGCCGCGGGCCCGCAGCAGCCGGGTGAGCGGCAGCAGCTCGCTCTCCCGCTCGGGCGGCACCGGGGCGAGCGCCAGCACGTACCAGACGATCTCGAACAGCGGCCACGCCGCCGGCGTGAGCGGCGCCGGCACCTCGACCACGTCGTGGCCGGCGGCGGCGAGCAGGGCGGCGGCCCGGTCCACGGCGGCCACGCAGTCGGGGTGCACCGGCTCGTCGGCGAGCATCGGTGTGGTGAAACGCCCGATCCGCAGCCGGCCCGGCTCGGCCGCCCGGGCCGCGGCCAGCCACCCGCCGGCCGGCGGGAGCGGCGGCAGGTAGGGCTCGCCGGGGACCGGCTGGGCGAGGACGTCGAGCAGCGCGGCCACGTCGGCGACGGTCCGCCCGATCGGGCCGCTGGTGGGCAGCCCGTACGCCCCGAAGCCGACCGGCCCGCCGGAGACCAGCCCACGGCTGGGTTTGTAGCCGACCAGCCCGCACATCGACGCCGGGATGCGCAGCGACCCGCCGCCGTCGGAGCCCTGCGCGACGGGGACGAGACCGGCCGCCACCGCGGCCGCCGCGCCGCCGCTGGACCCACCCGCGGTGTACGCGATGTTCCACGGGTTGCGCGCCGGTGGCGCGACAAGTCCCTCGGAGTAGAGCGAGCAGCCCAGCTCGGAGGTGGTGGTCTTGCCGAGGCTGACCAGGCCGGCGTTGCGCATGAACCGGACCACGTCGGCGTCGACCGGCGGCACGAAGTCGGCGAAGGCGGCCGAGCCGAAGGTGGTGCGTACGCCCGCGGTGAGCGTCAGGTCCTTGATGGCGGTCGGCACCCCGTGCAGCGGGCCTCGCGCGCCTGGTGGGACGGCGTCGGCCGCGTCGGCGGCGGCCAGCGCCGCGTCGGGGGTGACGGTGACGAACGCCCCGACGGTGTCGCCGAGCGCCGCCACCCGCGTGAGGTGGTGCTCGACCAGGTCGCGGCTGGTCAGTTCGCCGCGGGCGATCGCGTCGGCCTGCTCCAGCGCGGTCAGGTCGTGCGGCTCGGCCATGCCCCCATCCTGCCCGGCGCCGGACCGTGACGCACTCGTCACGCGCCGGCAAGCACCCCAAGGTCCTCGCTTCGGGCCCTTTGCTCTGCTTCAACCCACGCACCAGATTCGGCTCGGAACCGTTGCGCCCGTTGAAGCAGAGCAAAGGGGGCGCGGATGAGTGGCCGGGGGCGGGCGCAGCGCCCGCGGCCTGGGTCTCAGCCGCGCAGGAAGCGCAGGGCGTTGCCGCCGAGGAGCTTGGCGCGCTGGGCGGGAGTGAGGAAGTCCGACCGGTGCACGACCGCGCCGACCGGCCGCTCCCCCAGCGGGTACGGGTAGTCGCTGCCCACCAGCACCCGGTCCTCCCCCATCGTGTCGACGAGCAGCCGCAGCGCCGCCGGTTCGAACACCACCGAGTCGACGAGGAACCGGTCGACGTACGAGCTGGGCGGCGCGGCCGACGCACCGCGAATCAGGTCACCCCGGCGGTGCCAGGCGTTGTCGGCGCGGCCCAGCCAGAACGGGAAGCTGCCGCCGCCGTGCGCGAAGCAGATGCGCAGCGTCTCCGGCACCTTGTCGAACACCCCGCCGAGGATCATCGCCAGCACCGACAGGTGGGTCTCGGCGGGCATTCCGGTGAGCCACCGGGCCATCCACCGGTCGAGCCTCGGCCCGCCCGGCATGTCCCAGGGGTGGACGAAGACCGGGGCGCCGACCTGCGCGCAGTGGGTGAGGAACTCGACGATCCCGCCGTCGTCCAGGTCGCGGTCGCCGACGTGGTTGCCGATCTCGACACCGGCGTGCCCGGCCGCGAGGCAGCGGTCCAACTCGGCGCAGGCCGCCTCCGGGTCCTGCAACGGCACCTGGCAGAACGGCACCAGCCGGCCACCGCCGGCGGCGGTGACCTCGAGGGTGCGGTCGTTGAAGATCCGCGCCACCTTGACCGCCTGGTCGGCGGGTCGGTCGTAGCAGAAGAAGACCGGTGTCGGGGAGACCACCTGCACGTCCACGCCGTCGGCGGCCATGTCGGCCAGCCGGGTGTCGGCGTCCCAGCACTGCGCGCCGACCGGCCGGAACTCGGTCTCCCCGACCATGATCATGGCCGCCCGCTCGGAGTCGATCCGCAGCCAGGGCCAGCCGGACCCGCCGCACGCCGCGGCGAGGTCCGGCCACCCCTTCGGTACGACGTGCGTGTGCACGTCCACCACCGGTCCGCGCATCAGCCCTTGCCCGGGTGCAGCGCGCCGCAGTTGTCGCAGGTGCGCGCCTTCTCGTCGGCGTAGAAGGCGGCGAAGACCGGGGGCAGGTCCGCGGCGATGTCCCGCACCTGCAACTCGACCTCGTGCACCTTGTGGTGGCACTCCGGGCAGTACCACTGGAACTTCTCCAGCGTCCCCTCCTCGCGCACCCGCTCGATCACCATGCCGATGGAGCCGGCCTCGGGACGCTGCGGGGAGTGCGGGGTGTCGCGCGGCAGCATCCACATCTGGCCCTCGCGGATGTGCACCGTACGCGGGCCCTCCGGAAGCATCAGGTTGACGTGCATGTTGCCCTTGACCTGGTAGAAGAACTCCTCGTACGGGTCGACGTGGAAGTCGGTGCGCTGGTTCGGCCCGCCCACGACCATGACGATGAAGTCGTCGCTGCCGGGCAGCATCTCCTTGTTGCCCACCGGCGGCTTCAGCAGGTGCTGGTTCTCCGCGATCCACCCGGGAAAGCTGAACGGCTCGGCGATCTCACTCACGAGTGACCTCCTTGTGGGAGCAGGGCGACGGCCTGCATCTCGATCAGCAGGTGCGGGTGCGGCAACTGGTGGACCGCGACGGTCGTCCGGGTCGGCCCGGTGGCGTCGAAGAACTCCGCCCACACCTCGTTGTAGCCACCGAAGTCGTTCATGTTGACCAGGTAGCTGGTGACCTGGACGAGGTCGCCCAGGCCGGCCCCGACCGACCCGAGCAGGTCCCGGATGTTCTCGATGACCGCCCGGGTCTGCGCCCGGATGTCCAGGTCGGTCGTGCCGAACTCGTCCACCTGGACCCCGGCGAATGTGTTGTCCGGGCGGCGGGAGGACGTACCGGAGACGAAGACGAACCCGCCGGCGACCTTGACGTGCGGGAAGGCGCCCCGGGGGACCGCCTTCCCGGCGACGACCCGCGCCCCGCTCACGACGCCGCCCGTAGGGACGCGGTGCCGAGCTTCTCCACGACGGCGCGGACGTGCGCTCCCGGGCGCAGCGGAACCGCGGCCGTGGCGGCGCCGGCCAGGAAGACCCAGCCCTCGCGCAGCCGCACGCCGTGCCGGCCGGCGAGCCGGATGCCCTCGTCCAGCGCGCGACGCGGGTCACCGAGGATCGCCGCGGTCGAGCCGACCTGCGCGACCCGACCGTCGATCTCCAGCAGCACGCCGAGGTTGTCCAGGCCGTCCGGCACCGGGCACCAGGGCCCGACCACGAACGCGCCGGCGGAGGTGTTGTCGGCGATCACGTCGGGCAGCGAGAAGGTGAAGTTCGCGTACCGGGAGTCGATCAGCTCGATCGCCGGGGCGACCGCGCGGACCGCGGCGGTGAAGTCGGCGACCGGCTCGCCGGGCTCGGGCAGCCGGTCCAGCAGGAACGCCACCTCCGGCTCGACCCGGGGGTGGATGAAGTCGCCGACCGGGACGGTGCCGCCGTCGGGAATCCGCATCACGTCGGTGAGCCGACCCCAGATCACCTCGTCCACGCCGACCTGGGCCATCTTCGCCTTGCTGGTCAGGCCCATCTTGAGGCCGACCAGCCGTTCGCCCCGGTCGAGGCGGCGCTGGAGCAGCGCGGTCTGCACCGAGTACGCGGCGTCGACGTCGAGACCGGTCTCGGCGGCGAGCTGCGGGATCGCGGTGGCGGTGTCGGCCGCGGCGCACAGCTTCCCGGCGATGCCGGCGATGTCCGGCCCGATCACGAGTCCTCCTTCCGGCCGGCGAGGTCGAGCGCCACATCGACGATCATGTCCTCCTGGCCGCCGACCATCCGCCGCCGGCCCAGCTCGACCAGGATCGAACGAACGTCCACGCCGTACTTCGCCGAGGCCCGCTCCGCGTGCCGCAGGAAGCTGGAGTAGACGCCCGCGTATCCCAACGAGAGCGTCTCCCGGTCCACCCGTACCGGCCGGTCCTGCAACGGGCGCACCAGGTCCTCGGCGGCGTCCATGAGCGCGAACACGTCACACCCGTGCTTCCAGCCGTGCAGCTCGGCTACCGCGACGAAGACCTCCAGCGGCGCGTTGCCGGCGCCGGCGCCCTGCCCGGCAAGGGAGGCGTCCACCCGGACGGTCCGGCCGTGCGGGGCGTCGGCCCCGGCCGGCGCGGCGCCGTGGATCCGGCCGTGCTCGACCGCCACCACGCTGTTGGCCACCCCGAGCGACAGGTTGTGGTGGGCGTGGATGCCGATCTGCGTCTCCGGGTCGAGGACCTGCCGGTACGCGTCGACCCGCTCGGCCACGTCGGACATCAGCAGCCGGCCCCCCGAGTCGGTGACGTAGACGCAGTGCGCGCCGTACGACTCCATCAGCTTGGCCTGCGCGGCCAGTCCGGCCGGGTCGTTCATGTGCGACATCATCAGGAAGCCGGACACGTCCATGCCGTTCTCCCGGGCCCAGGAGATGTGCTGGGCCGAGATGTCCGCCTCGGTGCAGTGCGTGGCGATCCGCACGCTTGTGACGCCGAGTGCCTTCGCGGCCTTCAGGTCGGCGATCGTGCCGATGCCGGGCAGCAGCAGGGTGGTGAGCCTCGCGGTGGTCAGCACCTCGGCCGCCGCCGCGATCCAGTCGGCGTCGCCGGCCGCGCCGTGCCCGTAGTTGACGCTGGAGCCGGCGAGCCCGTCGCCGTGCGCCACCTCGATCGCGGCCACTCCGGCGGCGTCGAGCGCGGCGGCGATGCCGCGTACCTGGTCGACCGTGTAGCGGTGCGCGATGGCGTGCATCCCGTCCCGCAGCGTCACGTCCTGGATGTACAACTGCGTCATCGGACCGTCACCTCCGCCTGCCGTCCCGGCGCGGCAGCGCCGGTTGGGCGCAGGGCGACCAGCCGCTCCGCGGTACGCAGCGCGGCCGAGGTCATGATGTCCAGGTTCCCGGCGTACGCGGGCAGGTAGTGCCCGGCGCCGGACACCTCCAGGAACACCGAGACCTGGAGGCCGGTGAGGTGCCGGCCGAGCGACGGCACGTAGGTGTCCACCGGGTCGAACTGCACGTCCTGCTTGAGCCGGTAGCCGGGGACGTACTCCTGCACGCTCCGCACCATCGCGGCGACCGAGGCGGCGATCGCGGCCCGGTCGGCGTCGGCGTCCGGGCAGAGGCAGTAGACCGTGTCCCGCATCAGCAGCGGCGGGTCGGCCGGGTTCAGCACGATGATCGCCTTGCCGCGACCGGCGCCGCCGACCACCTCGATCGCCCGGGCGGTGGTCTCGGTGAACTCGTCGATGTTGGCGCGGGTGCCCGGCCCCGCCGACTTCGAGGCGATCGAGGCGACGATCTCCCCGTACGCGACCGGGGTGACCCGGCCGACGGCGGCGACGATCGGCACGGTCGCCTGCCCGCCGCAGGTCACCATGTTGACGTTGGTCTCCTGCAGGTGCTCGTCGAGGTTCACCGGCGGCACCACGTACGGGCCGATCGCGGCGGGGGTCAGGTCGACCACGGTCCGCCCGTGGGCGCGCAGCACGGCGTCGTTGTGCCGGTGCGCGCCGGCGGACGTGGCGTCGAAGACCAGTTCCACGTCGGCGAACTCGGGCAGCGCGACGAGCCCGTCCACCCCGTCGGCGGTGGTGGCCACGCCGAGCCGGCGGGCGCGGGCCAGCCCGTCGGAATCCGGGTCGATGCCCGCCATCGCGACCATCCGCAGCGACTCCGACAGCCGCAGCACCTTGATCATGAGATCGGTCCCGATGTTGCCGGAGCCGATCACCGCCACACCGACGCTCACTGGTCACCGTCCTTCGTGAAGCAGGTCCGCACCGAGCCGAGCCCGGAGATCCGCGCCTCGTACGCCGCGCCGGGGGTCACCGGCACCATCGGGCCGAGCGCCCCGGAGAGCACCACGTCACCGGCGCGCAGCGGGTCGCCGGAGCGGGCGAGCGTCTGCGCCAACCAGGCCAGCGCGTGCAGGGGATTGCCGAGGCAGGCGGCTCCGGCGCCCACCGAGACCGGCTCACCGGCGTGCTCCAGGACCATGCCGGCCAGGCGCAGGTCGACGTCGGCGAGCCGGTGGGGTGTGGTGCCCAGCACGAACAGCCCGCTGGACGCGTTGTCCGCCACCGTGTCCACGATGGAGATGTCCCAGCCGGCGATCCGGGAGTCGACGATCTCGATGGCGGGCAGCAGGTGGTCGACCGCCCGGGTCAGGTCGGCGGTGGTGATCCGCTCGTCCGGCAGGTCCGTGCCGAGGACGAAGGCGATCTCGGCCTCCACGCGGGGCTGGAGCAGCCGGTCCAGCGGCACCTCGACCCCGTCGGGCACCGCCATCTCCTCGGTCAGCACCCCGAAGTCCGGTTGGTAGACGCCGAAGCTCTCCTGCACGGCCCGCGAGGTCAGCCCGATCTTGGCGCCGATCCGCCGGTGGCCGCGCCGCAGCCACTCCCGCACCTGCAACTGCTGCACGAGGTACGCCGAGGTGACGTCGCCCTCGGGGAGCAGCCGCCCGCGCAGCGGCGGGCAGGGCTTGCCGCTCTCCCGGGCGTCGGTCAGCTCCCGGGCGGCGGCCTCGTAATCAACGCTCATGACAGGTCCACGCAGACGTTTGTGAGTTCGGAGTAGAAGTCCAGCGAGTGCACCCCGCCCTCGCGGCCGATGCCGGAGGCCTTGACCCCGCCGAACGGGGTGCGCAGGTCACGCAGGAACCAGGTGTTGACCCAGACGATGCCGGCGTCGAGCCGGGCGCCGGCGCGGTGGGCGCGGCCCACGTCCCGGGTCCAGACCGCCGCCGCCAGGCCGTACTCGGTGCCGTTGGCAAGCGCGTACGCCTCGTCCTCGGCGTCGAACGGCGCGACGTGCACGACCGGGCCGAAGATCTCCTCCCGGTTGGTGCGGGCGTCCGGGCCGAGCCCGGTCAGCACCGTCGGCTGCACGTACGCGCCGCCGTCGCGGGCGTCGCCGAAGCGTGGCGTGCCGCCCCCGGCGAGCACCTCGGCGCCCTCGGAGCGGGCCAGCTCGTAGTGCCCGAGCACCTTCTCCCGGTGGGTGTGCGAGATCAGCGGCATGTTCACGGTGGCCTCGTCGGCCGGCCACCCGTACGGCAGCTCGGCGGCCCGCTTCGCCAGCCGCGCGGTGAACTCCTCGAAGACCGGGCGCTGCACGTAGATCCGCTCGGTGCAGAGGCAGACCTGGCCGCCGTTGGTGAAGCTCGACCGCACCGACCCGGCGACCGCCGCGTCCAGGTCGGCGTCGGCGAAGACCAGTCCGGCGTTCTTGCCGCCCAGCTCGAAGGAGACCGCCTTCACGCCGTCGGCGGCGGCCCGCATGATGGCGCCGCCGGTGGCCGACTCGCCGGTGAAGGTGATCGCGTCGACGCCCGGGTGCCGGGTGAGGAACTCCCCGGCCGAGTCCGGCCCGAAGCCGTGCACCAGGTTGAACACGCCCTCCGGCACGCCGGCCGCGGCCATCACCTCGGCGAGCAGGGTCGCCGAGGCGGGGGTCTCCTCGCTGGGCTTGACCACTACCGCGTTGCCGCAGGCCAGCGCCGGCGCCACCTTCCAGGTGAGCAGCAGCAGCGGTAGGTTCCACGGCACGATCACCGCGACGACGCCGACCGGCTTGCGGACGGCATAGTTCAGCGCCCGGCCGCCGGTCGGGGTGACCGTCGTGAACGATTCGGTGGGCGCGGTCGCGACGATCTCGGCGAACGCGCGGAAGTTCGCCGCGCCGCGCGGGATGTCCAGCGTGCGAGCCTGCGAAATGGCCTTGCCGGTGTCCGCCACCTCGGCCGTGACCAGGTCGTCGAAGCGGCGCTCCAACTCGTCGGCGACGCGGCGCAGCACCTCGGCGCGCTCCCGCTCGCCCATCCGGCCCCACGGGCCGCGCAGCGCCGCCCGGGCCGCGGCCACCGCGTCGTCCACCACCGACGAGGAGGCCTCGACCACCTCGAAGACCGGCTCGCCGGTCACCGGGCTGCGCTTGGTGAACCGGCGGCCGGCGTCGACGAACTCGCCGGCCACGAAGTTGCGCAGCACTTCCGGCCCGTCGGGCGCGTGCCCGGCCATCAGCCGCGGATCCCAGCCGTTCATCGACGCCTCCCTCGCCGGCCGCCGAGCACGGACCCGACCGCCCCGGCCAGCAGCAGCACCGCCCCGGCGGCCACAGCGCCGACCGTCCGGTGCTGGCGGCGGACCCGGCGGCGCACCTCGGCGTACGGGGTGGTCGAGAAGGACACCATCTCGTACCGGGAAACGTACCGGCCGGGCAGCGCCCGTTCCAGCGCGTGCTCCACCCGGCGACCGAGCTGGAACAGCGGCGAGGCGACCTTGTCGCGCATCTCGACGAAGTTGGCCAGCGCCATCTGCGCGATCGCCTCCGCGTTGTCCTGCCGGCGCCGCTGGTACAGCGGCAGCGCGGCGGACCAGTCGTCGGCGCACTCGTCCAGGCAGCGGTCCAGCTCCACCACGTCCTCGAACGCGCAGTTGGCGCCCTGCCCGTAGAACGGCACGATGGCGTGCGCCGCGTCGCCGAGCAACGCCACCGTCCCGTTCACCTGCCAGGGGTCGCAGCGGACCGTGCCGAGCACACCGACCGGATTGTGCTGGTAGTCGTCGACCAGGTTGGGCGCCAGCGGCGGCAGGTCCGGGTAGTGCTGCGCGAAGTGCCGCTCGATCGCCGCCGGGCTGCCCAGCGAGGCGAAGGCCGCGGTGCCGTGGGTGGGCCAGAAGAGCGTGCAGGTGAAGGAGCGGTCCGGATTGGGCAGCGCGATCATCATGGAGGTGCCGCGCGGCCAGATGTGCAGCGCCTCCGGGTCGAGCGCGAAGTCCCCGCCCAGCGGCGGGATGGTCAGCTCCTTGTAGCCGTAGTCGAGGAAGTCGACGCTCTCCCGCAGCAGCCCGTGGCCGAGCAGCTGCCCGCGTACGGCCGAGCCGGCGCCGTCGGCGCCCAGGACGACCGAGGCGGTCTCGTTGACCTTGCCCTGCGGGGTCTCGAAGGTCATCTCCCCGGTGGCCGGGTCGAGGCCGACCAGCCGGTGGTCGAAGGCAATCCGCACGCCGGGCAGCGCGGCCGCCGCGTTGAGCAGGGCGTTGTTCAGCGCGCCGCGGCTGATCGAGTTGATCGCCCGGTCCCCGGCCGCGCTGTACGACTGGAACTGCGGCTCCCCGGCCACCGGATGGATCATGCGACCGCGCATCGGCAGCGCGTCGGCCAGCACCTGCTCGTCGAGCCCGATCCGGCGCAGGGCGTCCAGGCCCCGCTCGGAGAGCGCCAGGTTGATCGAACGGCCCCGCTCGACCGCGCCGGTCCTCGGGTCGGGGCGGCGTTCGTAGAGGGCGACCGGATACCCGCGCCGCGCCAGGAACGCGGCGAGCAGGCAACCGGCGAGCCCGGCACCGACGACGGCGACCTCGGCACGCTGCTCACTCATGCGGAGACCTCCACGGTGGCGGCGAGGGCGTCGGCCACCCGCCAGCAGTCGTGGTACGTCGAGTAGAGCGGCACCGGAGCGAACCGGACGACGTCCGGCTCGCGGGCGTCGGCGATCACGCCGTGCTCGTACCGCAGGCGCTTGGCCAGCGCCGCGGCGCTGCCGGCGCCGATCCGCACCGAGAGCTGCGCGCCGCGGCGGGCCGGGTCGCGCGGGGTGACCACGGTCAGCGGCCGGTCGGCTGTCACCTCGTCGAGCAACCGCTCCAGGTAGCCGGTCAGCCGGACGCTGCGCTCCCGCAGCGCCGGCATGCCGATCGAGTCGAAGAGCTCGAGCGAGGTGCGCACCGGGCCCATGGCGAAGATCGGCGGGTTGGAGATCTGCCAGGCCTCCACGGTGGCCGGCGGCCGGGCGACCGGGGTCATCTCGAACCGGCCGGCCGCCTCGGTGCTCCACCACCCCTCGAAGCGGGGCAGCGCCGGGTCGCCGAGGTGGCGCTCGTGGACGAACACGCCGGACAGCGCACCGGGCCCCGAGTTCAGGTACTTGTACGAACACCACGCCGCGAAGTCGACGTGCCAGTCGTGCAGGTGCAGCGGCACGTTGCCGGCGGCGTGCGCCAGGTCCCACCCGACCACGGCACCGGCCGCCCGGCCGGCGGCGGTGACCGCCGGAATGTCCATCAGCTCGCCGGTCAGGTAGTTGACGCCGCCGAGCAGCACCAGCGCCACGGTGTCGCCCTCGGCGGCGAGGAAGTCGAGCACGTCGTCGGTACGGAGGGTGTCCTCGCCGGGACGCGGAGTCAGGCGGACGACCGTGGCGTCCGGGTCCAGGCCGTGGAACCGGGCCTGGCTGCGGACGGCGTAGCTGTCCGACGGGAAGGCGGTGTCCTCGATGACGATGCGGGTGCGGGCGCCGGCCGGCCGGTAGAAGCTGACCATCAGCAGGTGGAGGTTGACGGTGAGGGAGTTCATCACCACGACCTCCGCGGGCCGGGCGCCGACCAGTCGCGCGGCGGGGGCCGTCAACAGCTCGTGGTACGGCAGCCACGGCCGCTCGGCCTCCAGGTGCCCCTCGACCCCGAGGCGGCGCCAGGCGTCCAGGTCGGCGAGGAGCTCGTCCCGGGTGGCCCGGGGCTGCAGGCCGAGCGAGTTCCCGGCCAGGTAGGCGGCCTCCGGGTACCGGCCGCCGTCGGCGGGCGGGACGTGGAACAGGTGCCGGTGGCCGGGGTCGTCGGCGTCGAGGCGGCGGGCCTCGTCTTCGGTGCTCGTCACTGCGTCTCGTCCTTCGGTCACATCGCGGTCCGGGCCGACCACAGCTCCGGGAAGACCACCCGGGCCATGCTGCGTTGCAGCCAGGCCAGCCCGGCCGAGCCGCCGCTGCCGACCTTCGCACCCATGGTGCGCTGCACGGCCTTGATGTGGTTCCACCGCCAGTCGCCGAACCGCTCGGCGACCTCGGTCAGCGCCTCACCGAGCAGCCGCAGCTGATTGTCCGGGCCGGCGTCCTCGTCGTAGATCCGCACCCACGCGGCCTCCACCGCCGGGTGCGGCTGGTGCTCCTCGGCGACGTCCCGCTTCAGGAGGTCGGTGGGCAGGTCGTGACCGTGCCGGGCGAGCAGGGCGACGACGTCGTCCCACACGCTCGGAGCGGCGAGGGTCTCGCGCAGCTCCGCGTACGCCTCGGCCTGCCGGCGGAACGGGCGGATCAGCGCCGGGTCCCGCAGGCCGAGCAGGAACTCCAGGTGCCGGTACATCGCCGACTGGAAGCCGGAGCCCTCGCCGAGCAGGTTGCGGAACCGGTTGAAGTCGGCGGGGGTCATCCAGCGCAGGCCCTGCCACGCCGCGTTCAAGCCCTCCAGGTGCAGCGAGGCGCGGCGCAGCGGGGCCAGGGCGTCCCAGACGCGGTCCTCGCGCAGCAGCCGCTGGGTCTCGCGCAGCTCGTGGCAGGTCAGCTTGAAGTACAGCTCCATGATCTGGCTGACCATGAGGAAGGACATCTCCCCCGGGTCGCTGCTCAGCGGCGTCTGCAACCGGTGCAGCGTGCTGGCCTGCACGTACGCGTCGTACGGGACCCGCTCCGCGAATTCCAGGGTCGGCTCGCCGCCGTTGCGGGCGGCCCGGGCGGCGCGCTGTCGCGGGGTGACCGGCCGCACCGCCGCCCGGTTGGCCGCCCGTAGGTCCGTCCGTTCCACCGGTCCGCTCCCTCCGCTCACGTCGTCACCCGGCCGCACTGCCGGATGACCGACATGATGCCGCGGCGGGAGCGCGCCACGGAATGCCGGATCAACGGCACTTGCCGGGGAACTCCTACCGTTCGCAAGGCGATGGCACCGAAACACTTGAAGAACGTAAGGTCAGGGCGTGGACGAGATGGACTGGGCGCTGCTGCGCGAACTGCAGGCCGACGCCCGCCTGTCGTACAGCGAACTGTCCCGGCGGGTGCACCTGTCACCGCCGGCGGTCGCCGAACGGGTCCGCCGGCTGGAGGAGTCGGGCGTGATCACCGGCTACCACGCGCACGTCGACCTGGGCCGCGCCGGGCGGACCGTGGTCGCGCTGATCCGGATGTCCTGCTACGGCTCCCGCTGCATCCTCAACGACCCGGACGTGGCCGACTGGCCGGAGATCATGGAGATCCACCGGATCACCGGCGACGCCTGCAGCGTGCTGAAGGTCGCGGCCGGATCGATCGGCGAGTTCGAGGCGGTCATCGACCGGCTCGCCCCGTACGGCCAGCCGTCGAGCACGATGGTGCTCTCCACCCCGCTGGACTGGCACCCGGTCACCCCGCCACCCCCACCCGCCCCACCGGTCTCCCGCTGACACCCGTCCGGGGTTTGCACCGGGGCCAGCGGGAAAGCAGAGCCCGTCACCCGGGGGAGGGTTTCCGGTGGTCGCACCGGAGGGGGGAATCATGCGAGGTCAACGCGTACTCGCCAGCCTGGCGTTGGTGGCGGCGTTCGTCCTGGTCGGCGCCGCACCCGTACGGGCGGGCGAGAACACGTTCGTCGAGGTGACGCCGAACCCGGCGCAGGCGGGCAGCCGGGTCGACATCCGGGCCAGCTGCGACACCACAAACAACCGCCAGGCCACCGTGCACTCGGACGCCTTCGGGCGGGTGGTCCTGCGGCCGGACAACGGCTTCCTCGACGGTCAGGTCACCGTCCCGGGCAGCAAGGAGCCCGGCGACTACCGGGTGGACCTGCGCTGCGACAACGGCAACACCGCCCACACGACGCTGACGGTGCTGAACATGCAGCAACCGACGAAGGGGCCGGCGACCGGGGGCGGTGGCACCGCCGGGGCGACCGGCTCGTACCTGCTGATCGGCGGCATCGTCGCGGTGGCGCTCGCCGTCGGCTTCGGGTTCCTCGGCAACCGCCGCTCCGGGACCGGCGCCTGAGTTGACCGACCGTCATGGCCGGAGCGCACAGGCGTACCCGAGCACGAGGGACCCGGGCGACGACCCGCCGGGCGGCGCGGGCCTCCGCCCGGCTGGCCGCGGCGGCCGGGCGGAGGCTGCGCCGGGTCGCCGGGCAGGCGTTCGCCGCGAGCGTCCCCACCACCGACCCGACCGCCGGCCCGCTACCGGCGCGCCCGCGCCACCGCTGGGTGGCCGCCGGCCGCCGGCTGGCGCCCTCCCGCAGTCCGGGGATTCCGGTGCTGGTCATCGGCACGCTGATGGTGCTGATCATCGCGATGCTCGGCGTGGAGCGGATCACCGGGATGAGCGTGCTGCCGGACCGGTTCACCGCGGGCCTGCGCCCGCCGCCGAAGGAGTTCCCGGTGCTGCCGGCGAGCCCGCCGGTAGCCATCGAGATCGACGCGATCGACGTGGCCGCGCCGGTGCACACCGTGGGTCTGGCCCCGGACGGCACCATCGCCGCACCGGACGCGGCGCGCGCCCAGGAGGCCGGCTGGTACGACCAGGGACCGACCCCGGGGCAGTACGGCCCGGCGGTGATCGTCGGCCACGTCGACACCAGCACCGGACCGGCCGTCTTCCACGGGCTGCGCGACCTCCGCGCCGGGGACCGGGTCGAGGTGACCCGGACCGACCGCAAGGTGGCGGTCTTCGAGGTCAACTCGGTGGAGCGGTTCGACAAGGAACGTTTCCCGGCCGACCAGGTGTTCGGCGACTTCGACCGCCCGAACCTGCGGCTGGTCACCTGCGGTGGCCGGTGGGTCGGCGGCGAGACCGGCTACGCCGACAACGTGGTGGTGTTCGCCTCCCTGGTCAGGGCGCGCGACGGATGAGCTCAGGCCGCCTCGGGCTCGCGCAGGTCGAGCCAGTCGGCCCACCGGGGGTCGGGCGCCCGGTGACCGAGGACCCGCCACGCGGTCCCTTTCGGGGCGACCGGCGGTGCGTGCAACCGCCAGCCCAGCTCGGCCGGGGTCTTGTCGCCTTTGGTGTGGTTGCACCGGGCGCAGGCGGCCACCACGTTCTCCCAGGCGTGCCGGCCACCCCGGCTGCGCGGGAAGACGTGGTCGATGGTCTCCGCCGGACCCCGGCAGTACGCGCAGCGCCAGCCGTCCCGGGCGAAGATCGCCCGCCGGGACAGCCCGACGTGGGTGCGGTAGGGCACGCGGACGAAGCGGGTCAGCCGGACCACCGAGGGCACCGGCAACGAGTCGCGGGCGCTGTGCAGGACGCCGTCACCGTCGGCGACGCAGACGGCCTTGGCGGAGAGCACGAGGATGGCGGCACGACGGACCGACACGACACACAGGGGCTCGTAGGTGGCGTTGAGAACGAGCGCGCCGGAGCCCACCGTGGGTCGTATGTCAGGCATCGCGCTCACCCTCCCGGTTCAGGCGGCTCTGCTCGCCACCGCCGGCCGGGAAACGGGCGCAGCAACCCACCGGCCGACGTCGGCCCGGATCACCGACGTCCGTGCGCCAATCGTCCCTGATAAGACCCCGGATTGCACGTACTAATCCGGGGCTCCCCCACCCAGGCTTACCGGGCTGTTGCCGCTGATGACCCGGTTCGCCCTGGAACACGAACCCGCGACCGGCTCCGGTCACCCCACGGTGGGTCGCCCGCCACCGCCCCGACCACTTGCGGTACGAAGACAGGGTGGATGCCTCCATCGTGCCGATCGTGTCGGCCGTGCCCGCTCCCGACGACGCGCCGAGCCCGGAGTGCCTCGGCGAGACGGTGTGCAAGTGGGCCTGGGACGTGACCGGGTCCGTCTGGTTCGCCGAGGGCAGCTACTGGATCCTGGTCAAGCCGCTGCGAATCGTCCTGATCCTGCTGCTGGCCGTCCTGGCCCGGTGGCTCGTGCGCCGGACCATCAAGCGGCTCGTCCGCTCCACCAGCGACGCGGGCGTGCCCACGATGCTGCGGCCGCTGCGCGAGCGGATCCCCACCGCCGCGACCGAGCCGGGCGAGTTCGTCCCGGAACGCCGACGCCAGCGGGCCGAGGCGATCGGCTCGGTGCTGAGCAGTTTCGCCACGGCGTTCATCTTCGGCATCGCGCTGCTGATGGTGCTCAAGGAGTTCAGCTTCGACCTGGCGCCGCTGCTGGCCAGCGCCGGCATCGCCGGTGTCGCGCTGGGCTTCGGCGCGCAGAGCCTGGTGAAGGATCTGATCGCCGGTCTGTTCATGCTGATCGAGGACCAGTACGGCGTCGGCGACACGGTCGACCTCGGCGAGGCGACCGGCGTGGTCGAGTCGGTCGGGCTGCGGGTGACCACCGTCCGTGACGGGCGCGGCGTTCTCTGGTACATCCGCAACGGCGAGATCATCCGGGTCGGCAACAAGAGCCAGGGCTGGGCGCTTGTCGTTGTCGACCTGCCGATCGGCTTCGCCAGCACCGAGGAGGCGACGGCGGTGCTGCGGACCGCCGCCGCGTCGGTCGCGCTCGACCCGGGGCTGGCTCCGGAGATCGTCGAGGCGCCGGAGGTGCTGGGCGTGGAGCAGATGACGATGGACGGCGCGGTGATCCGTACGGTGGTGAAGACGACGGCGGACGGGCAGTTCGCCGTGGGCCGGGAGCTGCGGCGCCGGCTGGCCGAGGCCTTGGAGAACTCGGGCATCACGGCCAAGATCGCCGCCGCCCGCCTGTTCCCGGTCCTGCCGACCCCACCCGCCGGGGAGACGGGTACCGGCGGCGCGACCTGACCGGAAACTGCGGGGTTCCGGCCGGCCGACCCCTCGGGTATCGTCCGTTCGTTCAGTCGGCGATGCGACGATCAACCCGTCCGCCCTAGCCAGTTGTCGGACGATCGGGCAGAATCCGGTACACGTGCTCCCCTCGGAGCGTGATCACGTCCTCGCTGATCGGAAGATTCGACGACGGTTCCCGGGCACGACCATCACGAGTGGTCGGTTCTGGGGACGATGGAGGCGACGGTGTCCGACGAGCGACCTTCTTCGGAAGGGCCGGCCACCTTCCGCGAGGTGTTCGCCCAGCGCGAGTACCGGTACGTCTTCACGGCGAGCACGCTCGCCTGGGTCGGCGACTACATCGCGAAGGCCGCGGTCACCCTGCTGATCTACCGGCAGACCGAGTCGGTGGCGCTCTCCGCAGCCGCGTTCGCCGTCAGCTACCTGCCGTGGCTCGTCGGCGGGCCACTGCTCGCGACGCTCGCCGAGCGGCACCCGTACCGGCGGGTGATGGTCACCTGCGACCTCGTCCGGATGATGCTGCTGCTCGTCATCGCGATCCCCGGGATGCCGAGCACCGCGATCCTGGCGCTCCTGTTCGCCGCCACCCTCGCCAACCCGCCGAGCCAGGCTGCCCGGTCGGCGTTGATGCCGCTGATCCTCACCGGCGACCGCCTCGTGGTCGGCCTGTCGGTGAGCGTCAGCGTCGGCCAGGCCGCGCAGGTCGTGGGCTACCTGGCCGGCGCCGCCATCGCGGCGGTCAACCCCAGCGCCGCGCTGCTGGTCAACGCGGCCACCTTCGCCGCGTCGGCCGCCCTGCTCCGCTTCGGCGTCGCGGACCGGCCACCCGCGATGACGCCGGCGCACCGCAGCCACCTGCTCCGGGAGACGGGTGACGGCTTCCGGATCGTCTTCGGCAGCCCGGTGCTCCGCGCGATCGCGATCCTCGTCTTCAGCGCGATGCTCTTCTCGATCGTGCCGGAAGGGCTGGCGGCGGCGTGGGCCGGGCGGCACGCCGGTGAGATGGACACCGCCGCCGCCCAGGCGATCATCATGGCGGCCAGCCCGGTCGGGTTCATCCTCGGCGGTCTCGTCGTCGGCCGTCTCTTCTCGCCGGCCCGGCGGCTCGCGCTGATGCGACCGCTGGCGGTGCTGTCCCCCCTGGTCCTGGTTCCCGCCCTGTTCAACCCGCCGCCGGTGGTGGTGGCGGTGCTCGCGGCCGCCTGCGGGTTCGCCGTCGCCGGCATGCTGCCGATGGCGAACGGGCTGTTCGTCCGGGCCCTGCCGGACGGCTACCGGGCCCGCGCCTTCGGCGTCATGGCCACCGGTGTCCAGGTGATTCAGGGCGCGGCGGTGCTGGTGACCGGGCTGCTCGCCCAACGGTTCTCCATTCCCCTGGTGGTCGGTGTGTGGAGCGCGGCGGGCGTGGTGCTCATGACCCTCGCCGCGCTCAGCTGGCCGAGCCGGGCGACGATCGACGCGGCGGTCGTCGCCGCGGGTCGGCGGAGCGGGGAGCCCGCCGGCACGCCGGCCCAACCCGACGCGCCTTCCGACAGCCCACGGCAGCCCCATCCGCAGGCCGGGCCGGAGCGGCCCCGACCCGGGCGGCGGGACGCCGGGGACCATCCGGACGGCGGCCGCCCGGGCGACCCGGGGCGCCAGCGGCACGCGGTGACCTGACCCACGACCGGCCGTCGGCCGGCCGGCCGTCGGAACCTGGCAGGATGGAGTGGTGAATCCCGCAGGTGAGTCCGGCCCTCCTCGCCCGTCGACGACCTTCTTCGAGGCGGTCGGCGGCGAGCCGACCTTCCGCAAGCTGGTGGACGAGTTCTACGCGGGCGTTGCCACGGACCCGCTGCTGCGCCCCATGTATCCGGAGGAGGACCTGGGGCCGGCCGCGGACCGGCTGACCCTGTTCCTCATGCAGTACTGGGGCGGGCCGAACACGTACTCCGCCGAGCGGGGGCACCCGCGGCTGCGGATGCGGCACGCGCCGTTCCGCATCGGGGCGGCCGAGCGGGACGCGTGGCTACGGCACATGCGGCGGGCCGTGGACCGGCTGGACCTGCCGCCCGACCTCGCCGTCGCGCTCTGGGACTACCTGGAGCGGGCCGCGTACTTCATGGTGAACGTCATGGAGGATCCGGCCGGGACGGCCTGACCGGGACCGCGTCGGGCGGTCAGAGCAGCGCGCCCTCGTCGTGCAGCCAGTCGACGAAGCTGGTGGCCACCGCGGCGCCGCAGTCGAGCATCTCGACCAGGAGCGCGTCGTGCGCGCCGGCGCTGAACGGCACCTGCAGCTCGGCGTAGATGGGGAGTTGGCCGCGCTCGGTCGGGTCGCCGATGTAGGCCTTGCAGAAGCGGCGGGTGTGGTTCCACTCGTTGACGACCCGGTAGGCCCGGTCCTCCCAGTCCGGCGGGACGGTCGCGTGTGGACGGGCCCGCATCACCAGGATCTCGTCCTCGGGACCCTCCAGCGTCACCAGGACGGCGTGCCGCTCCCACATCGCCAGCAGGTTTCCGTCGCCGTCGGCCAGGTAGCGCACGTCGAGCAGGTCGAGCGCGTCGCAGACCCGGCTGAGCGTCACCGGCGCGACCGTGGCCGGCATGTCCGCGATCGGGGGACGGTCGGAACCCGGGCAGTTGTCTCCCGGCTGGCGGGGGGTCGGCGGGCCGACCCGGATGGTGTCCTCCACTGTGATCCCGCTACGACTGTCCGGCTCACCGCCGCCGTTGGCGGGACCGGGGCGCCATGACCACCACGGCATCGCTCGCGCACCTCACTCCCCAGCGGATCCAGCCGCCTACGGTGCGTTGGATCCGAGGAAGGACGGTACCCGGACAGCCGGGCGGAAGCATCCCCCCAACGCCAGCCCCAGGACAGAAGAATGAGCAGGGGTCATCCGAACGGATGATTAGCCACCGGGCGGACAGCGAGATCCGTAGCCGTCTGCGACCATGCCGCTCCGTACGGCCCGACCAGGCCGACCCATCGGCCGGCCGTGCGTACCTGCACCCGGCCGGCCGGCTCGTCACCGACGAAGCCCATCCGCACCAGCCCCTGGACCAGCCGCTGGGGCACCTGCACCGGCTCACCCGGCGGGTCGTCCGGCGTGACCGTCACCGGCACGTGGTCGAGGAGGGCGTCGCGGAGCATCCGCTGACCGACCGCCCGTCCCGCCACACCGTGCGCGGTGGCGTCCCGCAGGGCCCGCGCCGCGGCGTCGGCGACCCGCCGCACCTCGGCGGCCGGCAGCGTCTCCGCGAGCCGGCTGGCCGGTGGTGGGAGCGGCCAGCGCCACTGCGCGTCCCGGCGGGCGGGCAGCGCGGAACGGCCGGCCGTCAGCTCGGCCAGCAGGTCGCCCGCCGCGACGGTGACGTCGCCCGGACCGGCGCCGGCCACCGTGCGGGTCACCAGCACGCCCCACGGCAGGCGGGCCCAGAGAGCGGTACGGTCCGGCGCCGCGGCCGGCCGCAGCCGGACCAGCGCCACCCGCTCCAGGCGGACCAGCCGGGCCAGGAAAGCGCCCGCGTCCCGGATCCCGTCCAACGCGTGCTCCGGCCCGCCGGCACCGCCCGGCGCGGCGGTGTCCGGGCCGGCGGCGGGCGGGCGCGGAGCGCTCGCCGGGCCGGTCACACCGGGCCGCCCTCGACGGCGTAGGTACGCAGGAACTCACGCTCCTCCGCGGACAGCCGGCGCGGCAGCTGCCTGGTGAGGTCGAACGGCACCAGGACCGACCGGGCCCGGCTGACCAGCACGTCCCCGTCGTACATCTCGTAGGCGACGGTGAAGGCCGCGGCCCGGACCTCCGCCACCCACAGCTCGATCCGGACGGTCGGGGCCGCCTCCGCGGTGGCCCGGCCGAGCGCGTAGGCGACCGGCCGCAGGTAGTCGACCTCGTGCCGGCGGATCACCACGCCGTCGGCGAACGAGCCCACTCCCCACGCCCGGCCCCCGGCGAACATCAACGCCACCCGCGCCTCCTCGTAGAGGGTGAGGAAGCGCGAGTTGTTGACGTGGCCGTACGCGTCCAGGTCGGACCACCGCAGCGTGCAGTGGTAGATGAACCGGTCAGCCAAGGCGGGTCAGTCCCGGGTCAGCTTGCGGTAGGTCACCCGGTGCGGTCGCGCGGCCTCCGCGCCGAGGCGGTCGATCTTGTTCTTCTCGTACGCCTCGAAGTTGCCCTCGAACCAGAACCACTTCGCCGGGTTCTGGTCGTCGCCCTCCCAGGCCAGGATGTGCGTGGCGACCCGGTCGAGGAACATCCGGTCGTGCGAGATGACCACGGCGCAGCCGGGGAACTCCAGCAGCGCGTTCTCCAGGCTGGAGAGGGTCTCCACGTCGAGGTCGTTGGTCGGCTCGTCGAGCAGGATCACGTTGCCGCCGATCTTCAGCGTCAGCGCGAGGTTGAGCCGGTTGCGCTCGCCGCCGGAGAGCACCTTCGTCGGCTTCTGCTGGTCCGGCCCCTTGAAGCCGAACGCGGCGATGTACGCCCGCGACGGCATCTCGACCTTGCCCACCATCAGGTGGTCCAGCCCGTCGGAGACGACCTCCCACACGGTCTTGTCCCCGGCCAGTCCCTGCCGGCTCTGGTCGACGTACGACAGCGAGACCGTCTCGCCCACGCGGACCGTGCCGCTTGTCGGCTCCTCCAGCCCGACGATCGTCTTGAACAGGGTCGTCTTGCCGACGCCGTTCGGGCCGATCACACCGACGATGCCGTTTCGCGGCAGCGAGAAGCTCAGGTCGTCGATCAGCACCCGGTCGCCGAAGGCCTTCGTCAGGTTCTTCGCCTCGATGACCGTGGCACCCAGGCGCGGGCCCGGCGGGATCTGGATCTCCTCGAAGTCCAGCTTCCGGGTCTTCTCGGCCTCCGCGGCCATCTCGTCGTACCGGTCGAGCCGGGCCTTGGACTTGGTCTGGCGGGCCTTGGCGTTGGAGCGGACCCACTCCAACTCGTCGGAGAGCCGCTTCTTCAGCTTGGCGTCGCGGCGGCCCTCGACGGCCAGCCGGGCCGCCTTCTTCTCCAGGTAGGTGGAGTAGTTGCCCTCGTACGGGTAGGCGCGGCCGCGGTCCAGCTCGAGGATCCAGTTGGCCACGTTGTCGAGGAAGTACCGGTCGTGGGTGATGGCGATCACGGTGCCGGCGTACTTCGCCAGGTGCTGCTCCAGCCACTGCACGCTCTCCGCGTCCAGGTGGTTGGTCGGCTCGTCGAGCAGCAGCAGGTCCGGCGTCTCCAGCAGGAGCTTGCAGAGCGCGACCCGGCGACGCTCACCACCGGAGAGCTGGGTGACGTCGGCGTCCGGCGGCGGGCAGCGCAGCGCGTCCATGGCCAGCTCGAGCTTGGAGTCGATGTCCCACGCGTCGGCGTGGTCCAGCTCCTCCTGGAGCCGGCCCATCTCCTCCATCAGCTCGTCGGAGTAGTCGGTCGCCATCTGCTCGGCGATCTTGTTGAACCGCTCCAGCTTCGCCTTGGTCTCGGCGACGGCCTCCTCGATGTTGCCGAGGACGGTCTTCGCGTCGTTGAGCGGCGGCTCCTGCGCCAGCATCCCGACCGTGTAGCCCGGCATCAGCCGCGCCTCGCCGTTGCTCGGCTGGTCCCACCCTGCCATGATCTTGAGCAGGCTGGACTTGCCGGCGCCGTTCGGCCCGACCACACCGATCTTGGCGCCCGGCAGGAAGTTGAGCGTCACGTTGTCGAGCACGACCTTGTCGCCGTGCGCCTTGCGCGCCTTGTCCAGGACGTAGATGAACTGGGCCACGGTGCGGGCTACCTCCGTCGGGTCTGCGGTCGCGAGCTTGCGGGGCGCGGGCGCGGGGCACGACTTCCGCCCGCCGCCACCGGCCGGGAGCCGGCCGCGCGCACGCCGCCGTCAATCCTGACAGGTACGCGACGCTCCGCCCACATCACCCCACCTCACCCACGGCGAACCGGTGTCGGCAAGATCACGTACGGGGGTTCGGCGCCGGTGGGACGGGTAGGTAACTCCGGCACGGGCCACCAGACGCCGCAGCTACGCTCAGTACGCTCGTCGCGGTGGATTCGTCAGCACCCGGAGGTGGCCGAACGTGACCGTCCGTAGCTCCTTTGTCGTAGTGGCCAACCGACTGCCGGTCGACGAGGTGAGCACACCCGAGGGACGGCAGTGGCGACGCAGCCCAGGCGGGCTCGTCACGGCACTGCATCCCGTCCTCGCCGAACACCAAGGGACCTGGGTCGGCTGGGCCGGTGGCACCGGCGCGGCCCCGGAGCCGTTCGACATGGAGGGAATCCGGCTGCACCCGGTGCCGTTGAGCGCGGACGAGCTGGAGCGCTACTACGAGGGGCAGTCGAACGCGACGATCTGGCCGCTCTACCACGACGCGGTCGAGACACCGGTCTACAAGCGCCGTTGGCGGGAGGCGTACCGGCTTGTCAACGCCCGGTTCGCGGAGGCCGCGGCGGACGTGGCGGCGGAGGGCGCCACCGTCTGGGTGCAGGACTACCAGCTCCAGCTGGTGCCGGCGATGCTCCGCGAACTCCGCCCCGACCTGCGGATCGGCTTCTTCCTGCACATCCCGTTCCCGCCGATCGAGCTGTTCATGCAGATGCCCTTCCGCACCGAGATCCTGCGCGGGCTGCTCGGCGCGGACCTGGTGGGATTCCAGCAGCGGCTGGCCGCGCAGAACTTCGTCCGGCTGGCCCGGCACCTGCTCGGCCTGCGGTACGAGGGGCAGATGATCCAGGTCGACGGCCGCCAGGTGAAGGCGGGCGCCTTCCCGATCTCGATCGACACCAGGGAGATGGAGCGGCTGGCCGCGGACCCGGCGATCCAGGCGCGGGCCAAGGAGATCCGGGAGGAGCTCGGCAACCCGAGCACGATCATCCTGGGCGTCGACCGGCTCGACTACACCAAGGGCATCGAGTTGCGGCTCAAGGCGTTCCGCGAGTTGCTGGCTGACGGAAAGTTGACAGTGCCGGACGCGGTTATGGTGCAGGTGGCGACGCCGAGCCGGGAACGCGTGGAGCACTACCAGGCACTTCGCGTCAAGGTCGAGCGCGAGGTTGGTCGGATTAATGGCGAATTCGGCAGGGTCGGCGTCCCGGCGGTGCATTATCTGCATCAGTCGTACAGTCGCACCGAGCTGGCCGCGATGTACGCCGCCGCCGACGTGATGATGGTGACCCCGCTGCGAGACGGAATGAATCTGGTGGCCAAGGAGTACGTCGCATCGCGCGCCGACCAGGGCGGCGCGCTCGTGCTCAGTGAGTTCGCCGGCGCCGCCACCGAGCTGCGCCAGGCGTTCCTGTGCAACCCGCACGACCCGGACGCGGTCAAGGACGCCTTGCTGCGGGCCGTGCACGTGGAGAAGCCGGAGGCCCGTCGCCGCATGCGGACAATGCAACGCCATCTGCGCACCCACGACGTGGGGCACTGGGCGAAGTCCTTCCTCACCGAACTCGGAGTGCCCGAGGCGGACGCCTCGTGAACGGGGCCGCCGAGACCATCACCCCCGCCGGCGCCCTCGACCGGGAGCTGCGCACCGCGATCGGCCGGATCGCCCGCGTCCCGCAGCTGCTTGTCGCCTGCGACTACGACGGCACCCTCGCGCCGATCGTCGAGGACCCGAGCAGGGCCGTACCGCTGCCCGAATCGGTGGCCGCGGTGCGCGCGCTCGCCGCGCTGCCGCAGACCACGGTGGCGGTGGTCTCCGGCCGGGCACTGCGCGACCTGGCGGCCCTGTCCCGGCTGCCCAGCGAGGTGCACCTGGTCGGCAGCCACGGCTCCGAGTTCGACATCGGCTTCGTCGAGCGGCTCTCCCCGGAGCTGATCGCGGTCCGCACCCGGCTGCGCGACGCGCTGCGCGAGATCGCCAACGCGCATCCCGGGATCCGCCTGGAACGCAAGCCGGCCAGTGTCGCCGTGCACACCCGCGGGGTCGACCCGCAGGTCGCGGCCGCCGCCATCGAGGCGGTCCGCAGCGGCCCCGCCACCTGGGACGGCGTCACCGTCACCCAGGGCAAGGAGGTCATCGAGCTGTCGGTGGTCGCCACCCACAAGGGCACCGCCGTCGACCAGCTGCGCACCCAGCTCTCCGCCAGCGCGGTGCTGTTCATCGGTGACGACGTCACCGACGAGAACGCCTTCGGCAACCTGACCGGTCCGGACGTCGGCATCAAGATCGGCCCGGGCGAGACCAGGGCGCAGTTCCGGGTCGCCGAGCCGATCGAGGCGGCCCGGGCGCTCGGCCTGCTGCTGGAGACCCGGCGGCACTGGCTGTTCGGCGAGCGGGCGGTGCCGATCGAACGGCACTCGATGCTCGCCAACGGGCGTACGGTCGCGCTGCTCACCCCCGAGGCCAAGGTCACCTGGCTCTGCAACCCCAAGCCCGACTCGGCGGCGATCTTCGCCGACCTGGTCGGGGGCAGCCCGGCCGGATACTTCAGCGTCGCCCCCGAGCGCGGCGGCATCCCGCTCGGGCAGCGCTACCGCTCCGGCACGATGACCGTGGAGACCCGGTGGTCCGGCCTGACCGTGACCGACTGGCTCGACCTGCCGGACACCGAGACCACGCCGGACGGCCCGGCGATCGTCAGCGGTGACTCGACACTCGTCCGGGTGCTCACCGGCCGGGGCCGGGCCCGCCTGGAGTTCGCACCCCGACCGGAGTTCGGTCAGGTGGCCGTCCAGCTCCAGCCGCTCGGCGACGGCCTGCTGGTCCTCGGCTCCAACGAACCGGTCGCGCTCTACGCCCCCGGCGTCGAGTGGGAGGTCACCGGCGACGGCGTGTACGAGACCGCCAAGGCCGTCGTGGACCTCTCCGCCGCCGGCGGGCAGGTCGTGCTCGAGATGCGCTTCGGCACGCACAGCCTGGAGCACCACCGGCTGCCGATCCACGAGCGGCAGGCGGCGGCGGAGCAGCCCTGGAAGAACTGGGTCGCCTCGCTGCGGCTCCCGACCACCGCCCGGGACCTGGTCGCCCGCAGCGCGCTCACCCTGCGCGCGCTCTGCCACGCGCCGACCGGCTCGATCCTGGCCGCCGCGACCACCTCGCTGCCCGAGGAGCTCGGCGGCGTCCGCAACTGGGACTACCGCTACTGCTGGCTGCGCGACGCCGCGCTGACCGCCCGCGCCCTTGTCGACCTGGGCTCGCTGGAGGAGGCCGAGGGCCTGCTGCGCTGGATCGACGGCGTCGTGGAGCGCACCGGCGGGCACCCGGAGCGGCTCCACCCGCTCTACACGGTCGACGGCTACGAGTTGGGCGCCGAGGCGGTCATCGACACGCTCCCCGGGTACGCCGGCTCCCGGCCGGTCCGGGTCGGCAACCTCGCCAACCACCAGCTCCAGCTCGACGTGTTCGGCCCGATCGCCGACCTGATCGCGGCCGTGGCCGACGCGCGCGGCTCGGTCCGTGAGGACGAGTGGCGGGTGCTGGAGAACATGGTCGAGGCGGTCCGCCGGCGCTGGCACGAACCGGACCACGGCATCTGGGAGGCCCGCCTCCCGCCCCGGCACCACATCTTCTCGAAGGTGATGTGCTGGATGACCGTCGACCGGGCGCTGCACGTCGTACGCCAGCACGGCGGCGGGGACCGGCCCGAGTGGGTGGAGCTGCGCGACCGCATCGGCGCCAACGTCCTGGAGTACGGCTGGCACGAGGACGCCGAGGCGTACAGCGTCGCGTACGGGCACGAGGACAGCGACGCGTCCTCGCTCTGGATCGGGCTGTCCGGCCTGCTCCCGGGCGACGACCCGCGCTTCCTGTCCACCGTGCTCAAGATCGAGGCGGACCTGCGCAGCGGCCCGGTCGTCTACCGCTACCACTGGGACGACGGCCTGCCCGGCCGCGAGGGCGGCTTCCACATCTGCACGGCCTGGCTGATCGAGGCGTACCTGCGCACCGGCCGCCGCACCGACGCGGAGGAGCTGTTCATCCAGATGATCGACACCGCCGGGCCGACCGGGCTGCTGCCCGAGCAGTACGACCCGCTGGCCGAGCGCGGGCTGGGCAACCACCCGCAGGCCTACAGCCACCTCGGTCTCGTGCGCTGCGCCCTGCTGCTGGACAACATGCTCAAGCAGTGACCTGACCTGCACGACGGCGGCCCGGACCGGACGGTCCCGGCCGCCGTCGCGTCCGCCGCCCGCGCGGACCGGTGCACGACCGGCGGGCCGCCGCCGTCAACCGTCCAGGGCGCCGACCACGTCACCGATCACCACGATCGCCGGCGGGCGCAGGCCGGTCCCGGCCACGTCGGCGGCCACCTCGCCCAGCGTCGAGTGCAGCGTGCGCTGGGCACCGGTCGTACCCTCCTGCACCACCGCGGCCGGGGTTGCCGCCGGCCGGCCGTGCGCGAGGAGCGTGGCGGCGATCGCCGGCAGGTTCTTCAGCCCCATCAGGACCACAAGCGTGCCGCGCAGCTTGGCGAGGTGCTCCCACCGCACCAGGGAGGCCGGCGAGTCCGGTGCGAGGTGCCCGGAGACGACGGTGAACTCGTGCGCCACCCCGCGGTGCGTCACCGGCACACCGGCCGCCGCCGGCACGGCGATCGCGCTGGTCACCCCGGGCACCACCGTCACCGGCACGCCCGCCTCGGCGCAGGCGAGCAGCTCCTCGCCGCCGCGGCCGAACACGTACGGGTCGCCGCCCTTGAGCCGGACCACGGTCCGGCCGGCCCGGGCCCGGTCGACCAGGATGCGGTTGATCTCCTCCTGGGCCCGGGACGGCCCGTACGGGATCTTGGAGGCGTCGACCAGCTCGACGTCCGGGCGCAACTCGTCCAGGAGCAGCCCGGGCACCAGCCGGTCGGCGACCACCACGTCCGCCTCGGTGAGCAGCCGCCACCCCTTGACGGTGATCAACTCCGGGTCGCCCGGACCGGCACCGACGAGGGCGACACGACCGCCGGGAGTGTTAACCGGGGGCCCTTCCTCTACCTGAGGCGTTAAGAAGGGGCCCTTCCTTGCACCCAGGAGGTCGCGGATCGCGTCGCGGACGGTCATCGCGCGGCGGGGGTCGCCGCCGCCGAGGACCGCGACCGTCACCGGGCCGTGCCGGGTGACCGCCGGCGTCCACGCCGTCGCGGCGGCCCGGTCGTCGGCCCGGACGCAGAAGATCCTCCGCTCGGCGGCCGCCGCGCTCACCGAGGCCGCGGCCAGCGCGTCGTCGACCGCGACCTGCACCAGCCAGGCCCCGTCGAGGTCGTCCGGGGCGAACCGGCGCCGCGCCCAGTGCAACCGGCCGGCGTCGACGTGCGCCCGCAACGCCGGGGTCAGCTCCGGCGCGACCAGGAAGACGTCCGCGCCCGCGTCGATCAGCGCCGGCACCCGGCGGGTGGCCACCGCTCCCCCACCGACCACGACCACCCGCCGGCCGGCGAGGCGCAGCCCCAGGGGGTACGGGTTGGCGCGCTCGTTCACGCCGCCACCTCGCTGCTGGGCCCGATGGTTCGCTCGCCACGCTCGCTCACTTCTCGGCCACTCCCGCCGAGTCGAACGTGGCGACCTCGTGCAGCACCCGCACCGCGCCGGTGACCACGGGCAGGGCGAGCAGCGCGCCGGTGCCCTCGCCGAGGCGCAGCCCGAGGTCGATGAGCGGCGTCAGCCCGAGCCGGCGCAGCGCCACCGTGGCGCCCGGCTCGGCGGAGCGGTGCCCCGCGACCATCGCACCGACGGCGTGCGGCGCGAACGCCGCGGCGGCCAGCGCGGCCGAGACGGCGATCACCCCGTCCAGGAGCACCGGGACGCGCCGGGCGGCGGCGCCCAGGATCAGCCCGGCCAGGGCGGCGTGCTCCAGGCCACCGACGGCGGCCAGCACGCCCAGCGGGTCCGCCGGATCGGGCTCGTGCCGGCGCAGCGCCGCCCGGACCACCTCGATCTTGTGCCGGTACGTCGGATCGTCCACTCCGGTGCCGCGACCGGTCGCCTCGGCGGGGTCGACTCCGGCGAAGGCCGCGATCAGGGCCGCGGCCGGCGTGGTGTTGCCGATGCCCATGTCGCCGGTGAGCAGGATGTCGGCCCCGGCGTCGATCAGGTCGCCGGCGACCCGGACGCCGGTCTCGACGGCGGCGCGCGCCTCGTCGCGGCTGACGGCCGCGGTGACGGTCAGGTCCCGGGTGCCGCGCCGCACGTTGGCCTCGACCAGCCGGGGAGCGGCGAGGTCCCCGGTGGGGACGGGCGGCGGCGGGGTCGCGACGCCGACGTCGACGACGGTGACCGAGGCACCGGCCTGCCGGGCGAACGCGTTGACGACGGCGCCCCCGGCGAGGAAGTTCCCGATCATCTGCACGGTGACCTCCTGCGGCCAGGGCGTCACACCCTGGGCGTGCACGCCGTGGTCACCGGCGAAGATCGCCACGGCGGCCCGGTCGGGCACCGGCGGAGGGCAGTGACCGGCCAGGCCGGCGAGGCGTACGGAAAGCTCCTCCAGGGCGCCCAGCGAACCGGCCGGCTTGGTCAGGCGGCCCTGCAGGTCCCGGGCGGCGGCCATCGCCGGCTCGTCGAGCGGTCCGATCGCCTCGATCGTCGTCTCCAGCATCATGCCTCCAGGATCCCCGCCAGTACCTCGGTGAACGCGTCGGTCGTCGCCGGGTCGCGCACGGCGACCCGCAGCCAGTCCGGGCCCAGCCCGGGAAAGGTGTCGCCCCGGCGGACCGCCCAGCCGCGCTCGCGCAGGGCCAGCCGCACCGCGTCGGCGCCGGGAAGGTGCACCAGCACGAAGGCGCTGGCGGGCCGGCCGGCGACGCGTACCCCGGGAAGGGCCGCCAGGCGGGCCACCAGGTGGTCGCGGTCGGCGGCGAGGCGGGCGGCGACGGCGCGCTCCGCCTCGATCGCCTGCGGCCCGGCGCAGGCCGTGGCGGCGGCGAGGGCCGGGGTGGAGACCGCCCACAGCGGCTGTACGGCGGCCAGCCGCTCCAGCAGGGCGGCCTCGCCGAGGAGGTAGCCGACCCGCAGCCCGGCCAGGCCCCAGGTCTTGGTGAGGCTGCGGACCACGAGCAGGCCGGGCAGGTCGCGGCGGCCGGCGAGCGACTCCGGCTCGCCGGTGGTCCCGGGCGCCGTGGTGGTGTCGGCGAACGCCTCGTCGACAACGAGGACCCGGCCCGGGCGGGCCAGCCCGGCCAGGTCGGCGGCCGGGTGCAGCACCGAGGTCGGGTTGGTGGGGTTGCCGACCATGACGAGGTCGGCGTCCTCCGGGACCCGGGCGGGGTCGAGCCGGAACCCTTCGGCCGGATCGAGCAGCACCCGCTCCACCCGGTGCCCGGCGGCGCGCAGGGCGGCCTCCGGCTCGGTGAACTGGGGGTGGACGACCACCGGGCGACGGATCCCGCGCAGCGCCTGGGCGATCAGCACGAAGCCCTCGGCGGCGCCGGCGGTGAGCAGCACCTCCGTCGGGGGCCGGCGGTGCCGGGCGGCGACCGCGGCCCGCGCCGGCCCGGGCTGCGGGTACCCGGCCAGGTCGCCGAGCGCGGCCGTGATCGGGTCGGCCAACCAGTCGGGCATCGGGGCCCGGCGTACGTTCACGGCCAGGTCGACCAGGCCGGAGGTGGCCTCGGCGTCCCCGTGGTGCCCGAGGTCGGGCTCGGGCGACCCGTCGGCGGACCCGGTCCCGCGGACCGCGCTTGCCTCGATCGGCTGACCACGCATGACCGCGATCCTGCCGGGAAGGCCGCGCACGGGACAGCGCGGCGCGACGTGGGCCGCATCACGAGCCCGCCAGTTTATGAATATTTCTCTAGTACGAATCGGAAATGTCATAACTTGGCGGTGTGAGCAACCGACCCCTCGCTGCCGCCGGTCGTCTCGTCCCTCTCCTCCGCGCCGGGCTCATCGCCGGTGTCGTGATCGCCGCCGTGGCCTACCCGCTCGCCGCCGCCACCGGCATCGGCGCCAAGGTCACCGCCCACGCGCTGGAGCACAAGACGAAGATCCTCAGGACCGCGCTACCCGCCGAGACCTCGTATCTGTACGCGCCGGACGGCAGGACCGTGCTGACGATGTTCTACGAGGAGTACCGGCAGTACACGAAACTCGCCGACATGTCGCCGAACATCCAGCAGGCGATCGTGGCCGCCGAGGACAACCGCTTCTGGCAGCACCACGGCGTCGACCCCAAGGGTGTCGCGCGGGCGTTCGTGGCGAACGTCGGCTCCAACGGCGTCTCCCAGGGCGCCTCCACGCTCACCATGCAGTACGTCCGGATGGCCCTACGGGACAGCGCGACGACGCCGAAGGAGGTGCAGGAGGCCACCCAGCAGACAAGCGTCCGCAAGATCCGGGAGATGCGGATGGCCCTCGACCTGGAGAAGGAGCTGAGCAAGGAGCAGATCCTGGAGCGCTACCTCAACTCCGCGTACTTCGGCCACCGCGCGTACGGCATCTACGCCGCCAGCGAGATCTTCTTCTCGAAGACCCCGAAGGAGCTGACGCCGGTCGAGGCCGCCACCCTCGCCGGGCTGGTCAAGTCGCCGTCCCAGTACGACCCGGCCAGCTCGGACCAGAAGGAGGCCACGGCCCGCCGCAACTACGTGCTGGACCGGATGACGCAGCTCGGCTACCTGTCACCCGACGCCACCAACGCGGCGAAGTCGGAGCCGATCCGGCTCAAGCTGAGCTACCCCTCCAACGACTGCGCCTCGGTGCCGGACGAGTGGAACAGTTGGGGCTTCATCTGCGACTACGTGAAGAACTGGTGGAGCGCGCAGCCCGCGTTCGGCGCCAACCGGCTGGAGCGGATGGACAAGCTACGCCGCGGCGGGTACCGGATCGTGCTCAGCATCGACCCGAAGATCCAGGAGGCGGCCGAGAAGAACGTCGGCGCCGAGGAGAACATCGGCAGCCCGTTCGCCAACGGCATCGTGGTCGCCGAGCCGGGCACCGGCCGGGTGAAGGCGATGGCGGTCAACCGCCGGTACTCCCTCGACCTGAGCGGGAACGGCCCGAGCGGCAACCCCGAGGCCGGACCGAAGATCAAGGCCACCTATCCGAACACGGTCGCGCCCCTGCTCGGCGGCGGTGACCTGCCGGGCTACCAGGCGGGGTCGACGTTCAAGATGTTCCCGATGCTCGCCGCGCTGGACTCCGGCATGACGTTGAACACGACGTTCAACGCGCCGCACCGGTACCGGTCGGAGGTCTACGACGGCTGGGCGCCGTCGAACGCCAGCGGCGCGATGTCCGGTACCCAGACCATGTGGTCCGGCTTCGGCAAGTCGGTGAACACGTACTTCGTCTGGCTGGAGGAGCAGGTCGGCGCGGACAAGGCGGTGCGCCTCGCCGAACAGCTCGGCCTGCGCTGGCGCACCGACGTGGACCGGGAGCAGGCGTCCCCGGCGAAGGCGAAGAAGTGGGGCGCGTTCACCCTGGGCGTCTCCGACGCCACGCCGCTGGAGATGGCGAACGCCTACGCCACCGTCGCGGCCGAGGGCCGCTACTGCGAGGCGCTCCCGGTGCAGGCCATCTACAACCGGGACGGCACCCCGGCGATGTACCGGACGGCGTCCGGGATCGAGCGGGAGGTCGCCAAGCCCCGCTGCCGCCAGGTGGTCAGCGCGGACGCGGCCCGGGCGGCCACCGACGCCGCCCGGTGCCCCACCGGCGACACGCCGGCGAAGGGAAGCTGCGGGGGCTGGTCGACCGCCGACAGCGTACGCGGCACGGTGGGCCGCCCGGTCGCCGGCAAAACCGGTACGACGGACAGCACGCGGTCGGCCTGGTTCGTCGGGTTCACGCCCGAACTCGCCGCGGCAAGTTTCATCTCCGACCCGGACAACCCGTTCAACGCGGTCGGCGACGGCCAGTCGCAGATCCCGATCGCGGCCGTGGCCAACACCCTGCGGGACGCCCTGAAGGACAAACCCGAGCGCGACTTCACCCCACCCTCCGACGCCATAGTCGGCTGACCCGCCCCCCACCCTCGCGTACTCAGGTGGGGTGGGTCAGTGGAGGTCGGCGGAGACCAGGGACCACAGTTCGACGTCCACCCGGGTGCCGCGGACGTAGCCGGCGTTGCGGAGCAGGCCCTCGTAGCTGAACCCGGCCTTCTCGGCCACTCGCCGCGACGCCACGTTGCCCGGCGCGACCCGCAGCTCGACGCGCTGGAAACCGTGCTCCAGCAGCAGCGCGATGGCCAGCGCGTCCACCGCCTCGGCGGCCAGCCCGAACCCCCGCGCGTGCGCGGCCATCGCGTACGACACCTCGGTGCAGAGGGCACCCCAGTCCGTACGCCGGGTCCACAGGCAGCCGACCACCCGGTCGTCCTCACGGCGGACGGCCGCGTAGTGGTCCCCGTCGCCGCTGTCGCGCCGCTGCCGGGCCAGGTCCGTGCACCAGGCGTGCCCGTCGATCTGGCCGCTCTCCTCGGCCAGCGGCAGCCAACGCTGGGTCTGCCGGTCGGCGAAGATCTCGTCGGCCGCCTTCGCGTCCGCCGCCCGCAGGGGCCGCACCTCCGTACGCGGCGTCGAGACCGTCAGCTCCGGGAACCGGCGGACCGCCACCTGACCGATCACGCGGGAACCCCGCCGGTCTGCGCCACCGCCGGTTCCGCCTCAGCGGCCGCGGCCACGAGCCGGGCGGCCAGGGTCGGCTGCGCGGCCCAGTGCAACGTGAGCTGCGAGGCGTGCACCCCCCGCCAGACGAAGCCCTCGGGCGCGCCGCCCTCCCAGGTCCAGGCCGGCCGCTGCCCCGCCCGTGGCGTGAGCACCCCCCGGTGCTCCTTGTGCCCGGTCACCGTCGCGCCGGCCGGGGCGACCACGCTGTCGGTGGCGGCGGTCGCGGTCCGGTATCCCACCACCAGGCCCGCACGGCTGCTGCCCACCGCATCGAGCACCCCGCACATGGGCAGCCCGTCCAGTTCCCGGGCCAGCCACAGCAGGCCGGTGCCCTCGGCGATCACCGGGCGACCGGTGCGCGCCAGCTCGGCCACCGAGATGCAGAGCCGCCGGTTGGCCGAGAGCTGGTCGGCGTACGCCTCGGGCAGCGCACCGCCGACGACCAGCGCCCGGACCCCGGCCGGCAGGGTCTCGTCCTGCAACGGGTCGAACGCCACCACCTCGGCTCCGGCGGCGCGCAGCAGCTCGTGCGTCTCGGCGTGGCTGTAGCTGCCGCCGGTCGCCCCGGCAACGGCGATCAGCGGCCGCTCACCGGCCGGCGCGGTCTGTCCACCCTCGGTCGTCCCGGCCTCGGGGGACCAGGGCGCGGCGGTGAGCGGCGGCGCGGACCGGGCGAGGCCGAGCAACCGCTCCAGGTCGACCGTCGCCGCCACCGCCTCACCGAGCCGGCGGACCGCCCGCCCCGCCTCGGCGGAGCCGCCGACCACCGGGACCACCCCGTGCCGGCGGGCGGGCAGCACCGGCGGCAGGTCCTGCCGGCGCAACGCGCCGTACACCGGCACACCGACGTCGTCGAGCGCCTCACGCAGCAGCGCCTCGTGCCGGCCGGAGGCGACCCGGTTGAGGATCACACCCCCCAGCCAGAGCTGTTCGTCGTACGCCCGGAAGCCGTGCACCAGGGCGGCCACCGACTGGCCCATCGCGGCCACGTCGATCACCAGCACCACCGGGCTGCGCAGCGCCGCGGCGACCGCCGCGGTCGACTCCGTCTCGGGGCGGCCGGTCAGCGAGTCGTACAGCCCCATGCTGCCCTGGACCACCGCGAGCCCGGCACCGGCGGCCCCGTGCGCGAACAGCGGGACGATCCGCTCGGCGCCGACGAGGCGCGGATCCAGCGTGCGTCCGGGCCGGCCGGCGGCGAGCCCGAGGTACGCGGCGTCGACCCGGTCCGGACCGACCTTGAACCCGGCGGTCTCCGTTCCCCGGTCGGCGACGGCCGCGAGCAGCCCGATCGCCAGCATGTTCGTCCCGTGTCCGGAGGAGGGCGCACTGAGCACCAGGCGCGGCACGACGGTCATCATCGACTCCCTCGCGGGCGGTGGCGGGTACGCGGGCGGCCCGACGGCGCGGTCCGCCCGCGTGACGATAGCCGAAGCGATCGACAGGTGTGCGGCACCGAGCGGGGCGGGTCGCCGGGCGCCCGCCGGGCCGTCGATGGCGTTCCGCCCGGACCGTCGATGGCGGCGTCCCGCCGGCTGGGCCGAAACCGGCGACGGACGCACCGGTGAGCGCGGTCTCCCGGTGGGACCGGCGATGCCGGTGGGCTCGGGTCGCCGGGGTAACCTCGTGGTCGTGTACCGGTTCCTGCTGACGCCGCGCTGGCTGGGCGCGCTCGCGCTGACCCTGGTGGCGGCGGTGGCGATGGTGCTGCTGGGCAACTGGCAGCTGGACCGCTACCACGAGCGCAGCGAGATCAACGAGCGGATCGACGCGGGCCTGAGCATGACCCCGGTGCCGCTGGGCGACGCGGTGGGCGTCCCGGCCGGGAATGCCGGCACCGTCGGGCCGGCACCCGTCGCGGAGAAGACCTGGACGAAGGTCACCGTCACCGGCCGGTACGACACCTCGAACATCGTCCTGGTCCGGGGCCGCTCGGTGGACCGTACGGTCGGCTTCGAGGTGTTGACCCCCCTGGTCCTCGCCGACGGAACGGCCGTGCTCGTCGACCGGGGCTGGATCCCGCCCGCCCCGGGCAGGGACGCCACCGCCCAGCCGGTGGTGCCCGCGACTCCCTCCGGTGCGGTGACCGTGACCGGGCGGATCCGTCCCGGCGAGAGCGGCTCGGTCCCGGTGGCCCGGCGCGACGGCAAGCTGGAGACCCGCCGCATCGGGCTGCCCCGGCTGGCCGCCGAGCTGCCCTACCCGGTGTACGGGGGGTACGTGCTGCTCGACGAGCAGTCCCCGGCGGCCGACCCGGTCTTCAAGCCGATCCCGGTCGGGTACGCGAACAACTGGCAGAACCTCGGCTACGTCGTGCAGTGGTGGATCTTCGCGGGGATGACCCTGGTCGGCTACGGCTACTTCGCCCGCCGGGACGCGCACCGGCGGGCCGGCGTGGTGCGGCGGCCCCCGGCCGACCGCGCGGCCGAGCCCGCTTCCGCCTGAGCCGCGCTCAGCCGGTGCGGCGGCCGGCGTGGATCGCCCGGACCGCGTCGATCGTGTCCGCCTCCGCGGCGGTCTTGTCGTCCCGGTAGCGCACGACGCGGGCGAACCGCAGTGCCATCCCACCCGGGTAGCGGGAGCTGGTCTGCACGCCGTCGAAGGCGATCTCGACCACCTGCTCGGGGCGCACGCGCACCACCCAGTCGCCCTTCTCGACCGCCAGTTCGAGGAACCGCTCGGTCTGCCAGCGCAGCACCTCGTCGGTGAGCCCCTTGAAGGTCTTGCCGAGCATGACGAACTCCCCGGTACGCGGGTCGCGCGCGCCGAGGTGCAGGTTCGACAGCCAGCCCTGGCGCCGGCCGCTGCCCCACTCCACCGCGAGGACCACCAGGTCCAGCGTGTGCCGTGGTTTGACCTTGACCCAGGCGGCGCCACGGCGCCCGGCGTCGTACGGCGCGTCCGGCGACTTCACCACGACGCCCTCCTGCCCGGCCTCGACGGCGGCGGCGAACGCCGCCCCCGCCGCCTCCGGGCCGTCGACCTCCAGCCGCCCCACCAGCAGCTCCTGGTCGACCGCTCCGGCCAGCGCCGTCCACCGCTCCCGGCCCGGCCGGTCGATCAGATCCTCGCCGTCGAGGTGCAGCAGGTCGAAGAAGTACGGCGTGAGCACCGACTCGCCGGTGGTGCGGGCGGCGGCGAGCACCGCGGGCGCGACCGCGCTGCCACCGGTGGTGCTGGGCGTGGTGCGGCGGGCCGCGCGGGCGGACGTCTCCTGGAACGGCAGCGGCCGGCCGGCGGCGTCCACGCCCAGGGCCTCGCCGTCGAGCACCAGCTCGCGGGCGGGCAGCGCACGGACCGCGGCGACCACCTCCGGCAGCCGGGCGGTGATGTCGTCGAGGCTGCGGCTGAACACGGCGATGTCCCGCCCGGAGCGGTGCACCTGGATGCGGATGCCGTCCAGCTTGACGTCGACCACGGCGGGAACACCGGTCGCGGCCAGCGCCTCGTCGACCGACGGCGCGCTCTGCGCGAGCATGGGCGCCAGCGGTCGCCCCACCTGGAGGCCGAACGCGGCAAGCGCCGGCGCGCCGCCGCCGCAGGCGGCCACCGCCACCGACCGCAGATCCCCGGCCAGCAGCAGCGCCCGACGGACGGCCGCCACCGGCACGTCGGCGGCCCGGGCGATCGCGTCGGCGAGCAGACCGGCCTGGGCGCCCTGCCGCAGCTCCCCGCTGAACAGCCCGGTCAGCAGGCGCTGCTCCGGCGCGGTGGCCGCGGCGTAGAGCCCGTGCAGCAGCGCCCGGCGGCGCGCCTGGGAACCCGCCCCGGACACGGCGGAGATGGCGTCGATCGCCGCGTCCACCGCGGCCACGGTCAGCGTCGGCGTCTCGGCCGGTGGCGGCAGGTCGCGCAGGCTGGCCCAGCCCACGCCGGTCTGTCGTTGCCGCAGCTCGCCGGCCAGGTAACCGGAGCCCGCCGCCACCTCGGCCGGGTCGAGCCGGCGCAGGGCGTCGGCGAGCAGCTCCACCTTCGCCCGGCGTCCACTTGTCGCGGCGACGGCGGCGGAGGTGGCTGCCAGGTCCAGGAACAGCACGGACCCATCCTGCCAGCCACCCCCGACACCACCCGGGCATTGCCGTGCCCGGACCGCCGAGCGGAGTGGCCGCCGCCCGGTCAGGCCGAGACGGGCTCCTCGATGCGCAGACCACGGGCACGCACCTCATCGGCGACCCGGGAGAGCACCGAATCGAGCGCGACCAGGGCGGCCGAGAGCTCACCGAGCTGTTCCTTGAGCGTGTCCTCGGGCCACGCGGAGACGTCGACGTCCCCCAGAGCGCTGACGGCGGCCTCCAGGCGGGCCATCACCTCGTTCGTACTCATGTACGAAAGGCTATAACAGCCCCGCGCCCGACACACCGCAAACTCCCAGATGAACCAGGAAGTTACGGTTCCGACACCGGCGTCACCCGCGGGCGGCTCCGGCCACATTGCGCAGCAGCAGCGCCTCCGCCAGGCACACGCGCGCAAACTCGCCCAGGTGCAGGCTCTCGTTCGGGCCGTGCGCCCGCGCGTGCGGATCCTCCACACCGGTCACCAGAATCGCGGCCCGCGGGAACATCTCCTGGAAGGTGGCGATGAACGGGATCGAGCCGCCGACACCGATGTCGACCGGGTCGGTGCCGTCCCAGGCGGTACGGAACGCCGAGCGGGCCGCGTCGAACATCGGGCCGGAGGCGTCGATGACGCACGGGTCGCCGTCGTGCTCGAACGTGACGGTCACCCGCGCGCCCCAGGGGGCGTGCTTCGCCAGGTGCGCGCGCAGCGCCGCGTACGCCCGCTTGGGGTCGTCGCCCGGCGCGAGCCGCACGCTGAGCTTGGCCTTCGCGGCCGGGACCAGCGCGTTCGGGGCCTCCGCGGTGGCCGGCGCGTCGATGCCGAGCACGGCCAGGGCCGGCTTGGTCCAGAGCCGGTCGGTGATCCGGCCGGTGCCGATGAACTGCACACCCTCCGCGAGGCCCGCCTCGGCGCGGATCCGGTCCTCCGGGTAGTCCACGACCGCGCCCTCGCGGCCGACCAGCCCGTCGACGGCGACGTCGCCCGCGTCGTCGTGCAGGGTCGCGAGGAGCCGGACCAGCGTGGTCAGCGCGTCCGGAACGGCGCCGCCGAACATGCCGCTGTGCACGGCGTGGTCCAGCGTGCGGACCTCGACGAAGCAGTTGACGATGCCACGCAGCGAGGTGGTCAGCGCCGGCACACCGATGTCCCAGTTGCCGGAGTCGGCGATCACGATGACGTCCGAGGCGATCTCGTCGCGGTGCTCGGCCAGCAGCGCCTCCAGCGAGTCCGAGCCGTACTCCTCCTCGCCCTCGATGAACAGCACGACGCCGACCGGCAGCGCGTCGCCGAACGCGCGCAGGGCCGCCACGTGCGCCATGATGCCGGCCTTGTCGTCGGCGGCGCCGCGCCCGTAGAGGCGGCCGTCCCGCTCCACCGGCTCGAACGGGTCCGACTCCCACTTCGACAGGTCGCCCACCGGCTGCACGTCGTGGTGCGCGTACAGCAGCACCGTCGGCGCGCCGGGCGGGGCGGCCTTCTTCCCGATCACGGCCGGCTGGCCGCCGGAGCGCACGATCTTCACGTCGAGGCCGCAGCCGCGCAGCAGCTCGGCGACCGCCTCGGCGGAGCGCTCCACGTGCGAGTGGTCGAAGCCCTCGAACGCGATGCCGGGGATGCGGACGAGGCGTTCGAGGTCCGCGCGGACGCCGGGCAGTTCCCGCTCGACGGCGGCCCGCAGGTCGGACTCGGACATGATCGGTGTGGTCATGACCGGCATCGTATGCCGCCCTTACCGGGCCGCACCGCCCGAGCCGCGGAGTGGCAGCTCAGCCCGTACCGTGGTCGCCACCACCGGTCACGCCCCGGCTGCGGGCCCGACGCACGTAGTAGTGACGGGCGTCGTGCGGCACGTCGGGCGCGCCGTCGACCACCAGGTCCGCCCGCTCCTCCGTGCCGTCGGCGGCGAAGTGGGCCCGCTCACCCGCGTGCCAGCGGCGCAGCTCGGGCAGGATCCCCGGGCCGTCGCGGGCCACCGCCCGGGTGAGCCGCAGCCGCGGCGGGGCGCTGACGAACACGGCGAGGCTGAGGTCGGGCCCGGCCGCCGCCCGCGCGGCGCTCACCCCCTCGACCAGGAGCACCGGCGCCACCGGCACCGGCACCGGCCGGGGCAGGAACGCGCGCCGCACCCAGCTGTACCGCCGGTACGCGCCCGGGCGGCCCGCCCGCACCGGTGCCAGCACGCACTCCTCCAGCCGCGACCAGAAGGTGAGCTGGTCGTCCCAGCCGTCGAGCAGGTCGTCGGTGTGCACCACCGGCGGCCGGGCACCGCCCGGCAGTGCCGCGAGGGCGTCCGCGAGCCGCGCCGCGAACCAGCTCTTGCCCGCGCCGCTGGGCCCGTCGACGGCCACCAGACGGGTACGCCCCAACCGCGCCGGCGCCTCCCGGACCCGGTGCGCCAGCTGGGCGTACGCCTCCATCACCGCGACCACCACGGGCCGACGGTAGCGGGCGACGCGGAGCCTGCCCCGCTGCCGGTCACCCGTACCGTGCGGGGCGCTCCCCGGGGCCGTCGCCCGTTCGGGCGGTCATGGTGACAGCCGGGCCGTTCGACCGCCGGAACGCCCGGCGGGGCGGCAGGATCGGCTCGTGTCCCACAGCGTGATGAGTCCGGGCGTCGACGCCCTCCTGGAACAGGCCCGCGCCGGGGTGCGCCGGCTCACCCCGCACCAGGCCGTCGAGGCGGTCCGCACGGGGGCGTTGCTGATCGACGTACGCACCGAGCGGCAGCGGCGGGAGCAGGGTGAGCTGCCCGGCGCGATCGTGGTCGACCGCACCGTCCTGGAGTGGCGGCTGGACCCGGCGAGCACCTGGCGGATCCCCGAGGCGACCGGGTACGACCTGAAGATCGTCCTGGCCTGCCGCCAGGGCTACAGCTCCAGCCTCGCGGTCGCCAGCCTGCGCGCGCTCGGCCTGCACCGGGCCACCGACGTGATCGGCGGCGTGGAGGCCTGGCGGGAGGCGGGACTGCCGATGTCCGACCGCCCCGCCGACGTCCGCCCCTGACCCCCTCCCCCTTCCCCATCACCGAGTCGAGGGGTGGCGCGAGCCTCGGGGGATGACGGGTCAGCCGGGCGGGGCGCCTGGGGGGATGAATGGGAGGCCGGCGGGCGGGCCGGACTCGATCAGATTCCAGAGCGCGGCCGTGTCGAGGTGCTCCTCGACCAGGTCGCCGAGCAGGTCCAGGGAGCGCTCGCGGGCCGTCGCGAAGGAGGTGTCCGGCGCGACCCGGAAGCCGTCCCGGCCGGCCTGCCGGGCCACCTCGGTCAGGAAGCGGCGGCGGAACCCGTCGGACTCGAACGCGCCGTGCCAGTGCGTCCCGTACACGGCGCCGGCGACGGCGCCCTCACCGGAGCCGTCGTCGTACGCGAGCAGCGGCGCGAGATCCGCGTCGGCGGTCGAGACGTATCCGTGGTGGATCTCGTAGCCGTGCACCGGGACGTCACCCCACGCCGTGCCGGCCGACTGCCGCACGGTCTTGCGCGGGTCGAAGGTGATCTCGACCGGGAGCAGGCCGAGACCGGGCACGCTGCCCCGCCGGCTCTCCACCGGATCGTCGATGGCGCGCGCCAGCATCTGGAACCCGCCGCAGATGCCGAGCAGGGGGCGGCCGGCGGCGGCGTGCGCCAGCACCGCGTCGGCCAGCCCGGTCTCCCGCAGCCAGGCCAGGTCCGCCACTGTCGATTTCGAACCGGGAAGCACGACCAGGTCGGCGGCGGCGAGTTCGGCCGGCTCGACGGTCAGGCGCACCCGCACGCCGGGCTCGGTGGCGAGCGCCTCGACGTCGGTGGCGTTGCTGATCCGGGGCAACCGGACGACGGCCACGTCCAACCACTCGGTGCCGCGCGGCGCGTCCGGACGCCCCAGCACCCGCCCGTACGCGAGCGAGTCCTCCGCGTCCAGCCACAGGTCCAGTGACCAGGGCAGCACCCCGTACGTGGGCCGGCCGGTGACCTGGTGCAGCATGTCCAACCCCGGTCGGAGCAGGCCCAGGTCGCCCCGGAACTTGTTGATCACGAACCCGGCGACCAGCGCCTGGTCGGCCGGGTCCAGCAGGGCGACGGTGCCGAACATCGAGGCGAACACCCCGCCCCGGTCGATGTCGCCGACCACGATCGCGGGCAGGCCGGCGTGCCGGGCGAGCCCCATGTTGACGTAGTCGCCCGCCCTCAGGTTGATCTCCGCCGGGCTGCCGGCCCCCTCGCAGATCACCACGTCGTAGGCGGCCCGGAGTTCGGCCAGCGCCGCGTACGCGGTCCCGGCGAGCCGGGGCCGCAGCTGCCGGAACGTGCCGGCGGTGATCGTGTCGACCGCCTCCCCGAGCAGCACCACCTGGCTGGCCAGGTCGCTGCCCGGTTTGAGCAGCACCGGGTTGAAGCGCAGGTCCGGCGCGAGACCGCAGGCGGCGGCCTGCATCGCCTGTGCCCGCCCGATCTCGCCGCCACGCCCGTCGGGCCCGATCACGACGGCCGAGTTGTTGGACATGTTCTGCGCTTTGAACGGCGCCACCTTCACGCCGCGCCGCCGCAGCCACCGGCAGATGCCCGCGGTGAGCACGCTCTTGCCCGCGTCGGAGGTGGTGCCGGCGACCAGCAGCCCGCCGCTCACCGCCCCCTCCTGCGCACGGCCGACAGCCCGAGGGCAACCGCGCGGCGGCTGACGACGTCCACCAGCCGGCCGACGGTCAGCGGGTACGCCGCGGCGAGCCCCAGCGCGGCGAGCCCGACCGCACCGGAGATGCGGGCGGCCCGGGGAAGGTGGCGGGCCTCCGGGCGCGGCCCGTCGCCCAGGAAGGGGCGGACCTCGGAGCGGCCGAAGTAGACGTTGCGACCGCCGAGCCGCACGCCGAGCGCGCCGGCCATCGCCGCCTCGCACTGCCCGGCGTTGGGGCTGGGGTGGTCGTTGCGGTCCCGGCGCCAGACCCGCAGGGCCCGCTCCCGGTCACCACGCGCGACCGGGGCGGCGGCGACCGTCAACAGGCCGGTCAGCCGGGACGGTACGAGGTTGAGCAGGTCGTCGAGGCGGGCGGCCGGAGTGCCGAACCGGGCGTACCGGGGTGAATGGTGGCCGACCATCGCGTCGAGGGTGTTCGCCGCGCGGTAGCCCAGCAGCCCGGGCAGGCCGGCGACGGCACCCCAGAACAGCGGGGCGACGACCGCGTCGGAGGTGTTCTCCGCGACGGACTCGACGGTGGCGCGGGCCAGCTCCGGCTCCTCCAGTGCGGACGGGTCCCGTCCGCAGAGGTGGCCGAGGCGCTGCCGGGCCGCCGGCAGGTCCCCGTCGCGCAGCGCGCGGCCCATCACCTCGGCCTCGTGCCGCAGCGTCCGGCCGCCGAGCACCGTCCACGTGCCGGCGGCCACCAGCGCCGCACGCGCCACCGGCCGGTGGCGGGTGGCGGCCGTGGCGGCGATGCCCAGCAGCACCGGCACACCCACCGCCACCGCCGCGTGCGCCGCACCCGCCGCCCGGTCGGGCCGGTAGATCCGCCGCTCGAGCGCCCCGGCCGCACGGCCGAAGCCGGCCACCGGATGCCACCGGCGCGGGTCGCCGAAGAGCACGTCCAGCGCATACCCGGCGACGAGCCCCACCGCGGTCGCCTGCCGCACCGGCCATCACCTCCGGCCGGCCAGCCTAACCGAGCGCCGCCCTCAGCCCCGCCCGCCCACCGGCGGCCGGTGCGGCCCGACCAGGAGCCGGCGTTGCGCGGGGTGACGGTCCTCTCAGCGCCGCCACCCCGCCCCCGTCGCGCGGGGCGACGGTCCGCGCAGGCCCCGCCACCCCGCCCTCGTCGCACGTGTGGGTCGAGGGTCGAACCGGGCGGCCGGCTCAGGCGGGCGTGGGTACCCGTCCCCGGCCCCGCCGTCCCCGCCCGGCGCTCACCGGGCTTGAGGCGGCACCGCCCAACTCCGGACCGTCGGCCGGCGGGGACAGCTCGCCGGGCCCGGGGTCGCCCGGATCCGACTCGTCGCGCTCCGGGCGCGACTCAACGTCCGGATCCGGGCCCGGCTCGCCATGACCGTCGGGGTCCACGTCTGCCGGGTAGTAGCCGCTGAGGTCCGCACCCGGGTCGGTGCCGCCGTGAATCGAGTCGCTCGGACCGTCAGCGGGACGGTCCGGGTGCTCCGCCGGGCCGAAGCCGAGCGGAGCCGGCACGCCCCGGGCCGCCAACCCGGGCAGCTCGAAGTCGTCGTCCAGCGGCCGGTCGTCGAGCAGGGCGGGCGACTCGGCGGCCGGAACCGGCTCGGTCGCTTCGCCGTGCACGCGATGCTCGGCCTCGGCGTCCTCGACGGCGCTGGTCGCCGTCGTCGGGCGGTTGCGCAGGAACCGGCCCCGGCCCCGGGACAGGTCGTGCCCGACCGCGACGGCCTCCAACTCGTAGAGCGTGCGGTGGTTGCCGGCGTCGTCGGTCCAGTCGCGGGTGTAGAGGCGCCCGCAGACGATCACCGGGTCGCCCACCATCACCGAGGCGGCCACGCCCTCGGCGAGCTTCCGCCAGCAGTTGACCCGGACGCGCAGGCTGTTGCCGTCCACCCAGCGGCCGCTGTCGCGGTCCAGCCGGCGGGCGGTGGAGGCCACCTTGAAGTTGGCCACCAGAGTCTGACTCTGCGTGGTACGCCGCCACTCGGGCGTGGTGAGCACGTTGCCCACGATCGTGACGTAGGTGTCGAACATCGTCCCTCCACGGAAAGATCGGATTGCCTTCGCGAGTCGACTCGGCACCGAGCCTGGTCGTCGTCGCCCGCCATCGCCACCCGCCGGGCGCGACCTGTGGACAACCGGGCCGCCTGTGGACAAAGACCTGATCAAGGTCCCGTGTGCTAGGGCCGCGCGGCCCTGGGACCCGCCGCAGGTAGTGGACATGATCAATTACGTTCCGGATCGGAAGTCGTTGGGTACGTCTTTGATCAACGGCACAGCAACCCCGAACGAAAGGTCAGCGATCATGAAGACCACCACCACCGGCAACCGGCAGGTGCAGCGATGAGCGCCGTGGCCAACCCGGCCACCGTCGCGGAGTGCCTACGCGTCGGTGCGGGCTTCTCGCAGGGCGACCGCGCCTGGATCGCGGAACAGTTCGCCACCCTCGACGCCCGGCTGGCCGGCTTCCACGCCGACGCCACCGAGCTGGAGGTGTCGGTCAAGGATCGCGAGACGAAGGGCCAGAAGGTCACCCTGGAGTGTTGGATCGCCGGTCGGCAGAAGATCGTCACGACCTCGACCGAGGAGGACCTGCACGCCGCCCTCAACGACGTGCGGGACGACCTGCGGCGCCGCCTGAACGACGCGAAGACCCGGCAGGAGCCCCGCAACAACAAGCACCTGCGCGACATCCAGCCGCCGCAGACCGCCGACACCGAGCCGGTCCGCGCCGACGCGGAGACGGCCTGAGGCGTACGCCCTCCTCCGCCCGCCCCGGCCGGAGGAGGGCTACCGCCCGGTAGCTTGCGCGCGTACCGTCACTGTCGTGGAACCGGACGTGCTGGGGCCGCCGTACGAGCGGCACACGATCGACCTGGGCACCGACGACGAGGGCCCGGTGGTGGCCACGCTGGTCCGCCGCCGCGCGGACCGGCCCACCGGCCGGGCCGTCCTCTACGTGCACGGCTTCACCGACTACTTCTTCCAGACCCACGTCGCCGACTTCTTCGCCGAGCGGGGCTGGGACTTCTACGCGCTCGACCTGCGCAAGTACGGTCGCAGTCTGTTGCCGCACCAGACGCCGAACTTCTGCCTCGACCTGGCCGAGTACTTCCCGGAGCTGGACGCCGCCGCGCAGATCGTGCGCGCGGAGCACGACGTCGTCCTCGGCATGGGCCACTCCACCGGCGGTCTGCTCCTCCCGCTCTGGGCGCACGCCCGGCGCGACGCCGGCCCGGTCGACGGGCTCTTCCTGAACAGCCCCTTCTTCGACCTCAACCTCCCGTGGATGCTGCGCAGGCCGGGCATGACCGCCGTCGCGCGCCTGGCCCGCACCGCGCCGAAGCGCGCCATCCGTCCCGGCCTCGGCACCGTGTACGGCGAGACCATCCACGCCGACCACCGCGGCGAGTGGACCTACGACCTGGCGTGGAAGCCGCTCGCCGGGTTCCCGGTGCGGGCCGGCTGGCTGGCCGCGATCCGCCGGGGCCAGCAGCAGCTCCGCGCCGGGCTGGACGTCCCGGTGCCGGTGCTGGTGGCCGCCTCGACGCGCAGCTACAAGGGGCTGAAGTGGCAGGAGGCGGCAGCCCTCGCCGACTCCGTGCTGGACGTGGAACACATGGTCCGCTGGGCGCCCCGGCTGGGCCGGCACGTCACGGTGGTCCGCTTCGACGGCGGCCTGCACGACCTGACCCTCTCCGGTCCCGCCGTACGCGAGAAGGTCTTCACCGAGGTCGGCCGCTGGGCCGACGGATTCCTGTGCGCCGGGCCGACGGTTGCCCGGGCCGAGCCGGCGTCGGGCAACGGCCAGGTCGCGGCGCCCCGCCGGCCCACCGAGGCGGAGACGCCGGCGCCGCAGGCCTGACCGGCCGGACGCGGGCGCGCCCCCGGGCGTCGCCCTCGGCCCTCTCCGGTCGCCTCAGCCGGCCCCGGCCGCGGGCCGTCAGCCGGCGCGGTCCGCCACCGCCGCCCGGACACGGTCGAACATCGCCAGCGTATGCCCGCCCCGCTCGGCCGGCAGCACCAAGCCGAGACAGCACAGTCCGGGCTCGCCGTCGTCGGTGGCCAGAACGCCGAAGACCGGCGCGCCGACGTACCCGTCGGGCAGTTCCGCCGTGATGCGGACGGCGTCGCCCTCCCGCGCGTACCGTTCGATCGCCACCTCCAGCGGCCGCGCGCCGCCGTCACCGACGCCGAGCGCGAGGACGATCGCCGACCCCGGCTCCGAGCCGATCCCGGCGATAGCGTCCGCGTCGGCCACGATCACCTCCGGCACCTGCTGGGTACGCCACTGCCAGCCGGCGTCGCCCGCCAGCTCGTGCAGGCCCCCGGTCGGCATGAGCGCCACACCGAGCTCCGGCTCGCGGGACCACCGCCCGGCGAAGTCCGGCAGCGTGAGCGAATCGCCCGCCACGTCCGCCGGCTCGACGACGCTGGGCCGCAGCCCGACCTCACCGACCGGCGCCCGGGTCAACGCTTCGGCGGTCAGCAGGTACTCGCCGCCGCCGACGGTGCAGAGGAACGCGGTGCCGAGACCGTCGCCCGCGCGGAACGGCAGGATGGCCCGGCCGAAGACCTGGCACAGCTCGTACGCGACGTCGCTCTCGGTGTCCGGATCGAGCAGCACGACGCCGAGCGTACGGCCCTGACCGGCGCTGGACCGCCGGGGGCGGGAATCCGGGTGACCCGTGGGGACGCCCCGTGGCAGGCTGGCCGCCGACGTGGCCGGCGCCACCCGTTTCCCCGCTGGGCGGGGAGGCGGCGGTACCCTTCTCGCGCGACGATCCACGGCACGCGCCCGTAGCTCAGCGGATAGAGCAGGGGACTTCTAATCCCAAGGCCGCAGGTTCGAATCCTGCCGGGCGCGCCCCACCTGCCACAGCTCACCGGCCGGGCCGGGCAGCTCGGGTCAGGCGTTGCTGCTGCGCAGGTCCCCTGCAAGTGTCGTCAGCCGCTCGACCTGTTCGGGGGTCAGCCAACTTGCGGCAGCGACGAGACTCCCGATCTCCTGGCTCGCCTGGTACGGCCCCGGTCGGCTCGCGTCGTAGTCGACCGGCAGCCCGGCAATGACCAACAGGTCGGCGACGTCGATCTGCAGCACCGGGGCGATGTCCTGAAGCAACTCGGCCGTCGGCGACAGTCGGCCGACGAGCAGCTGGCGGATCGTCGATTCCGCTCGTCCCGATGCGCGGCTGACGGCTCGCGCGGTGAGACGGCGGTTGTCCATCAACCCGCGCATGATCGAAGCGAAGTCGCCACCCACGCCGACGACGCTACCGCGATCGCGCGACGTCAGGCCGGCTGGCGTCGGCCGGGCACCGCCGGACCGGCCGGCGACGCATTCCCCTGTCGGTCCCGTGTTAGCGTCGGCCCCCGTGACCGACACCATCTACGTCGGCAATGCCGACGCTGACGCCGCCGGCGACCGCGGATGGCTGCTCGGATACTTCAAGCCCGTCGGCGATCCTCGGCACAGCGGCGACGTGGAGATCAAGTGGGGTGTGCACCCACCCGGCGACCGCCGGGCGCAGTGGGTCACCGGCGAGAAGCGCACCGCCCTGCTGGTGCTGATCAGCGGTCGTTTCCGGGTCGAACTGCCCGACCGCACGGTGGTGCTGTCCCGCCGGGGCGACTACGTCGTCTGGGGCCACGGCGTAGACCACTCCTGGTACGCCGAGGAGGAGTCGGTCGTGCTGACCGTGCGCTGGCCGTCGGTGCCCGGCTACGCCGTCGGCACCTGAGCAACTGGGCCACGGATCAGCCGGCAGGATCGTGCCGGAGGGCAGATGTGGTGGCCTCATCGACTCGCGGAGGCCACCACATCTGCGTTCCAGCGTGATCCTGGTGGGACTCGACAGGCACCGTGTCAGGACGCGCCGTTGAAGTCGACGTCGGCGGTCTGCACGGTGCCGGCCGTGCGCCCCGGCGCCGACTGGTAGGTCCAGTAGAGGTTGGTGTGTGCGATGACCTGCGCCGGCGGCGGCGCACCCCAGGCGGACTGGTCCTCGGTGGTGTGGGCGTCGCTGACGAGGGTGGCGTCGTAGCCCCGCACGAGCGCGCCGTGCAGCGTCGAGCGGATGCACGCGTCGGTCTGCGCGCCGGTGACGACGAGCCGCCCGACACCCAGCCCGGCCAGCACCGCCTCCAGGTTCGTGGCCTCGAAGGAGTCGCCGTAGTTCTTCCCGACGAGCGGCTCGGTGTCGGCCGGCTTCAGCTCCGGCACGATGCGCCAGTCGTCGCTGCCCTGGATCAGCCCCTCGTCGGAGTGCTGCACCCAGACGACGGGCACCCGCTCCTGCCGTGCCTTGTCGACGAGGTGGGCGATGTTGGCGACGACGGCGTCACGCTCGTGGGCGCCCGCGACCACGCCGGTCTGGACGTCGACGACGAGGAGTGCGGTGTTGGGGCGGTCTTCCAGAGTGGTCACGGTCTCTCCCCGGATCGGCTTCGGTGCTCTGGACGTTACGGCCACCCACCGACAGTTTCAGTGGGGCGGAGACCGCCGCCGCGGAGTGGAAAACCGGTGTGCGGCACCCGGACGCCACCGGCAACATCGACGGATGACTCAGCCCGAGCCGGACGTCGTCCGCTTCTACACCGACCGGTACGTCGAGGCCGACAGACTGGACCGCAGCCCACTCGGGCGCCTGGAGGCGGCGCGTACCCGGGATCTGCTGTCCCGGCTGCTGCCGCCGGCGCCGGCCACGGTGCTCGACGTCGGCGGCGGTCCGGGCGCCTACGCGGGGTGGCTGGCCGGTCTCGGCCACCGCGTCCACCTGGTCGACCTGGTTCCGGCGCACGTGTCGGCGGCGCGGCGGGCGTACCCGGCGGTGGGCGCCACCGTCGGCGACGCCCGGCGCCTTCCGGTGCCGGACGCCGTCGCGGACGTGACGCTGCTGCTCGGTCCGCTGTACCACCTGACCGGCCGGGCCGACCGGATGGCGGCGCTGCGGGAGGCCGTGCGGGTGACCCGCCCGGGCGGTGTGGTGGCCGCCGCGACGATCAGCCGGCACGCACCGTTCCTGGACCTCGTCCGGCAGGGGCGGGTGGACGACGGCAGCCGGCCGGCCCTGCTGGCGGCGTACACGACCGGGGTGAACGACCCGGTCGGCGGCTTCACCACCGCCTACTTCCACCGCCCGGACGAGGTGTTCGACGAGTTCCACGCCGCCGGGCTGCCGGCGCCGCGGCGCTACGGAATCGAAGGCCCGCTCTGGCCGCTGCTGCCGGTGACCGGTGGCCCGGCGGAGGACGGGCGGCTCTTCGATGAGGTGCTGCGCTGCGCGGCGCTCATGGAGTGCGACCCCGAGGTGCTCGGTGCCAGCGCGCACCTGCTGACGGTCGCCGTTCGGCCCGCGGAGCCGGGCTGACCGATCAGCGACACGACGGGCACCGAGGGTGATGACGAGCCAGTCCTCGTGTTATTCTCCGGCGTCGATTTCCGCAGCGCGGACCCGGATCGGGTCGTTTCGGAAGGACGTCTCCCCCGATGCCGGTCGTTCCCGCCACGACCGCGCCACCCGGCGCGATCGGCACGCCGACCGCGTCACCCGGTGCGCCCGACCCGCCGACCGCGGCACCCGACGTGCTGCACACGCCGGCCGGTGGCGCCTTCACCCTCATCTTCACCACGATCCCGGCCCTGCTCCGGCTCACCTGCGGGTTGGCGGCCGCGGCGGTGGCGCTGTCGGTACGCACCCCACCGGTCGACACGGCGCTGCTGCTACCCGCCGTCGGGGTCTTGACCGCCTGGTCCGTCCTGTACGCGCTGCGCGCGTTCCGGGCCGGCGTGTGCGCCCCGCTGGTGGTCGGCGACGTCGCGCTGACCACGGCCGCCTGCCTGGCGATGCCCGCGCTCGTCGCGCCGGAGGTGCTGCCCGGCGAGGCGAGCTGGATCGCCGTCCTCGCCAGCACCACCGTGATCAACGCGCAGGCGACCGCGCCGCCCCGCTGGTCGATCCCGGCCGGGCTGCTGGTCGTCGCCGCGTACGCCATCGGCGCGCAGGCGGCGGGCGACCCCGTCGAGGCGCGCGCCCACGCGGCGACGTTGCTGGTGCAGACCGGCATCATGACGTTGATCACCACGGTGATGCGTCGCCGTATCGCCGCCGCCGACCGGGGCTTCGTGAACCACCAGCGGCTCGCCCGGGAGAGCCGGGTCGCCCAGGCCACCCGCGAAGCCGAGCGGCAGCAGAACCGGGACCTGCACGACACCGTCCTGGCGACGCTCACCATGGTCGGCCTGGGCGCGGTCGCCGGCTCCTCGGGTCCGCTGCGCGAACGCTGCGCGGATGACCTGCGCACGCTCGACGCGCTCGTGGAGACCCGTTCGGCCGATCGGGGCGGCCGGCTCGACGACCGGTTGCGGCAGGTGCGGGCGAGGCTGCCCGAGCTTCCGGTGACGCTGGAACTGGCGGCGTGCGACGTGCCGGCGCCGGTCGCCGACGCGCTCGCGGAGAGCGCGTACGCGGCGCTGTCCAACGTGGCCCGGCACGCGCCGGGCGCGTCGGCGACGCTGCGCCTGGCCCGGGTCGGGCGCATCGTCGTAATCGAGGTGGTCGACGACGGTCCGGGCTTCGACCCGGCGGCGGTGCCGCCGCACCGGTACGGGCTGCGGGAGTCGGTCCGGGGCCGGACGGCCGGTGTCGGCGGGCGGGCCGAGGTGCACTCCAGCCCCGGCGCGGGGACGCGGATCCGGCTGGAGTGGTCCGATGTCCACTGACCTGACGGCGCCTCCGGTGCCGGCGGCGCGTACCCCGGTCGAGGGTCGGGCCGGCACGGACGCCGCCGCGGCCGTCGCCGACGCCTCCGACCGCGGCGCCCGGATCGTCGTCGTGGGCATCGCGCTCACCTGGCACGCGGTGATCGCGCTGCCCGCGGTGCTGACGGCGTACGCGGACCTGGCCGCGCCGGTGCCGGTCCTCGGCGGCTGGCTGCTCGTCGCTGCCCTCGGCGTCGCCGCCGGAGTACGCCTGCTGCGCGGAACGCCGCTGCCGCCCTGGCCGCTGGCCGGTGCGCTGCTGGCGGTGGACGTGGCGGTCTTCGCCGCGGCCGGCGAGCGGCAGCTGTTCACCGCGGCCAACTGGGTGTGGGGCACCCTGGGCTGGTTCTTCGTGGTGCTGCTGTGGGGCCGCCGGCTGACCGGGCTGGTGGTGCTGCTCGCCGCGCACTCGGCGACGGCGGTGGCGGCCGTCTTCGGGTACGGCGCGACGTCGGCCGCCGACCTGGCCCGCTGCGCGATGTACGTGTACGGCACCTTCTCGCTGCCGGTCGCCGTGTTCGCCGGTGGCGCCGCGATCGCCGCGCTGGCCCGGGAGCGGGCGGCGACCGCCGCGGCCGCGTACGCGCTGGTGGCCGAACGGGAGGCCGCCGAGCGCGGCCGGCGGGAGCGGCGGGACCGGCTGGCCCTGGCGGGCGCCGCCGCCGGCGCCGTCCTCGCCGAACTGGCCGACGGCCGGGCCGACCCGGTCGACCCGGACGTCCAGCGCCGGTGCGTGCTGGCGGCGGCGCGCCTGCGCCGGCTCATCGCCGAGTCCGACGACGTGCCCGACCCGCTGCTGCACGAGCTGCGGGCCGCCGCCGACCTGGCCGAACGGAACGGCCTGCCGATCGACCTGGTGACCATCGGCACACCCCCGCCGCTTCCGGTGGAGACCCGCCGCAGGCTGGCCGACCCGTTGACCGCCACGCTGGCCGGCGCACGGGACTGGGCCCGGCTGACGGTGGTCGCCGGGCCGGACGAGGTGGTGGTCAGCCTGGTCGCCCCGGACTCCGGCGGCTGCCCGCCCGCGGGCGGCGCGGCGGCGGTGGACGGCGGTGACGGCGGGGTGGAGTACCTCGACGAACGGGACGGGGAGATCAGATGGACGCAGACCCGGTGGCGGCGGTGAACGCACGGCCGGTCGGTGTGGCGATCGTCGACGACCATCCGGTGGTCATCGACGGTGTGCGGGCGTGGCTCGCCACCGAACCGCGGCTCGAGGTGCTCGCCACCGGCGACGACCCGGACGAGGTGCTGCGGGCGGCGCCGCACGCCGACGTCATCCTGCTCGACCTGCGGCTGCACGGCCGGATGGCGCTGGACAAGCTCGCCGAGCTCAGCGCGGCGGGCCGGCGGGTGATCGTCTACTCCGAACACACCGACCCGGCGACGATGCTGGCCGCCCTGGACGCCGGCGCGGTGGCGTTCCTCGCCAAGCACGAGGGGCGGGAGCACTGCGTGGCCACCGTCCTGGCCGCGGCGAGCGACCGCGCGTACGTGCCGCCGGCGCTGGCCGGTGCGATGGTCGGTGACCCCCGGCCGGACCGGCCCGTGCTGTCCGACAAGGAGCGCGAGGCGCTGCTCCTGTGGTTCCAGTCGATGTCGAAGGCGTCGGTGGCCCGGCGGATGCAGATCAGTGAACACACGGTCAAGCAGTACGTCGACCGGGCGCGGATCAAGTACACCCGGGCAGGGCGGCCGGCGGCCACAAAGGCGGCTCTGCTCGCCCGGGCGATCGAGGACGGCCTCATTCGGCCGGAAGAGATCGGCACCTACCGGTCGCAGGCGTCGTACGACCGGCCGACCCCCTAACGGGCGTCATGACAACGGTACGGTGCGTCAGCGACGCTCTGCGTGGAACGAGAGGCTCCGCGGTGGGGTACCGGCAGTCCCACCGCCGTCTGCACGGGAGGTCGTGACGATGCACGACGACGCGTCACCCTTCTTCATCGCCCCGCACCGCTTCGACGCCGTGGACGACACCGGCCCGGTGCTGGACCGGCGGCACGAACTCGTGCCGGAGCCCGGTGAGCGGCTGCTCGGGCGGCACCGGGTGCGCGTCGCGGGATACCTGCTGGGTCCCTCCGATGCCTGGCGGAGCTGGGAGCTGCCGGCGCTGGTCTCGGTCACCGTCACCGACCGGCGGCTCGCGTACGTGGGCAGCGGCTCGCAGCTGTCCGTGGTGGGCGGTACGGACGAGCCCCGGCACCGGCGGGGCGTACGGCTGCCGGGTCTGGTCAGCGGCCAGATCCGCTGGCAGTGGCCGTCGCGCCTGGAGGTGGTGCCACCCGGCCCGGGACGGCCGGGGCAGGTGCTCGTCGTCTGCGACGCGTTGCGGACGATCCACCAGCCGGCGCTCGCGCTCGCCCACCCGGACGGGGTGGTCCACCTGGCCCGGCAGATCCGGCGGGCGGTGGCCGCGTTCCGGCTGACCCACCCCGAGCTGGTCGACCTGTCCCCGCCGGAGCGGGACGTGCTGGCGCTGCGCGCCGCCGGCGGTCCGCTCACCGCGGACGGGCGGGTCACCCTGCCCGGGTCGCTACCGGTGGAGTTCCGGTCGCGGGACGACTACTACCGGCCGGACGGCTCCGACCGGGCGTGGCCCGGGCCCGCAGCCGACGCAGCATCCGGGCATCGGTGAACCCGACGGCCCGGGCCGCCGCCTCGACGGTGGCGCCGTGCCCGATCAGGTGCTCGGCGCGCTCCACCCGCAGGAGCTGCTGGTAGCCGAGCGGCGTCAACCCGGTGGTCTGGCGGAACAGTCGGCTCAGGGTCCGCTCGGCGACCCCGACGGCGGCGGCCAGGTCCGCCAGCGGCAGCGACCGGTCGTACCCGGCGTCGATCAGGTCCTGCACCCGGTGCACCGCGTCGGACAGGTGCGACCGGTGCCGCATCATCGCGCTGGCTTGCGGCTCGTGGCCGTTGCGCCGGGCGTACACCACGAGGGTGCGGGCGATCCGCGCCGCAGCGGCCGGGCCGTGCCGGGTCGCCATCAGGTGCAGCGCCACGTCGATGCCACTGGCGATGCCGGCCGAGGTGACCACCCGGTCGTCGACGACGTACAGCACGTCCCGGACCACGCGCGCCGCCGGGTGGCGGCGGGCCAGGTCCTCCTGCACCTCGTGGTGGGTGGTGCAGCGCCGGCCGTCGAGCAGGCCGGCCCGACCCAGGGCGTACGCCCCGGCGCAGACGCTCGCCACCGTGCCGCCGCCGGCGTGATGGTCGGCCAGGCGCCGCAGGTCGTCCGGGCCGACCGGCCCCGCCGGCCCGTGGGCGCGGGGCCGCCAGCCGGGTACGACCACCAGGTCGTCACGGGTCAGCTCGGGCCATTCACGCCCGGCCACCAGCGGTACGCCCTGCACCGTCGGCACCTGCTCCCGGTCGGCGACGTAGTGCAGGCGGTAGTCGTACCCGAGGTCGGCGGCGGTGGAGAAGACCTGGGCCGGTCCGGCGAGGTCCAGCAGGTGCAACTGCGGGACGAGCAGGAAGACGACCCGGGCCATGGGGTCAGCCTCGCACGCCGACGGCCACGGACCGCGCGCCGGTCACCTCGGCGACGGTACGGACCGTCGCGAACCGGCCGGCCAGGGCGTACTCGGTGCGGGCGGTCATCTCCCCGGCCGACAGCGTGCGCGGGTCGGCGAGGATCTCCGCGAGCGTGGCCGTCGCCGGCAGGTCCCGGTGCGGCGTCGGGAAGGTGACGGTCGCGTCGGTCACGAACGTCATCCCGTAGCCGAGGTCGCAGCCGACCCGGGCGGTGGTCTCCACGCACTGCTCGGTGCGGATGCCGCAGACCGTGATCTCCCGGATCCCGGCGAGGGTCAGTAGCTGCTGGAGGTTGGTGGTGGTGAAGGCGTTGTGCGACGTCTTCACGAGGGTGGGTTCCCCGTCGGCGGCGGCAAGACCGTCGATGAGGCGTACGTGACCGTTGGCCGGGTCGAAGACGCCGCCGCTGCCGGGCTCGGCGTGCAGGACCCAGATCACCAGGTCACCGCGATGCCGGGCGGCGGTGACCAGTCGGTCGACCTGGCCGACGATGTCCGGCTGCGAGGCGTACGCCCAGATGGCGCGCTGCCGGAAGGACTCCTGGACGTCGATGACGACGAGTGCCGCTCTGCTCATGCCGGAAACTCTGCCCTGCCCCACCCGCCCGGACGAGCCACGATCCCGCCCCACCCCGGACCGATCCCGCCACCTCAGGGGCTTGTGCGGTCCAGGGCGGCGGCTTCGGCGGGGGTGGGGGCGGTGCCGCCCAGGTGGGCCGGGAGCCACCACGTGTCGTCCGGGCCCGCCGGGCTCTCCGGGTACTCGCGCTGGGCCCGGTCCACAAGCGTGCTCAGCCGCTCGTTGAGGTCGCCGGTCATCGCGTTCGCGTCCGGGTAGGCGCTCGGGTCCAGCGGCTCGCCCACCAGGATGGTGATCGGCGTGTGCCGCCGGGTGAGGGTGCGCGGGCGGCCCTTGGTCCACAGGCGCTGGGTTCCCCAGAGTGCCACCGGCAGCAGCGGCACGCCGGCGTCCCGGGCCATCCGGGTGGCCCCGCTCTTGAGTTCCTTGACCGTGAACGACCGGCTGATCGTGGCCTCGGGGAACACGCCGACGACCTCGCCGCGCTTCAGCGCGCCGACCGCCTCGGCGTACGAGCCGGCGCCGGCCCGCCGGTCCACCGGGATGTGCCGCATCCCCCGCATCAGCGGCCCGGAGATCCGGTGGGTGAACACCGACTTCTTCGCCATGAACCGGACCAGTCGCTTCGATTCGTGAGCGCCCAGCCCGCAGAAGATGAAGTCCAGGTAGCTGACGTGGTTGCTGGCCAGGACGGCGCCCCCGGTACGCGGGACGTGGTGGGCGCCCTCGATGGTGATCTTCAGGTCGAGGACCCGGAACATCGTCTTGGCGGCGGCGATCACGGGCGGATACACGAGTTCCGGCATCCGGCAACTTTACCCCGAGTAAGTTACGCGACCGTAGGGGCGGAGGTCCCGTGGCCACGGCTTGTGGTGTTAACAGGGGCCCCTTGTACAACGCCAGGCGTTAACAAGGGGCCCCTCCTTACACCCTCAGTCGGGGAGTTCGAGCCGGCCGCGGGCGAAGGCGTCCACCCGGCCCCACCGGCCCGGGATGTCCAGCACCTCGATCCGGCCCATGCCGACCGGCAGCCGCGGCTCGACGGCCAGGTGCCCCTCGTGCGGCTCCAGGCCGAGCATTGTCCGCAGCAGCAGCAGCGGGGTTCCGGTGGACCAGGCCTGCGGGCTGCACGCCGTCGGGTACTCCACCGGGAACTTGGTCAGCTCCCGCTGGTAACCGCCGAACGCCTCCGGCAGCCGGCCGTCGAAGTACCGGGCGGCGTCGAGGATGCCGCTCGCGATCGTCGCCGCCTCCTCCGCGAAGCCGTAGTTGCGCAGCCCCCAGGCGATGAAGGAGTTGTCGAACGGCCAGATCGTGCCGTTGTGGTAACCGATCGGGTTGTAGCGGATCTCCCCGTCGGCCAACGTCCGGACGCCCCAACCCGAGAAGAGCCGCGGCCCGACCAGGTGCTGGGCGATCTTCTCCGCGCGGTCGTCGTCGACGATGCCGCTCCAGAGCAGGTGTCCGATGTTGGAACTCAGCACGTTGCACTGCCGGCCCTCCGGGTCGAGGGCGAGCGCGTAGTACCCGCCGTCCTCCACCCACCACTCGCGGTTGAACCGCTCCTTCAGCGCGGCCGCCTCGCGCTCCAGCTCCTCCGCGAACGCCGGGTCGCCCCAGAACTCGCGGGCCAGCCGGGCGGCCCGGCGCTTCGCGTCGTACGCGTAGCCCTGCACCTCGCAGGTGGCGCGCGGGAACGGGGGCAGCGTGCCGTCGCGGTACGAGATGGAGTCCCAGGAGTCCTTCCAGCACTGGTTCTCCAGGCCGGTGTCGGTGTTGCGTCGCTCGTACCAGATGTAGCCGTTACCGACCAGGTCGGCGTAGTTGTCGATCCACTTCAGCGCGGCCCGGCACTCGGCCTCCAGTTCCTTGACCAGCGCGGCGTCGCCGCTCCACCGCTCGTACTCGTCGAGCAGCACGATGAACAGCGGTGTCGCGTCCACGGACCCGTAGTACGGCGAGTGCGGCTGCTCCTCGAAGGCCGCGGTCTCGCCGTACCGCATCTCGTGCAGGATCCGCCCCGGGTCCTCCTCCCGGAAGTCGTCGAAGCGGGTGCCCTGGAGCGCGGCGAGGATCCGCAGCGTGGTCTTCGACATCTCCGGCGTGAACGGCAGCACCTGGAGGCAGGTCAGGATGCTGTCCCGCCCGAACATCGTCATGAACCACGGCAGGCCGGCCGCGGGCAGGGTGGCCCCGCCCAGCGAGAGCGGGGAGAAGCGCAGCGCCGCGAGGTCGATCAGACTGCGCCGGTAGGTGTGGGCCAGCTCCTCGTGCTGGCTGTTCACCGTCGGCGCGTTGCGCACCCACTCCTCGAGGTCCTGCTGGAGGGCGAGCCGCTCGGTGCCGTGCGCGCGAAGACCCATCCGCAGGTCCCGCCCACCCGGCCCGACCGCGAATGTCTGCACGTCGATCTGGGTGTCCCACTGCTCGTTGGGGTCCAGGTGGATGTTGTACGCGAAGCCGCCCTTGTCGTAGCGGGCCGGCGTGGACGAGGAGATCACCGTCTCCCGCTTGAAGTTCCCCCGCCGGTAACCGAGTCGCAGCCGGTCCGGCTCGACCTCGGTGTAGATCTCCCCCTTCTTGTTGAGGATCTCGTCCTTGACCTGGAACAGGTCCGCGAAGTCGGACGCGGCGTCCATCCGGATCTCCAGGTCGACCGGCTTCTCGTCGTGGTTGAGGATGGTGAGCGTCTCCCGGAAACTGCCGCCGACCGCGCGTTCCCGGATGACCGACAGCTTCGCGTCGATGTAGTGCGTCGCCATCCCCGGCACCAGGAAGAACCGGGCCTCGTAGTACTGAAGGTCGTCGTAGGACAGCGGGTTGAGCCGCTCGCCGTTGACCGTCAGGACCCAGGTGGACAGGAACCGGGTGTCGATGGAGAAGAGCCCGGTCGGCTCGGTCGGGGTCGCCTCGATGTCACCGGTGTCCTCGGAGACCACGAAGGTGTTGCCGTCGAGGATGCGGATCGTGTTGCTCTGCGCCATCAGCGCACCTCCCTCTGGAAGACCCGGCGCGGACCGCGGGAGTGGGGACTGCCGGGGAAGAGCCGCTCGATCTGGACGATCAGCCGGGGATCGCCGGCGACGGTCAGGTCACCGCGCAGGATGGCCGCGATCCCGTGTTCCCGCCCGGCGGCCAACTCCTCGAAGAGTTCGGGACTGACGCCGACGATCGTGTCGGCGTCCAGGTCCTCCTGGCTGACGCGCAGCCTCCCGCGGTCGATCATGACCGTCCAGTGCGTGGTGTGCGCCCCCTCGTGCAGGTCGAACCGCAGGGTCCCGGAGGCCTTCGCGAGCAGCGGCTCGTACGCCCGCCGGTCGAGATCCTCGAAGAACTTCATGGTCGCGTCGGCCATGGGGCCTTCTCCTCCCGTCGGTCCAGTTCCCACCCGGCCGGGTCGTCCGTCCCCGGCGGGTGGCACGACGTCTCGGTGACACGGACGTCCGAGCACGGGTCCCCCTCCCGGGCGCGGTCAACCTCGCCCGGATCGGGTGAGCCGCCGGCGCGGGACGTCGTAGCGCGGCGCTAGCCTGCGGAGGACCGGAAGGGGTGAGCCGTGACGCAGGTCGACCGCCGCCGGGTGCTTGCCTACCGGGCGGCCGCCCAGCAACTGCACCGGCCGAGCGGCCGGGCGGCCGACCTGGCCGTGGCGGGACTGGGCGTGCAGGACACGCCGTACGGGTCGGCCCGGCTGGCACTCGCCGCGCGGGGCGTCGCGCCGGACGACGACCGGCTGGAACTGGTCTGGTCGATGCGCGGCGCGCCGCACCTGCACCGCCGCGCCGAGCTGCCGGCACTGGCCGCCGCCGTCTGGCCGCTGTCCGACGCCGACGCGACCCGGCGGATCGGCAGCGGCCAGATCCGCGCGGGTGCCCGGTCGGGGCTGGCCGCGTTCGCCGCCACGGTGGAGGCGTTCGCCGAGGTGGTCACCGCGCCGATGCCGAAGGGCGAGGTGAGCCGGGCGGTGAGCGACCGGGTTCCGGCCCAGCTGACGTACGACTGCGGCCCCTGCGCCGCGCGGCACATCTCCGGTTCGTTGTTCCAGCAGGCGGGGTTGGCCGGCGGCGTCCACCTCGTGGTGTCCGGACGGGCGACGACGCTGGCACCCCTCGCCGGGTGGTCCGGCCGGCCGGCGGCCGCCGACCCGGCGGACCTGGTCCGGACGTACCTGCGGCTGCTCGGCCCCGCCACGCCGGCCGACGTCGCGGGCTTCCTCGGCACCAGCGCCGGTGAGCTGCGCGCGGTGTGGCCGGCGGAGCTGGCGGAGGTGCGCGTCGACGGTCGACGGGCCTGGCTGGCCCCGGAGGACCTGCCCGCCCTGGCGTCGGCCGAGCCCCTCGCCGGGGTGCGGCTGCTGCCGCCGGGCGATCCGTTCCTCGCCGCCCGCGACCGGGCCGTGCTGGTGCCCGGGAAAGCCCACCAGGCGCAGCTGTGGCGGATCATCGGCAACCCGGGCGCCCTGCTGGTGGACGGGGACGTGGCGGGCACCTGGCGGGCCCGGCAGGCGGGCCGGACGGCGGTGGAGATCACCGTGCGCCCGTTCGCCGGCGGGCTGCCCGCCCGGGTCCGGCGGGAGCTCGACGCCGAGGCCGGCCTCGTCGCGCGGGCGCGGGGCCTGGGCGAGGCACGGGTCCGCGTCGAGACGGGGTGACGCCGGCCCCCGTACGGCGGGAGCCGGCGCGTCCGCGGCGGACGTCAGTTGTTCGGGTCGTCGGCGCTGATGTCGGCGAGCACCGACTGCGGCTCGCGTTCCACCGCCAGGTCACCCATCGACACCAGGCCGATGAGCCGTCCGTCCTCGACGACCGGCAGGCGGCGTACGGCGTACGTCCGCATCAGGTCGGCGGCGGCCACCGCGTCGTCGTACTGGCTGACCGTCACCACGTCCTTGGTGGTGATCTGGTTCAGCCGGGTCGAGGCGGCGTCCATGTTCTCCGCCACCGCCCGGACGGTGATGTCGCGGTCCGTCACGATGCCGACCACGTTGTCGCCGTCGGTCACCACGACGTCCCCGATGGCGCTGTCCCGCATCTCCTGCGCCGCGGCCATCAGCGTGTCGTTGCCGTCCATGGTCACCAACCGGGTCGTCATGAACTCTCCGACCGTTGTCATGGTGCTCCCCTCTCGGTGTCGGCACCGCGCGTCTACCCGCCGCCGCGCGGCAGGTAACGCAGACCCCGTGCGGAGACGACGGCGGCCGGTCAGCCGCGCGGGGGCATCCCGTAGAGGCGTTCGACGTGCAACCGCAGCACCAGCCGGCGGTCGGCGACCATGACCCGGCGGTAGTCGTCCCAGTCGGGGTGTTCGCCCTGCAAAGCCCGGTAGAGCGCGACCAGTTCCTCGACCGTCGCGTCGTCCGGGCGCTCGGCCACCGGGGTCAGCTCGGCCCGCGCCTCGACCACCGCGTACGCCCAGCCGTCCTCGCTGCCGACGTGGAAGCTGGCGCGCGGGTCCCGGCGCAGGTTGGCGGTCTTGGCCCGGCCGTCGGTGACCGACACCCGGATCAGGCCGGCGGCGCGGTCGAACCCGTACAGCACAGTGGACAGCTGCGGCCGCCCGTCCCGCTTGAGCGTCGCCAGCACGCCCAGCCGGCGGCCCGCGATGAGATCGGTTAACGCGGCCTGGCTCCGGTCGTCGGACACGGCACCCTCCTCGTCGAGTCGCCACCCATCCAAGCACGCCGGCACCGCCCGCGCGGTGCGGACGGTGCCGGTGTCGGGTCGGCGGCGGCCGGTCGGCGGTTCGGCCGGCCGGGCGCTCGGGTGGCTCAGCGTGCGGCGGCGACCAGTTCGGCGATCTGCACCGCGTTGAGCGCGGCGCCCTTGCGCAGGTTGTCGTTCGAGCAGAACAGGGCGAGGCCGTGCTCGACGGTCTCGTCGGCCCGGATCCGGCCCACGTACGTCGGATCCTGGCCGGCCGCCTGCAGCGGGGTCGGCACGTCGGAGAGCGCGACGCCCGGCGCGCCGTCGAGCAGTTCCCGCGCGCGCTGCGGCGTGATCGGCCGGGCGAAGCGGGCGTTGACCTGGAGCGAGTGGCCGGTGAAGACCGGCACGCGGACGCAGGTGCCGGAGACCTTCAGGCCGGGGATCTCGAGGATCTTGCGGCTCTCGTTGCGCAGCTTCTGCTCCTCGTCGGTCTCGTCGGAGCCGTCGTCCACTATCGACCCGGCGAGCGGCAGCACGTTGAACGCGATCGGGCGGGCGAAGGAGCGCGGCGCCGGGAACTCCACGGCCGCCCCGTCGAAGGTGAGACCGCTGGCGTGCTCGACGACCTTGCGGACCTGCTCGTCCAGCTCGGCGACACCGGCCAGGCCGGCGCCGGAGACCGCCTGGTACGTCGACACGACGAGGCTCACCAGTTCCGCCTCGGCGTGCAGCGGCCGCAGCACCGGCATCGCCGCCATGGTGGTGCAGTTCGGGTTGGCGATGATGCCCTTCGGGCGGTTCGCCACGGCGTGCGGGTTGACCTCGGCGACCACAAGCGGCACCGCCGGGTCCGTGCGGTACGCCGACGAGTTGTCGATGACGACCGCGCCGGCGGCGGCGACCCGGGGGGCCAGTTCCTTCGCGGTGCCCTTGCCGGCCGAGAAGAGGACGATGTCCAGCCCCGAGTAGTCGGCGGTGGCGGCGTCCTCCACGGTCACCTCGCCGTCCCGCCACGGCAGGGCGCGCCCCGCCGACCGGGCCGAGGCGAAGAGCCGGACCTGCTCCGCCGGGAACTCGCGTTCCGCCAGCACCTGCCGCATCACGCCACCGACCTGGCCGGTGGCTCCCACAATGCCGATCCTCATGCCCGCGAGGCTACCCAGCCGGGCCGGTCGACCGGCACCGCTTTCCCACCGCCCGGGCACACGTCACACCGCGCCCCGCCGCGCCCCCGCTGGACGATCATGGACTTGTGGTGGCGCCGAAAGGGGCGAAGAGTGGCATCACGCCCACCACAACTCCATGATCGACAGGATCAGAGGGTGGACGTGGTGATCTCGCCCAGGTTGGTCGCCGCCAGGTCGTCGCGGATCACGGCGGCGTCGCCCTCGATCACCAAGGTCAGCGACTCGGGGTGCAGGTGCCGAGCGGCGGCGGCCGAGACCTGGTCGACGTCGGCGGCCAGCAGCTCCTCGCGCAGGCGGGCGTGGTAGTCGTCCGGCAGGTCGTGGACGACAAGTGTGGCCAGCGCCGCCGCGATCGCCCGCGGCGTCTGCAGCTCGACCGAGAGCTGGCCGGCCCGCCAGGACCGCGCGACGGCCAGCTCCTCCTCGGTCACCCCGGTCTCCCGGGTACGGGTGATCTCGCCGACCGCCTCGACCAGAGCCGGCGCGGTCACCGCCGTCTGCACGCCGGAGTTGACCGCGAACCGCCCGAACCGGCGGGACGCGGCGAAGTCACCCCGGATGCCGTACGTGTAGCCGCGCACCTCACGGATCAGGTGGTTGAGCCGGGAGGTGAAGGCACCGCCGAGCACGGTGCCCGCGAGCGTCATCGGTACGTGATCCGGATGCGCGCGGTGCGGCGACGGATGCCCGAGCCGCAACGTCGACTGCACCGAGCCCGGCCGGTCGACCAGGATGATCCGGCGGCCCTCGCGCGGCGTCACCACGATCGGGTCACCCCGGTCCACCGGGCCGCCGCCGGCACCGGCGAAGGCGGCCGCACCGAGCGCGGTGAGGTCGAGCCGGTCCAGGTCGCCGGCGACGACAAGCGTGCCGGGCCGGAGGAACCATTCCGAGTGGAAGACCCGCACGTCCTCGACGTCGAGCGCGGCCACCGAGTCCGGGTCGCCGTAGAGCGGGCGGCCCCACCGGTTCCCCTCCCCGAACAGGTCGGCGCGCAGCGCGGCGTCCGCGCGCGGGCCCGGGTTCGCCCAGTCCATCCGCAGCGCCGTCGCCTCGTCGTCGCGGACCCGCCGGACGTCGTCCGGGTCCAGCCGGGGCGTCCGGACCGCCTCGGCCAGCAGCTCGACGGCGGCGGCCAGCCGGTCCACCGGGACCTGCACGCTCACCTGGAACGAGTCCCAGTCCAGCCCGGTCACCAGCTCGGTGCCGAGCGCCTCGATGGCCAGCGCGTACGCGGTCGCGTCGCGGTGCGCCGTCCCCTCCTCCAGGGCCTTGGCGAGCACCGCGCCGAGCCCTTCCCGGCCGCGCGGCTCCCGGCCGGCGCCGGCGTCGAGCAGCAGCAGCGCCACCGCGAGGGACTGCCCCGGCAGGTGCGCGGCGACGACCTGCCCACCCGCCACGGACCGCCGGACCACCTGCGGGAACCGGTACGGGCGGGCGGCACCCGGGCCGGGACGGGTGGCGATCAGGGTCATGAGGTCTCCTCGGGCACGTAGGTCAGGGTCACCCGGTCGGTGGCGGCGAGCACGTCGGCCGCCACCTCCGCGATCTGGTCCGCGGTCACCGCCAGCCACGCCGGCAGCCGCTCGGCCGCCTTCCGCGGGTCGCCGAACTGGGTGGCGTACCGGCCGAGGGTGTCGGCGCGGCCGTCCACGGTGGACATCTGTCGCCACCACGCGGTGCTGAGCAGCGCCTTCGCGCGGTCCAGCTCGGTGGCCGTGACCGGCACCGTCGCCAGCTCGTCGACCACCTCGGCCAGCCCGGCGGCCAGCCGCTCGGCGGTCACGCCGGGGCGGGCGGTGGCGGTGGCGATCAGCGGCGCCGGGGCGTGTGCCAGGTCCACGCCGTACGCCCCGACCAGGTCCGGCTGCGCGATCCGCTCGCCGTCGGCGAGGCGCTGGTAGAGCCGGCTGCCCCGGCCGCTGCCGAGCACGGTGGCGAGCACGGTGGTCACGTCGTACCCGGGGGTGCCGAAGGCGTGGGTGCGGTGCGCGACGTACACGCGGGGCGCCGGGACGTCGGTGACGACCGTCTCCACGGCCGCCACCCCGGTGGCCGGCACGTGCCGGCCGTCCGGCGCGGGCGGGATCTCCGGGCGGGGCGGGAGCGCGCCGAAGTACTTCGCGGCCAGGTCGAACACCTCGGCGGCCGAGGCGTCGCCGACGACGGTGAGCACCGCGTTGTTCGGGGCGTAGTAGGTGGTGTGGAACGCCTGGAACGTGGCGAGGTCGGCGGCGTTCAGGTCGGCCATCGAACCGATGGTCGCGTGGTGGTACGGGTGCCCGGGCGGGTAGAGCAGCGGCAGCAGGCGCAGCCACGCGTCGCCGTACGGCACGTTCTCGTAGCGCTGTCGCCGCTCGTTCTTCACCACGTCCCGCTGGTTGTCCAGCGTCTCCTGGGTGAGTGCCGGGACCAGCCCGCCCATCCGGTCGGCCTCCAGCCACAGGGCCAGTTCCAGGTGCTCGGCGGGGACCGTCTCGAAGTAGTTGGTGCGATCCGGGTTGGTGGTCGCGTTCAGCGACCCGCCGCACCCCTGCACCAGCTTCATGTGCTCGGTCTTCGCCACGTTGACCGAGCCCTCGAACATCAGGTGCTCGAAGAGGTGCGCGAAGCCGGTCTGGCCCTCCGGCTCGTGTCGGGAGCCGACGTCGTACCAGATGTTCACCGCCACGGCCGGGGCGGTGCGGTCCTCGCTCACCACCACGCGCAGGCCGTTGTCCAGTCGGGTCGTCTCGATCGGCCAGGGGTAACCGCTGTCGGGCATGGCACGACGCTATCCGATCTCGGGACGGGACACGGTCACGCTCCGCCGCTGCGCGCGCCGGGGCGGCGCAGGCTTCGACTGGCGGTCGACGGGTACCGGAGGGGCATGCCGCGTGCCGTCACCGCCCTCGACCGGATCGCCGCCGCCGTGGAGGGGACCACCGCCGCACTGACCCGGCTGCGCCGGGCCCGGCTGCTGCACCCGCTGGGCCGCTCGTTCGCGGGTGAGGTGACGGTGTGGGGCCGGCCGGGGCCACCGACGGGGGTGCCCCTGATCGACCGGCCGGGCCGGTACCGGGCGACGGTGCGGCTCTCCAAGGGGGTGCCGACGCCGGGCGGCTGGCCGGACGTGCTGGGGCTCGCGGTACGCGTCCACCTCGACGCCGGCCACCCGTTCGACCTGCTGGTCAGCTCGGCCGGCTCGCCACCGGTGCTGCGCCACCTGCCGCTGCCCCGACGGCGGTTCGCCGGGACGTACTCGACGATCATGTCCTACCGGGCGGGTCGGCGGCGGCTGTTCCTCGCCGCGCTCGCCGATCCGGAGTCGGTGGACCTCGGCAGCAGCCTCGCCGACGTCGCCGCCGCGGCGCGGGCGGACGCACCCCGGCTGGTGCTGGCGGTGGCGTCCGCCGCCGGGCCGTGGCGGCCGTTCGGCCAGGTGAGCGTCGGTCCGCAGCTCAGCGCCCGGGAGGACGCGCGGCTCGCCTTCGACCCGATCGGCAACCTGCCGCCGGGCCTGCGGGCGGCCGGGCCGCTGGCCTGGCTCCGCGAGCACACCTACCGGGCCTCGCAGCGCACGCGCGGTGCGACTCCGGAGCGGGCGAGCGTCAGTCCGGCGGCTCGCTCGCGGTGACCGTCTGATCCGAGGTGCGACGCTCCAGGACGGTGTCCGGCGCGGCGTTGCGGTCGGCCTCGCGGATGTCCGACTCGGTGAGGATGGCGTCGGCCTGCGCCTCCGGGTCGTCGCTGCCCACGGCGGCCTCCTCCGGCAGCAGGTGCGCGCGGGACTCGATCCGCTCCTGGTCGCTTCGCTCGTCACTCATGCCGGCTCTCATACCCCGCCCCCACCGCGCGCACGCGTGAAAGGAAGGGACCCTTGTTAACGCCTGGCGAGGTGCAAGGGCCCCTTCTTAACGCCGCACCCCGCGTCAGGAACGGAACGGCCCCCGCACCTCGTACGTGATGCCGCCGGACGACGAGCCGGACGTGCCCCGCTGCGACGAGAAGTAGAACCGGGTGCCGTCGGGCGAGAACGCCGGCCCGCAGATCTCCGACGAGGACTGGCCGGTGATCCTCAGGAACGGGGCGACGATCTCGTCCGGCGTGATGATGTTGATCTCCATGTTGCCACCGTCCTCGGCCACGAAGAGGTCGCCCGAGCGGGAGCCGGTGATGTTGTCCACCCCGGTCAACGGCGGCGTCCCGGAAACCAGCGAGTCGTCGTACGCGAGGCTGATGCGCTGGTTGACCGCGTCGTACGCCCAGACCCGGTTGTCACCCTTGGTGGTGAACCAGCACGTGCCGTCGGCGTACCAGCAGCCCTCGCCGCCGTTGAACTTCTTGGCGCCGGAGACCTGGTTGCGGGTGTACGTCGGCGAGCCGTCCGGGTCCGGCACCCGGGCCCAGGTCACCGGTCCGCTGGTCGCGGTGCCGGCCACCAGCACCTCCAGGGTGCCTGCGGAGAGGTCACCCCAGGTCGTCGGGCGGAACCGGTAGAAGCAGCCGCTGCTTTCGTCCTCGGTCAGGTAGATCACCTTGCGGACCGGGTCGCAGGCCGCCGCCTCGTGGTTGAACCGGCCCATCGCCGCCCGCCGCACCGCGGCCCGGCCGCCCTCCGGGTACGTCTCGTAGACGAAGCCCCTGCTGACCTCCTCGCAGGAGAGCCACGTCCCCCACGGCGTCGCACCGCCGGCGCAGTTGCGGTTGGTGTTGGACAGGATCCGGTACGCGGAGGCGATGCTGCCGTCGCTGTTGAAGCGCACCGCGGACGCGCCGCCGGTGCTGGAGATCTCGGAGTTCGAGACGTAGATCCAGCCGGTGCCGGCGGCGAAGCAGGCGCCGCCGTCCGGCGCGTCGTGCCAGGTGTACAGCGTGCCGGTGACGGCCTGCCGGGAGCGGGCGATGATCCGGCTGGTGAAGCCGGCGGGGAGCTGGATGCCGCGGGCGTCGGCCGCGCCGAGCGGCCCGTAGGGGCTGGCGCCGGGCTGGGCCGGGGCGGCCGTCGCGGCACCGGCCCACAGGCTGCCGGCGAAGGCGGCGGCGCCACCGGCGACGCCGGCACGCAGCAGGGTACGACGGTCCATCGGGAAACCTCCGGGAGCGGGAGCGGTCGGTGGCGCTGAAATTACCGACCGACACATCGACGGGGGTGAACGCGAGACGATGCTTTCCGGTCGAGGGGGTTAGCGGTGGCCGTCGGATCGGGTACGCTGGCCGACGTGACGCGGTCGTATCGATGGTTTAGGCAGCCGGCTCGCCAGCCGGTGACCTCATCGTGATCTGACGTCACCGCACACGAGCCGGCCGGGCAGGAGCTTTCCGTTCCTGCCCTTTTGCGTACGAGCAGCCGGCTCGTCCCGGGCGCCGGCCCTGGGCACGGTCGGCGGAAGGATGCCCACCGTGACGACCCCGGAGACGGACCGGGTCAGCGATCAGCGGATCGACCGCGTGGTGCCGCTGACCACCCCCGCGCTGCTGCACCACGAGCTGCCCTTGGACGACGTGCTCGCCTCGGCCGTACTCACCGGCCGGCGCGCGGTCGGCCGGGTGCTGGACCGCGCCGACGACCGCCTGCTGGTGGTGGTCGGCCCGTGCTCGGTGCACGACCCGGCCGCCGCCCTCGACTACGCCCACCGCCTCCGCGAGGCCGCCGAGCGCCTCGCCGACGACCTGCTCGTGGTGATGCGGGTCTACTTCGAGAAGCCGCGCTCGACGGTGGGTTGGAAGGGGCTCATCAACGACCCCGGGCTGGACGGTTCCGGCGACGTGAACACGGGCCTGCGGAAGGCCCGGGCGCTGCTGCTGGACGTGCTGCGGCTGGGGCTCCCGGTGGGCTGCGAGTTCCTGGATCCGATCACCCCGCAGTACATCGCCGACACGGTGGGTTGGGGCGCGATCGGCGCGCGGACGGTGGAGAGCCAGGTGCACCGCCAGCTCGCCTCCGGCCTGTCGATGCCGATCGGCATGAAGAACCGCCCCGACGGCAGCATCGACACGGCGGTGGACGCGATCCGGGCGGCGGGCGTGCCGCACGTGTTCCCCGGCATCGACGTCTCGGGCACCCCGGCGATCATGCACACCCGGGGCAACGCGGACGGTCACCTGGTGCTGCGGGGCGGTGGCGGCCGGCCGAACTACGACGCGGAGTCGGTCGCCGGCGCCCTGGGGCTGCTGCGTGCCGCCGGGCTGCCCGAGCGCCTGGTGGTGGACGCGAGCCACGCCAACAGCGGCAAGGACCACCGCAACCAGCCGCTGGTCGCCGCCGACGTGGCCGCCCAGCTCGCCGCCGGGCAGCGTGGCATCGTCGGCGTGATGCTGGAGAGTTTTCTGCTGCCGGGCCGGCAGGACCTGGACCCGACCCGCGAGCTGACGTACGGGCAGTCGATCACCGACGCCTGCATCGGTTGGGACACGACGGAGGAGGTGCTGGCCGACCTGGCCGCCGCCGTCCGCACCCGCCGCCGCACCCCGGCCACCACCTCCGCCTGACCCGCACCCGGGTGTTTGTGGGGTCGGGCGGCGGGTAGGTGGGCGGGGTGACCGACAACCCACCTGTGACCGAGGCACCCGGAACCGAGTCGGAGCTGCGGCGCCTCGACGACCTGCTCGAGGATCTGTACCGCGGCCAGGAGCGGATCAGCCAGGGCGACATCTACCGGCGGGCCGTGGCCGCGGAGCTGCCGGCGGAGTTGCTCACCCGGATCGACGCGCTGCCCGAGGGCGAGTACTCCGTCGACGAGGCGGCCGACCTGCTCGGTGGTTCGGTCACCTGAGGCCCTGCCCGCTCACCGTCGCGGGACGGCACGGGCCCCCGACCCCCACAGCTCGACGCGAAGGAGAGCGGCATGTCCCACCACGAGGAGCAGAAGGACGAGCCCGGCGGACACCTCGCGGCGCTCGGGCAGCCCCCCGGCGGCCGGGACACGCTGCCCGAGCCGGACTTCGCCAACGAGCACGACCGCACCGCGGTCGACCGGGACATCATCACCGGTGACGAGGACGAAGAGGAGCACGAGGAGGAGTCCCCGCGGGGCTGGTCCGGCGAGGAGAGCTGAAGCCGAGGCACCGACGGGAGAGGGCCGGCGCGGCGCGCCGGCCCTCTCCCGTGCTCAGTCCTCGTGGTCGCCCTCGGCCGCCTGCTGGGACACCGCGTACGCCATCTGCAGGAAGTCCGACGCCGCCACGGCGGTGAGTGCGGTGGCGACGAGACGGGTCAGGCGCGGCGCCAGCACCAGCCCGCCGGTGAGCCCGGTGGCCACCCAGACCGCGAGGCAGAACGGGCAGCTGAGCAGTTCCCCGATCGCGTGGCGGGTGGAGCTGCCCGAGTCCCGTACCTCCTCCATCACCTCGCCGCTGCCGATCGGCCGCTCGTAGCGGGTGAACGGCGCCCGCAGCGGGCTCGTCACCGCGTCCTTGGACAGCAGCCGGCTGAGCTTGTGCGTCGCGATGGACAGCAGCACGACGTCGGCGGGCGCGGGGCGGTCCGGCACCGGCCGGCCGGTCGCCTTCACCAGTCCGGCGATCGTCGCGGTCACCCCGGCGTAGGTGCCCATCGCGGCGAGGTAGCCGCCCAGCGGCCGGTGCTCGTGCGGCGCGTAGGCCCGGCGCAGTCGCGCCACCTTCTCCTTCAGCTCGGTCACCCGGTCTCCCTCGGTCCTGGCCGCCGGGCCGCCGACGACCCGGAGGTGCGCCGGCCCAGCCGGCCTGCGGGTACGCCGGCCCGTCCGGCGTACGGGTCTCGCCGGCTCAGCCGGCCTGGAGGTTGTCGGCCACCTCCCGGGCGAGGCTCTCCAGGGCCTCGTCCGCGAGGCGGTCGGCGTCGTCGCCGCCGGTCAGGTCGAGCCGGATCCGGGCGCCGCCGGCGTCGGCCGGGTCGACCCGGATCTCGGCGGACCAGTCCCCCGCGGCCCGCCACCGCGCCGCCAGCTCCTCCGCGCTTACCTGCTCGGCCGGCGAGCCGTCGGCGCGCAGCGGCTCCGGCAGCCACGCCGAGGCCCGGTCCGGGTCGGTGGCCGTGTTGAACACCACCTCCGGCGGCGCGGACATCCCCCGCTCCGCGGATGCCATCACGCGTCCCGCAACCGGCTCGGGTCGACCTCGCGCCCCGGGTGCCGGGCCAGGTACTCGGTCTCCAGCTCGGCGGTGCGCCGCAGGTGGTTGGCGAGCGCCGAGTCGGTGGCGTGCCGCAGGGTGTCCAGGCGCGTGCGGTGCAGGCTGTGCATCTCGCGCATCAGGTCGTCGTCGGCGAGCTCGGCGGGGTCGATGCCGAGCAGCTCACCGTCGGCGTCGGCGCCGCCGGAGGCCATGTCGTGCACATGGTCCCCGTCCCACTCGGGCATCCGCTGCTCCGGGCTCGGGAACTCGTCCTGCCGTACGGATCCGGTCATCATCGCCCCCCTGGTCTGTTTTGGGCTGGCGTCTAGACGGATGCCCACACCGGGTGGCACCAAACCATCCCGCCACTACGACGCCGTGTCGGAGAGGACCGCCCGCCCCGGTACCCTCGATGCCATGAAGCGGCTCTGGACCCCGGCGTGGATCGTGCGCCACGTGGCCATGGTCGTGCTGGTGGTGGGTTTCCTGTGGCTGGGCTGGTGGCAGCTCAGCCGGGCCACCGGCGGCAACGCGATCAGCTGGGGCTACGCCGTCGAGTGGCCGGTGTTCGCGGGCTTCGTGGTCTTCGTGTGGTGGCGGGAGGTCCGCCACGAGCTGCGCGGCCGCGCCGGCTCCGGCGACGCGGCGGGCGCCGCCGAGCCGCGGCCGGCCGAGGAGTCCCCGGCCGCCGCGACGCGCCCGGCGGTACGCCGGCCCGTGCGGGTGGCCCGCGGCGCGGTGCCGGTGCCCGACGGTGCGGACCCGGACCTGGCCGCCTACAACCGCTACCTGCGGTGGTTGAACGACAACCCGGGCGCCCGGCCCGGCGACTACCCCGGCTGAGGGCCGGGTCGGAAGGACGGACGACGGTGGGCGCAGCCCTGACCCGGTACCGCGTGATCGCCTGGATCGTCGGCGTGGTGCTGATCCTGCTCGTGGTGATCGGCATGCCGCTCAAGTACGGCTTCGACAACCCGGTGGTGGTGGAGACGGTGGGTCAGGCCCACGGTTTCCTCTACATGGTCTACCTGGTCGCCACCTTCGACCTCGCCCGCCGGGCGGGCTGGTCGCTCAAGCGCATGATCCTGGTGATGCTGGCCGGAACCGTGCCGTTCGTGTCCTTCTTCGCCGAGCGTCGGGTGAGCACCTGGGTGACCCGGCACCCCGAGGCGGCCCCGGAGCCGGTCACCGGCTCGCCCGCCCGCTGACCGCGGCGGCGCCTCAGCGGTTCGGCCGCCACGGGTCGACGGTGGCGAGCGGGTCCTTCCAGCCGCCGTACCGCTGCATCTCCAGGGCCCGGCGCAGCGCGCGGGTGACCTGTCCGAACTGGCGCTCGTCGTCGCTGGCGAACAGCAGCTCGTCGGTGCCCCGGCGCCGGCCCCACAGCTCGTACGCCGGGGGCCGCCAGCGGTCGCCCGCCAGGGCCAGCAGCACCGGCAGCAGGAACACCACGCCGAGCGTCAGGTACGCCCCGGCGGTGAGCCGCTGCAGGCCGCCGGTGAAGCCGAGCAGCAGCCCGACGCCGGCCACGGTGCCGCCGGTCAGGAGGACGGCGCGGACGGCGACCCGGTCGTGGGGGCCGCGTGTGGTGTGCAGGTGGGTGAGTTCGGCGACCGGCCAGCTGCTGCTGCCCACGGTGAACCGGTCGACGGTCACGACGATCCCGGGCTGTGCGTAGAGCACCGCGGCGCGCGGCGCGGACGTGGGGTGCGGTGACGACTTCGGTCGTGTGGTGGCCTGTGGGTCCACGGCGATACCTCCCGCGGCTCGGTGCCGGGTCGGTCGGCAGCCCGCCGTACCAGGTGTTGCCGGTCGGCGGGACTCCCGGCTCCGCGCCCCATTGTGTTGCCCCCGCGCCACTGGCCGTACGCAATTGCCGTCCTGCAAGGGTGCAGCAGACATCGATGCCGTCGGATTGACGCCGGCAAGTCCGTCTTATCCGGCATACCAGCCCAGCCGCTGACGGCATCCGGTCAGAACGACGAATGCCGCCAACCCGGCAGAGGCCGCAGAAGGGGGCAGGGAATCGCATGAATCACGGCTGAACCGATACGACACTCATGTTCACTTGCTGCCGTTTCGCAACAATCGCCCCTGCTTCCACTGCGGGCGACTTCCGTCCCGGGTTACGTTGTCCCGGTCGGCCCCGTCGACCGCCGTCCACCAGGGACGGCACGGGTCCGGCGCCGTCCGGGGACCCCGGCACCCCCCGACGGCCGGTGGAGAGGAGCCCCACGCTCTTGTCGTCCATCCGGAAGACGCTGCGCGCCCTCGCGGTCGCGGCGGTGTCGGTCGCACTTGTCGCACCGGCCGTGCCCGCCCGGGCCGAACCGTCCCCCGCCGAACTGAACCGGCGGATCGAGAATTCCTCCGCCCAGCTGGAACGCGTCGTGGAGGCGTACAACGCGCTCGCCGAGCAGATCAAGGCCAACAAGGCGAGCGCGGCCCGGCTGCAGGCCCGGCTCGGCCCCCTGCAGCAGCAGGCCGACCAGAGCCGGGCCGAGGTCGACGAACTGGCGGTCACCGCGTACAAGACCGGCGACGTCAGCACCGCGGCGGCGCTGCTACGGCCGGGCGACGCCACGTCGCTGCTCGACCGGCTCGCCACCGTCGACCACCTGACCCGGGAGCGGCAGCAACGCATCGACGCGTTCAACCGCGACCAGCGCCGCCTCATCGAGGAGAAGACCCGGCTGGATCTCGTCCTCGAACGGGAAGCCGCGCAGGCCCGGCAGCTGTCCAGGACCCGCGAGCGCATCGAGCGCGACCTGGCCGGGCTGTACGAGCTGCGCCGGCGGGCGTACGGGCGGGCGACCGAACGACCGGCGACCCGCCCGGGAAGCGCCGAGCAGGCGCCGGCCGTGGCCGGCTCGGCGGGCGTCGCGGTGCGGTACGCGTACGGCGCCCTGGGCAAGCCCTACAGGTGGGGCGCCGACGGCCCCGACGGCTACGACTGCTCCGGCCTGACCTCGGCCGCCTGGCGGGCGGCCGGGAAGTCGCTGCCGCACAACACGCGGATGCAGTGGGGCGCCGTGGCGCACATCGGCCGCGGTGACCTACGACCCGGCGACCTGGTCTTCTACAGCGGCCTCGGGCACGTGGGCCTCTACGTCGGCGGAGGTCAGATCATCGACGCGCCCAGCGCCGGGCGCAACGTGCTCAAGCGGGACATGAACATCATGCCGATCGTCGGCTACGGCCGGGTCCGCTGACCCGGCGCCCGGTCCCCGGCGACGACGAACGGCCGGCGTCCCCCTATCGGACGCCGGCCGTTCGTCGTCATTCCTACCAGCTCAGGCCGCCTGCAGGCCTTCGGCTCGGGCCAGCTCGCGCAGCCGGCCGAGGGCCTGGATCTCGAGCTGCCGGATCCGCTCCCGGGAGAGCGAGAACCGCGAGGCCACCTCGGTGAGCGAGTGCTCCCGGCCGTCCTCGAGGCCGTACCGGGCCCGCATGATGCCGGCCGACCGGTCGTCGAGGTGGTTGAGCAGGCCCTCGATGCGCTGCCGCTCCAGGCCGGTGAGGACGATGTCCTCCGGCGACGGAGCGTCGCTGTCGGCGACCAGGTCGCCGAGGTTGGTGTCGCCGTCGTCGCCGACCGGCGTGTCCAGTGACACGGTGTCCTGCGACCAGCGGACCAGCTCGTTGACCCGCTCGACGGTGACGCCGAGCGCCGCCGCGATCTGCTCCGGCTCCGGATCGCTGCCCAGCTCGCGGGTCAGCTGCCGGGCCACGTTGCGCATCCGGTTGACGTCCTCCACCAGGTGCACCGGCAGGCGCACGGTGCGCTCCTGCTGGGCGATCGCCCGGCTGATGGCCTGGCGGATCCACCAGGTGGCGTAGGTGGAGAACTTGAATCCGCGCTCGTAGTCGAACTTCTCGACGGCCCGGACCAGACCGGTGTTGCCCTCCTGGATCAGGTCCAGCATTGGCATCCCGGAGCGGACGTACCGCCGGGCGATCGACACGACCAGCCGCAGGTTGGCCCGGATGAACAGGTCCTTGGCCCGCTCACCCTCGGCGACCAGCCGCTCGAGCTCCTCCCGCTGCACACCGGCCGGGACGCGGTCCTCGTCGAGCAGGTGCTCGGCGTAGAGCCCGGCCTCGATGGCCTTGGAGAGGTCGACCTCCGTGGCGGCGTCCAGCAACGGCGTCCGGGAGATCTCGTGAAGGTAGACGCCGACCAGGTCGCGCTCCTCGGCGACCTCGTCGGTCCGCATGCCGATGTTCTTGTCCACGTTGCCCACGGTCCCCTCGCTAGCGCCGGCTGCCCGGTTCCTTGCCATCCCCACGTCCGTCAGCTCCCTCCCCGTAACTTCCGCTGTGCCCCACGGTGCTGACACCTACACAACAGATGAGACGCGTCGGGGATTCCATGTCGTGAGTCGAAAGTGTCACGAATGCCTGATAATCAGCTGAGAGCGCGGTCCACGTTTGCTGTCAGCACCCATGTGGCGGCTCTCCGGCGGGCACCACGTACGGGCTGGTGGATCGACGGTCACCGTCCCCGGACTCCATGGCAGCACTGCCTGGACCGGGACGCAGCGACCGGGGTCACCACCGAGCTGCGATCCTGGTCACTGCCAGATACGCGTCGGCGGACCGGTCGGTTCATCCACGCCCGTGTAATACCCCACGCTCAGGTGAACAATCCGCAGGCCGGTTCTATGCCCCGCCCCTGGGCGGGGGTCGCCGGCGTCAGGAGGCGAGCAGCGCCAGGGCGTCGCGGACGTGGTCCTCGGAGCGGGCGAGCGCGGCCCGTGCGGCGGTGACGCCGGCACCGGACACCAGCGAGACGAGGGCGGTCTTCAGGTCGCCGTCGGCCTCGTGCAGCGCCCGCCGGCAGATCTCCTCGCCGCAACCGGTGGCCTCCATCAGGATCGAGATCATCCGGCCCCGGAGTTTGGCGTTCGTGGCCACCATGTCGATCATGAGGTTCGAGTAGACCCGCCCCAACCGCACCATCACGGCCGTGGAGAACGTGTTCAGCACCAGCTTCTGCGCGGTGCCCGCCTTCATCCGGGTCGACCCGGTGACCACCTCGGGTCCGGTGTCCACCCCGATGAACACGTCGACCGACCCGGCGGCCTCGGCCTGCGGGTTCGCGCAGAGCAGCACGGTCGCGGCGCCCTTGGCCCGGGACGCGGCGAGCGCACCGAGGACGTACGGGGTGCGTCCGCTGGCGGCGAGGCCGACCACGACGTCACCGGCCGCGACACATTCGGCGGCCTCGGCCGCGCCGCCCCGGTCGTCGTCCTCCACGTTCTCGACCGCCCGCAACATGGCGTCCTGACCGCCGGCCAGGTGGGCGCAGAACCAGTCCCGCGGGGAGTTGAAGGTGGGCGCGAGTTCGGCGACGTCGAGCACGCCGAGGCGGCCGGACGTGCCCGCGCCGAAGTAGTGGACCCGGCGCCCGGCGCGCAGCGCGGCCACGGCCAGGTCGACGGTGGCGGCGATCTCGTCGAGGACGGCGGCGACCGCGCCGGGCACCCGCCGGTCGGCCTCGTTGATCACCGTCAGGACGTCCCGGGTCGACATGAGGTCCAGGTCGACGCTGCGGGGGTTGCGTAGCTCGGTGGGCGCGCCGACCCGGATGGCCGGAGCCGCCTCGGGGGCGGCCTCCTCCGGCTCCACCGCGGTCATGCCCGCCTCCGGGCGGAGCCGACCCGATGCGACTGGACCGCCGCGGCCGTCACCTCCAGCGCCTTGCGGGCCCGGGCGCGGTTGCGCGCCGCCACCCCGACGAACAGGCAGTCGACGACGGTGAGCTGCGCGAGCCGGCTGGCCATCGCGCCGGAGCGGTAGGTGGTCTCGCGGGCGGCGGTGGTCAGCACGAAGTCGGCGACCTCGGTGATCGGCGAGCGCGGGAAGTTGGTGAGCGCGACGGTGGCCGCGCCGCGGGCCCGGGCCTGCTCCAGCACCTCGATCACGTCGGAGGTGGTGCCGGTGTGCGAGATGCCCACGGCGACGTCGCCGCGCCCCAGCAGCGCGGCCGAGGTGAGGGCGGTGTGCACGTCCGGGAAGTAGAAGGCCGTCCGGCCGATGCGGTGCAGCTTCTGCTGGAAGTCGGAGGCCACGAAGCCGCTGGCACCGGCACCGTAGACGTCGATGCGGCCGGCGGCGGCGATCGCGTCGACGACCTGCTCGCAGACCGCCGGGTCGAGCTGCTCCGCCGTCTCCTCGACCGCGCGGGCGTCGTTGAAGGCGATGGTGGCGATGATCTGCGCGAGGTCGGCCCCGGGCGGGATGTCGCCGCCGACGACCCGGGCGTCCGGCGGCTCGACCCGGCGGGCGGCCTCGGCGGCGAGCCGGATGCGCAGCTGGGGGTAGCCGTCCATGCCGACCGAGCGGCAGAACCGGATGACTGTCGCCTCGGAGGTCTCGGCGGCGGTGGCGAGGTCGGTGATCGTCCGCCGTGCCGCGTCGGCCGGGTCGGCCACGACCAGCCGGGCGACCCGCTGCTCGGCGGGGGACAGCGACGGCAGCAGCCCGCTGATGTGGACGATCAGTCCACCGGGCTCGTGACTCGCAGAAATCTTCGGACTCTTCGCCACGGATGAAACTTACTTTCATAGGGCCGGAGCGTCAACCATCACCGCTCGTGTCGGGAAAAGTACGCCCGACGGTCGGACGCCGCCTCCCGCCAAGCGTGCCACCCGGCGGAGCCCGCCGCCTCCACCGGGAGGCCGGGCCGACCTGCCGGACGGGCCGTCCACCAACCCGCCGCCCCGTCGCCGGCCCGACCGTACCGCCCGGGCCCCGGCCCCGCCCCACCGGCCGCGGCGCTAGCGTGTGGGCCATGGCGGATCGCAGTGTGCTGGTCACCGGAGGCACGGGCGGGCTCGGCGGGGCGGTCACCACCGGGTTCGCGGAGGCGGGCTGGCGGGTGGTCGTACCGTCGCGGGGCACGCCGGACGCGGCGCCGGTGCCCGGCGACGTCGTCCGGGTCGTCGCGGACCTGACCGACCCGGAGGGGGCGCGGCGCGCGGTGCGGGTCGCCGCCGGGGATCCGGGCGCGCCGCTGCGGGCGGTGGTCAACCTGGTCGGGGGGTACGCCGCCGGCGGACGGGTGCACGAGACGCCGGTCGACGAGTTGGACCGGATGCTCGCCCTCAACCTCCGACCGACCTGGCTGGTCACCGGCGCCGCGCTGCCGCACCTCGTCGCGGCGGGCGGCGGCGCCGTGGTCTGCGTCTCGTCCCGGGCGGCGGTCTCGCCGTTCCCCGGCGCGGCGGCGTACGCGACGGCGAAGGCGGCGGTGCTGGCGTTCGCGAACGCGGTCGCGGTGGAGTACAAAGCCTCCGGCGTACGCTGCAACACCGTCCTGCCCAGCGTCGTCGACACCCCGGCGAACCGCGCGGCGCAGCCGGACGCCGACCACTCCCGTTGGGTCTCCCCCGCGGAGATCGCTCCGGTCGTCCGCTTCCTCGCCTCGCCGGAGTCGGCGCCGACCAGCGGCGCGAGCGTCCCGGTGTACGGGCGGGCCTGAGCGGGCCGGCGCCGGCTCACGCCTGGACCGGAACGGGGTCCGGCTCCGGAGCGCGGGACGGGACGGGCCCGGCGACCGCGGCGACCTGCCCCGCCGGGACGGCCAGCCAGCCGTCGAGGTGCCCGAGGATGTCCCGACTCACCTCGTCCGCCGGGCGGCCCGCGTCGATCAGGACGAACGTGGGGTGCTCCGGCAGCGTCCGGTACGCCCGGTCGGCGGCGGCCAGGTAGCGCATGCTCTCGTGGTCGGTGCCGCGCCGCTCGATCCGCCGGTACGCCTCGAGCGGGTCGACGGCCAGCAGGAAGGTCACCTGGGGCCGGGGGAACAACCGGTAGCCGAGGCGGGCCAGCCGCTCCCAGCGCTGCCCGCCGTGCGCCCGGATGCTCGCGTACTGGCAGGCGGAGTAGCGGTCCATCACCGCGACCCGGCCGGTCAGCAGGCGACCGAGGAGGGCGGCGGCGATGGCGAGCCAGCGCAGCAGGGACTCCACGACCAGCAGCCCGCCGCGCCCGAGGAGGCGCTGGGCGTCCGGCCGGCCCAGCCGCTGCGCCACCCGGCCGAGAAAGCGCCGGCCGCCGGCGTTGCGGTGGTAGGTGGCGGGTAGGCCCGCCGCGGTCAGCGCGTCGGCGAGCCGGTGCGCCTGGGTCGTCTTGCCCGAGCCGTCGATGCCGATCAGGGCGACGGTGCGCAACCGGGCCCTGCCGCGCCGCGCCCCCTTCGATCTGGCCACCCTGTCGAGGCTATCCGATCCACGCTCACCTCCTGTCCGTTATGACCGCTTTAGGAAGGGTTGCTAGCTACCCGCGCGCCTGCCAGGTGTGGCCGACGGCGATGCCGGGTACCCGACTTCGACGCCTTCCCCCTGACCCACCACGACGGGAGATCCAGATGGCCGAGCGCGGGGACGAGACCCTGGTGCACACCTTGAAGAAGGTCGCCGCCGTGCTCAAGCAGGAAGACATCCCCTTCGCGCTCGGCGGCAGCTTCGCGGTGTACGCGCACGGCGGCCACTCCAGCGAGCACGACGTCGACTTCCTGATCCGCGAGGCAGACGTCGAACCGGCCCTGGAGGCGCTGGTCGCGGCCGGCTTCACGGCCGAGCGCCCGCCGGAGGACTGGCTGGTCAAGGTCTTCGACGACGGCCGCATGGTGGACCTCATCCACCGGCCGATCGAGACCCCGGTGACCGATGAGACGTTCGCCGACACGGTGGTCCGCCCGGTCGACGCGATCCACATGCCGGTGCTCTCGGCGACCCAGCTCATGGTGCACAAGCTGCTCAGCTTCTCCCAGCACTACTGCGACTTCGCCCGCGGCCTGCCACTGGCCCGTTCACTGCGCGAGCAGATCGACTGGGAACGGGTACGCAAGGAGACGCAGCACTCGCCGTACGCCGAGGCGTTCCTGGTGCTGCTGGACCGGCTGGACGTGGTGCCGTACACCGGCACCCCGGAGGGAGAGGGGAGACCGTGACCGAGCATCGCGACGTCGCCACTGGACCACCCGACGAGTACGTGGAGGCGGAGATCCACCGGCTGCTCACCGAGGATCCCGACGTGGCCGAGCAGGGCATCACCGTGGTCCGCCGGGAGCGCGGCCTCGTGCTGTACGGCGAGGTGGAGAGCCCGCACCGGCGGGAGGAGATCCTGCGCCGGGTGGCGGAGCGCTTCCCGGACGTGCCGATCACCAGCGACATCGGGGTGATCCGCGCGCAGGCGCCCACGGAGATCGAGCAACTGCCCTGAGGGAGGCACGAATGGTGATCCGGATCGCCGCCGTGGGCGACGTGCATCTGGACGAGGACGTGGTCGGCCGCTTCCGGCCGGCCCTTGAGGAACTGCCCGGTAACGCCGACGTGCTGCTGCTCGCCGGCGACCTGACCCGGCACGGCACCGAGGCCGAGGCGCGCTGCGTCGCCCGCGAGTTCGGCGACCTGGGCGTGCCCGTGGTCACCGTGCTCGGCAACCACGAACACCAGTGCGACCAGGTGCCGCAGGTGGTCCGGGTGCTGGAGGACGCCGGGATCACCGTGCTGGAGGGCACCGGCGTCGTGCTGGACTGCCCGCAGGGCCGGCTCGGCATCGCCGGGGTGAAGGGGTTCGGCGGCGGGTTCGCCGGTCGGTGCGCCAGTGACTTCGGGGAACCGGAGATGAAGGCGTTCGTGCGGACGACCACCGAGAGCGCGGACGCGCTCGGGAACGCCCTGCGCTCGCTGGACTGCGACGTGCTCGTCGCACTCACCCACTACTCGCCGGTGCCGGACACGCTCGCCGGCGAGCCGCTGGAGATCTACCCCTTCCTCGGCAGCTACCAGCTGGGGCAGGCGATCGACTCGGCGCCCACCGCACTGGCCCTGCACGGGCACGCACACCACGGGAGCGAACGGGGCACGACGCCCGGCGGGGTACGCGTACGCAACGTGGCGCACCCGGTGATCAAGCAGGCGTACAGCGTCTTCCATCTGGGCGATCACCTCGATCCGGGCGAGGTTTCCCGGATCAGCACCTCGGGTACTCAGCCGGCATGGAGCTGATTCTCTGGATTCTCGCAGTCGTACTGGTGGTCGCCGGCATTCTCGCGCTGTTCCGGCGGCAGATCCTCTGGGGCGTCGTCCTCATCATCGTCGGCCTGCTGGTCGGGCCGGGTGGTGTCAGCATCTTCAACTGACGTGGCGGCTCGTCGCCGCGCCACGGCGCGGCAGACCGATGCCGCCGATACCGGGACCCGCCGGGGTCGTCGCCGCCGGAAGCTCCGTCCTCCCGACAGGAGCATCCGGACGCGACGACCCCGGCGCCGTTCGTGCCGCCACGAGGTTTCAGTGCCCGGCTGACGGGGAGTTATCTCGACCATGGAGATTTCTCGGAGTGCCCGACGAACGGACGGCGCCCGGCAGTGGCTGGTCCTGCTCGGCTTCGGCGCGGCCGTCTTCGTCGCGGCCGCGATCGGCGGGCTGGGCGTACGGGGCACCGGCGCCGAGTACCAGAGCCTTGAGCAGCCCGCGTGGGCACCACCGTCGTGGCTGTTCGGCCCGGTCTGGACGGTGCTGTACGCGCTGATCGCGGTGGCCGGCTGGCTGGTCTGGCGGCGCGCCGGGTTCGGGCCGGCCGTCTGGGCGTGGATCGGGCAGCTCGTGTTGAACGCGATCTGGACGCCGCTGTTCTTCGGCGCCGGCCGGTACGGCCTGGCCTTCGCCGACATCGTCCTGCTGTGGCTGGCGATCGGGGTCACCGTCCTGCTCTTCTGGCGGGTCTCCCGGGCGGCCACGACGCTGCTGCTCCCCTACTGGGCCTGGGTCACCTACGCCGGAGCGCTCAACCTGGCGATCTGGCAGCTCAACAGCTGAACACGTCGCCGCGACCGCCAGATTTCCGGACTGTTACTCAGTCGTGTCCGTCCCAGGGGTGGACCACCTCGCCATGCAAGCGCTTACATGTGGTCACGCCCATCGGACCGGCGCAAGGTCCTCCCGTGAACACCGGGCCCGCGCCGGCTAGGAAGGAGGACGGCATGGCGGTCTTTGCCAGACCACGCCAGGCCTTCGTGATCGCCGGCGTGCTCGGCCTGGCGCTCAGCGCCACCGCCTGCGGCAGCGGCGACGACGGCGGCAGCGGCAACGCCGATTCCGCGGAGTGCGCGGCATACGAGAAGTACCAGGGCAACGACGGCAAGGAGGTCTCGATCTACGCGTCCATCCGGGACGCGGAGGCCGACCTGCTCCAGCAGTCGTGGGAGCAGTTCGAGGAGTGCACCGGCATCGAGATCGACTACGAGGGCAGCGGCGAGTTCGAGGCGCAGCTGCAGGTTCGGGTCGACGGCGGCAACGCGCCCGACATCGCGTTCATCCCGCAGCCGGGCCTGCTGGCCCGCTTCGCGGAGGCCGGCAAGCTCAAGCCGGCGTCGGCCGACACGAAGGCGATGGCCGAGGAGAACTACCCGGCCGACTGGCTGAAGTACAGCACCGTCGGCGGGCAGTTCTACGGCGCCCCGCTGGGGTCGAACGTCAAGTCGTTCGTCTGGTACTCGCCGAAGATGTTCCAGGAGAAGGGCTGGAAGGCTCCCACCACCTGGGACGAGATGATCAAGCTCAGCGACACGATCGCGGGCAGCGGCATGAAGCCGTGGTGCGCCGGCATCGAGTCCGGTGACGCCACCGGCTGGCCGGCCACCGACTGGATCGAGGACGTCATGCTGCGTACGCAGACGCCCGAGGTCTACGACCAGTGGACGACCCACGGCATCCCGTTCAACGACCCGCGGGTCGTCGAAGCCGTCGACCGCGCCGGCACCATCCTGCGTAACGAGAAGTACGTCAACGGCGGCTACGGCGGCGTGAAGAGCATCGCCACCACCTCGTTCCAGGAGGGTGGCCTGCCGATCGTCCAGGGCAAGTGCGCCCTGCACCGGCAGGCGTCGTTCTACGCCAACCAGTGGCCCGAGGGCACCCGGGTGGCCGAGGACGGCGACGTCTTCGCGTTCTACTTCCCGGCCATCGACCCGGCCAAGGGCAAGCCGGTGCTGGGTGGCGGCGAGTTCACCGTCGCCTTCGCCGACCGGCCGGAGGTCCAGGCGGTGCAGACGTACCTCGCCTCCGGTGAGTACGCCAACAGCCGCGCCAAGCTGGGCAACTGGGTGTCGGCGAACAAGAAGCTCGACGTGGCCAACGTCGCCAACCCGATCGACAAGCTGTCGGTCGAGATCCTCCAGGACGAGAGCAGCGTCTTCCGGTTCGACGGCTCCGACCTGATGCCCGCCGCCGTCGGCGCCGGGACGTTCTGGAAGGAGATGGTGTCCTGGATCAACGGCAAGGACACCAAGGCGGCGCTCGACGCCATCGAGAGCTCCTGGCCCAACTGATCCGACCGCCCCGGTGGCCCGGCCCGCACGGGCCGGGCCACCGCTTCCCAGCCCGCACGCTCACAGGAGGGGCGGATGAACTTCGACTTCGCCGACGAGGCACCGAAACTCGTCATGCTGCTGTACGGGGTGGTCGCCTTCGTGGTGGTGGTGGGCGGCCTCCTGCTCCTGCTCGACTTCGTGCCCACCCGGCTGGCCCGGATGCGGGAGGCCCGGCTTGCCGCGGCCGTCGCCGCCGGGACGCCGATCGAGCCGGGCCGCCGCCGATCCCGCGAGGGCCTGTTCGCCCTCTTCTTCCTGCTGCCCGCGTTGCTGATGCTCGGCATCGGGCTGGTGATCCCCGCGATCCGCACCCTCGTGCTGTCCTTCAAGAACGGCGACAGCACGGACTGGGTCGGCCTGCGCAACTACGGCTGGATGTTCGACCGGCCCGAGATCATCGACATCCTGGTGAACACCGCCATCTGGGTGCTGCTGGTGCCGCTGGTGGCCACCTCCGTCGGCCTGATCTACGCGGTGCTCGTCGACCGGGCCCGGCTGGAGGCCCTGGCGAAGTCCCTGATCTTCCTGCCCATGGCGATCTCGTTCGTCGGCGCCGGCATCATCTGGAAGTTCGTCTATGCCTTCCGGCCCGAGGGAGCCGACCAGATCGGCCTGCTCAACCAGATCTGGGTGTGGCTCGGCGGCGAGCCCAAGCAGTGGCTGTTGAACGCCCCGCTGAACACGCTGCTGCTGATCGTGGTGATGATCTGGATCCAGGCCGGCTTCGCCATGGTGGTGCTCTCCGCCGCGATCAAGGCCATCCCGGCCGACATCATCGAGGCCGCCCGCATCGACGGCGTGAACGCCTGGCAGCTCTTCTGGCGGATCACCCTGCCGAGCATCCGGCCCGCGCTGATCGTCGTGGTGGTGACGATCTCGATCGCCACGCTGAAGCTGTTCGACATCGTCCGCACGATGACGAACGGCAACTTCAACACAAACGTGATCGCCACCGAGATGTACAACCAGGCGTTCCGGTTCGGGCAGACCGGGCAGGGCTCGGCGCTCGCCGTCGTCCTGTTCATCCTGGTCGTCCCGATCGTCATCTACCAGGTGCGCAACCTGCGCCGGCAGCGGGAGGTATGACCCGTGACCACGACGACTCCCCCGCTGACCGGTGTGGCCCCCGACCCGCAGCCGAAGACCGTCGCCGGACGGGTCCGCAAGCGGCTCAACACCCGCTGGGCGACGCTCGCCTCGATCGTGATCGCGGTCGTCTGGACGATCCCGACGTTCGGGCTGTTCATCTCGTCCTTCCGGCCCGAGGACCAGATCAAGACGACCGGCTGGTGGACGTTCTTCTCCGACCCGCAGGTCACCCTCGAGAACTACCAGCAGGTGCTGTTCGGCCGCTCCTCGTCGGCCGGGCAGCTGGCCAGCTACTTCGTCAACTCGATCGTCATCACGCTGCCGTCGGTGCTGTTCCCGCTGGCCTTCGCGGCCCTGGCCGCGTACGCGCTGGCGTGGATCAACTTCCGGGGCCGGGACTGGATCTACATCGGCGTCTTCGCGCTGCAGATCGTGCCGCTGCAGATGGCGCTGGTCCCGCTGCTGAGCTTCTTCTCCGAGGGCGTCAGCGTCGGCGGCGTCAACCTGCTGCCCGCCTGGAACCTCGACGACGAGCAGCGGTTCATCCAGGTCTGGTTCGCCCACACCTGCTTCGCACTGCCGCTGGGCGTCTTCCTGCTGCACAACTTCGTGTCGCAGCTGCCGAGGGACCTGATGGAGGCCGCCCGGGTCGACGGCGCCACCCACCCGAAGATCTTCCGCACGATCGTGCTGCCGCTGATCACCCCGGCGCTTGCCGCGTACGGCATCTTCCAGTTCCTGTGGGTCTGGAACGACCTGCTGGTCGCGCTGATCTTCGCCGGTGGCGGCGACGAGACGGCCCCGCTCACGGTCCGCCTGGCCGAGCTGGCCGGTACCCGCGGCAACGAATGGCAACGCCTCACGTCCGGCGCGTTCGTCGCGATCATCGTACCGCTGCTCGTCTTCCTGTCGTTGCAGCGCTACTTCGTGCGCGGGCTGCTCGCCGGCAGCGTCAAGGGCTGATCCACGCTTTGCGTCCCGCCGCCGGCGCCGGCGGCGGGACGGAAAGCGGAAGCGGGGTGAGCGTGACCAGGATCGACGACGTCGCCCGGCTGGCCGGGGTCTCGACGGCCACCGTCTCCCGGGCGCTGCGCGGGCTCCCGACGGTGTCGGCGGCGACCCGGCGGCGGGTGCTCGCCGCCGCCGAGCAACTCCAGTACGCCGTCTCGCCGAGCGCCTCGCGGCTGGCCGGCGGGCGGACCGGCACCGTCGCGGTGGTCGTCCCCCGGATCACCCGCTGGTTCTTCGGCGTCGTCGTCGAGGCCGTCGAGGACTTCCTCCACCAGGCCGGGTACGACCTGCTGCTGCACAACCTCGGCGGGCGCGAACAAACCCGGCAACGGGTGCTGCGCACCACCAACCTGCACAAGCGGGTGGACGGGATCATGCTGGTGGCCACCCCGCTGCGGGCCCCGGAGCTGGCCTTCCTGGGCGCGTTGGAGCTGCCCGGCGTGACCGTCAGCTCCGGGACCAGCGTGCCGGGCTGGCCGTGCGTACGGATCGACGACGTCGCCGCCGCGCGGACCGCGACCCGGCACCTGCTCGACCTCGGCCACCGGCGGATCGCCCACATCTCCGGCGATCCCGACGACGAGCTCGCCTTCACCACCCACCTGGACCGGCGCCGCGGCTACCGGGAGGCGCTGCGCGCCGCGGGCGTCCGCCCCGACCCGAGCCTCGACATCGAGTCGCGGTTCGACGTCGACGGGGGCTCCCGGGCCACGGAGGAGCTGCTGCGCCGGGGTGACCCACCGACGGCGATCTTCGCCGCGTGCGACGAGATGGCGATGGGGGCCCTGACCGCGCTGCGCGACGCCGGGCTGCGGGTGCCGGACGACGTGAGCGTCGTCGGCATCGACGACCACGCGCTCTCCGGGGTGCTCGGCCTGACCACCATCGCGCAGTCCGCGACCGACCAGGGGCTGCTCGGTGTGAAGATCCTGCTCGGCGCGCTGTCCGGCCGGCCGGTCGACCCGCTCTGCGCCGGCGCGGCGGACGGTCCGGTGATCCTGCCCACTCGGCTCGTCGTGCGTGAATCGACCGCACCCCCACGGGCACACTGAACGACAGTCCACCCGGTCGCCCGGCAGACCGCCAACCCCGTACGGCTCGATCATGGGAGAAGGCCCTGAACAGCAACCCGACGCACCAGGAGCAGTCCACCGACCCGGCCACCGGCTGGTGGACCGAGGCCGTCATCTACCAGATCTACCCGCGCTCCTTCGCCGACTCGAACGGCGACGGGGTCGGCGACCTGCCCGGCATCACCGGCCGTCTCGACCACCTGGTGGAGCTGGGCGTGGACGCGGTGTGGCTCTCGCCGTTCTACCCGTCCCCGCAGGCCGACGCCGGGTACGACGTCGCCGACTACCGGGACGTCGACCCGTTGTTCGGCACGCTCCCCGACGCGGACAAGCTGATCACCGAGGCCCGCTCGCGAGGCCTGCGGGTCATCGTCGACCTCGTACCCAACCACACCTCGTCGGCACACCGGTGGTTCACCGCCGCCCTCGCGGCCGCTCCGGGCAGCCCGGAGCGGGACCGGTACGTCTTCCGCGACGGCCGGGGGCCGGACGGCGACCGGCCGCCAAACGACTGGCAGAGCGTCTTCGGCGGGCCGGCCTGGAGCCGGGTCACCGAGGCCGACGGGCGGCCCGGGCAGTGGTACCTGCACCTGTTCGACCCCGGACAGCCCGACCTGAACTGGGACAACCCCGAGATCCGGGCGGAGTTCCTCGACGTGCTGCGCTTCTGGCTGGACCGGGGCGTCGACGGGTTCCGGGTGGACGTGGCGCACGGCCTGGTCAAGCAGACCGACCTGGCCGACTGGCAGGAGCCGCAGGAGATCCTCTCCGGCCCCGAGATCGACAAGCCGCGCCCGCCGATGTGGGACCAGGACGGCGTACACGACATCTACCGCGACTGGCGCGCGCTCCTGGACGGCTACCCCGGCGAGCGCGTCCTGGTCGCGGAGGCGTGGGTCGAGCCGGCGGAGCGGCTGGCCCGGTACGTACGCCCGGACGAGATGCACCAGGCCTTCAACTTCGAGTACCTGCTGGCGTCCTGGACCGCGCCCGCCCAGTACGCGGTGATCACCCGCTCGCTGGAGGCCACCGACTCGGTCGGCGCGCCGACCACCTGGGTGCTGTCCAACCACGACGTGGTCCGGCACGCCTCCCGGCTCGGCCTGCCCGTCGGTACCCCGCGGCCGAACGGCATCGGCATCGGCGATCCGCAGCCGGACGCCGCGCTCGGCCTGCGCCGGGCGCGGGCGGCGACCGTGCTGATGCTCGCCCTGCCCGGCTCGGCGTACCTGTACCAGGGCGAGGAGCTGGGCCTGCCCGAGCACACCACGATGCCGGACGAGGCGCGGCAGGACCCGACGTGGGAGCGCAGCGGCCACACCCAGCGCGGCCGGGACGGCTGCCGGGTGCCGATCCCGTGGGAGGCCGACGCCCCGTCGTACGGCTTCGGGCCGACCGACGCGAGCTGGCTGCCGCAGCCGCCGGTGTGGGCGGAGTACGCCCTGGACCGGCAGCGCGACGTGCCCGGCTCGACGTACGAGCTGTACCGGGCGGCGCTGCGGCTGCGCCGCCGGCACGGGCTGGGCCGGGGCGCGCTGACCTGGCTCGCGACCGGCGACGAGGTGCTGAGCTTCCGGAACGGCCCGCTGACCGTGCTGACCAACTTCGGCGACGTGCCGGTGCCGGCGCCGGCTGGCGAGGTGCTCGTCGCGAGCGCCCCGCTCACCGACGAGGGTCTCGTGCCCACCGACGTGACGGTGTGGGTGCTGGCGACGTGAGGTGTTAAGAGGGGCCCCTTTTACGACGCGAGGCGTTAAGAAGGGGCCCTTCCTTGCATCTGCTCGGCGCGGGTGTGCAGGAGGTCGTGCACGTCCGCGATGTCGCGCGGGGACGTGCGCGCGGCGAGCCAGTACATGATGCCGGTGGGCACGAAGAACAGCTGGAAGGCGGCGAGCCCGACCGCGTAGTTCAGGGGCGGCGGGAAGGCCGCCCGCAGCCCGTGGAAGGCCAGCCCGACCAGCCCGTTCCCGGCGGCCCGGCCGACACCGTTCACCAGGTTGCCGAGGCTGTAGACGGTCCCCCGGTGCTCCGGCGGGTTGACGTCGGCGATCAGGGCGAACCAGTTCGGCGAGTTCGCCGAGGTGAGGGCGAGCGCCAGCAGCGCCGCCAGCAGGCTGAGCCCGACCGTCGGTTCGGTCAGCACGCTCGTCAGCACCGCGCGGACGACCGCGCCGGAGCCTGCGCCGTCGGGCACGTCGATCCGGATCGGCACGAAGAAGAGCACCAGGTAGAACGGGAGCGCGGCGAGGATGCCGACCGACGCGACAAGCGCCCGCCCGGAGGGCGTACGGCGCTGCAGCGCGTCGCCGACCAGCCCGCCGACGATGGAGAACACACCGCCGAGCTGGAACAGGGTGGCGAAGACGCTGCCGACCACGACCGCGGTGGCCGCCGAGTAGCCCTGGGCCTCCGCCCGCTCGGTGAAGAGCACCGGCAGCCAGACCAGCGAGCCGAACGCCGCCTGCGCGGTGAGGCCCTGCAGGATCAGCCAGCGGTTCGTCCGCCGCCCCAGGATCCTCGGCAGGTCGGCGCGGCTGATCCGATAGTCGTAGTCGGCGCCGCCGGCGAGCCGCTCGGCGAGTTCCGGTTCGCTCTGCCCGCGCCGGATGTCGTAGGTGAACAGGTACGCGGCGGTGGCGCCGAGCCCTACGACGGTGAGGACCAGGAACGGCCGCCGCCAGTCCGCCGCGCCGAGCAGCCCGCCGACCAGGGTGCCGGCCAGCGTACCGACGCCCTGGGACAGCCCCCAGAAGCTCATCACCAGGCCCCGCCGGCGCGGTGAGATCAGGTCGGTGACCACCGAGAAGCCGACCGAGCCGACCGCGCCGAGCCCGACGGCGCCGATCAGCTGGGCGGCCAGGAACGTCGGGTAGTCCCCGGCGAACGCGCTGCCGCCGGTGCCCACCGCCCACAGCAGGGTGCCGACCATCAGCAGCGGCTTGCGGTTGGTGCGGTCGCCGACGTACGCCCAGCCGACGGCGGCCACCGCGCTGACCAGGAAGCTGACCGCGGTGACCAGGCCGAGCATGCGCTGGGGCACCTCGAACGCGTCGGCGATCGAGCCGTACAGCGGGGGCACCAGGCCGATCGCCACGTTGTCCAGCGAGGCGAGCACCACGAACACCACGACGCTGTAGAACCGGTGCGCCGTGCCGCCGCCCCACGCCCGTGCCGGGCCGCCGGTGGCCAAGGTCATGTCCGGCAGCCAACCAGGGCGAGGTCACGGCCCGGTCACCGGGGTCGGCGGTCGGGTCAGCGGCGCCGGTCGAGAACGTGGTCCCGGGCCTGCGCGTACCGCTCCCGGATGGCGGGCACCGGATCGGGCTCGTACGTCTGCGTGTCGGCGGGCGTCCACACCGGTGGCTCCGCCCCGCCCAGGGCGACCCAGGCGGCCTGGCGGGCCGCGCCGTCGGCGACGTACTCGCCGGGCGGCGGGACGACCACCGGGACGCCGAAGACCTGCGGGGCGATCCGCCGGACGGCGGCCGAGCGGGCGCCACCGCCGACCAGCACCACCCGGCGGACGGTGGCGCCCTGCGCGACGAGGGCGTCCAGGCCGTCGGCGAGCGCGCAGAGCATCCCCTCGACGGCGGCCCGGGCCAGGTGCGCGGGGGTCGACGTGCGCAGCGTGAGCCCGTGCACCGCGCCGGTCGCGTCCGGCCGGTTCGGGGTGCGCTCCCCCTCCAGGTACGGCACCAGGACCAGGCCGTCCGCGCCAGGTGGGGCGGCGAGCGCCAGATCGGCCAGTTCGTCGAGGCCGACACCGAGCATTCGCGCGGCGGCGTCGAGCACCCGGGCGGCGTTCAGCGTGCAGACCAGTGGCAGGAACCGGCCGGTGACGTCGGCGAAACCGGCCACGATGCCGCTCGGGTCGGCGGCCGGGGCGTCCGCGACGCTGAACACCGTGCCGGAGGTGCCGATCGAGACGACGACGTCGCCGGGGCCAGCGCCGACGCCGAACGCGGCGGCGGCGTTGTCGCCCGCCCCCGGGCCGAGCAGGGCCGCCGCGGCCGGGCCGGCGAGCGCGGCCGGGTCGAGCCGGCCGGCGGTCTCGGCGGGGCCGAGCACCCGGGGCACCGTGACGGCCCGGCCGAGGGCCCGCTCCAGCAGGTCCGGCCGGTACTCGCCGGCGGCCGGGGACCAGTAACCGGTGCCGCTCGCGTCGCTGCGGTCGGTGCGCAGCGCGTCGAGGCCGGGCGCGCCGGCGAGCCGCCAGGTGAGCCAGTCGTGCGGCAGGCAGACCGCCGCCACCCGGGCGGCGTTCGCCGGCTCGTGCCGGGCCAGCCAGCGCAGCTTCGTGACGGTGAAGCTGGCCACCGGTACGGAGCCCACCGCGTCGGCCCAGAACCGCCGGCCCGCCTCCCCGTCGCCGGCCTCGGCGATCAGCTCGGCGGCGGCCGCCGCCGACCGCGTGTCGTTCCACAGCAACGCCGGGCGGACGACCGCGCCGTCCTCGTCCAGGCACACCATGCCGTGCTGCTGCCCGGCCACCGAGATCGCCGCGACGTCGGCGAGCCCGCCGGCGGCCGTCATGGCCTCGCCCAGCGCCGACCACCACGCGGCGGGGTCGACCTCGGTGCCGTCCGGGTGCGGCGCCCGGCCCTCGCGGACCAGGGCGCCGGTCTCCGCGTCCCGGAGCACCACCTTGCAGGACTGGGTCGACGAGTCGACCCCCGCCACCAGAGGCATGACCACCGCCTCAGCGGGCGCCGAGCACGTGCTCGACGGCGAGCTGGTTGAGCCGGACGAAGCCGAAGCCGCGGGCACCGGCCGCGTCCACGTCGTACTCCTCGAAGGCGGACCGGTCGGCGAGCAGGTCGGCGTAGCTCTCGCCGTCGGCCAGCGTCGGCGTGGCGAGGTCGCCCACCCGGCTCGCGGCGAGCGCCTCGGCCACCTCCGGGTCGGCCCGGAAGGCCGCCGCGCGCTCCTTGAGCAGCAGGTACGTGCGCATGTTCGCCTCGGCCGAGGCCCACACGCCGGTCAGGTCCTCGGTGCGGGAGGGCTTGTAGTCGAAGTGCCGGGGACCGTCGTAGGCCGGCCCGCCGTTCGGGCCGCCGTGCTCCAGCAGGTCGACCAGGGCGAACGCGTTGAGCAGGTCGCCGTGGCCGAAGACCAGGTCCTGGTCGTACTTGATGCCGCGCTGGCCGTTGAGGTCGATGTGGAACAGCTTGCCCTGCCAGAGCGCCTGGGCGATGCCGTGGGCGAAGTTGAGCCCGGCCATCTGCTCGTGGCCGACCTCCGGGTTGAGACCGACCAGGTCGGGACGGGTCAGGGTGGAGATGAAGGCGAGGGCGTGCCCGACGGTGGGCAGCAGGATGTCGCCGCGCGGCTCGTTCGGCTTGGGCTCGAGGGCGAAGCGCAGGTCGTAGCCGCGGTCGACGACGTACTGGCACAGCAGGTCGACCGCCTCGCGGTAGCGGTCCAGGGCAGCGCGCACGTCCTTGGCGAGGTCGTACTCGGCGCCCTCCCGGCCGCCCCACATGACGAAGGTGCGGGCGCCCAGCTCGGCGGCGAGGTCGACGTTGCGCAGCACCTTGCGCAGCGCGTACCGCCGCACGTCGCGGTCGTTGCTGGTGAAGCCGCCGTCCTTGAAGACGGGGTGCTTGAACAGGTTGGTGGTGACCATGGGCACCACCAGGCCGGTCTCGTCGAGAGCCTTGCGGAACCGGGCGACGTGCTGGTCGCGGGTGGCCGCGTCGGAGCCGAACGGGACCAGGTCGTCGTCGTGGAAGGTCACGCCGTACGCGCCGAGCTCGGCGAGCCGGTGCACCGTCTCGACCGGGTCCAGCGCCGGGCGGGTGGCGTCGCCGAACGGGTCCTGGGCCTGCCAGCCCACCGTCCAGAGACCGAAGGAGAACTTGTCGGCGGGGGTGGGACGGGTCGCCATGGCAGGCCTCCGGGGTGTCGTCCGCTATTTGTTCAGTGGTTGAATTATTTGGCGGCCGTGTGGCAAAGTCAAGCGGTGACCCGACCCGCCGTACCCGCCGCCGCCGCGCGACAGGGCAGCCTGCGGGAGCACAACCTCGCCCTGGTCCTGGGCCGGATCGCCGCCGCCGACCGCCCGCCGTCCCGGGCCGACCTCGCCGCCCGGACCGGCCTGACCCGGGCCACCGTCTCCGCGGTGGTGGAGGACCTGCTGCTCGGCCGGTTGGTCAGCGAGGTGGAGCCGGCGCCCCGGGCCGGCGCCGGCCGACCCGCGCGAGGGCTCGTCCTCGCCGGCGACGGGCCGGCCGGGCTGGGTCTCGAGGTGAACGTCGACTACCTGGCCGCCTGCGTGGTGGACCTCGCCGGCCGGGTGCGGCACCACACGGTCGAGCGGGCCGACCTGCGCCCGGTCCCGCCCGCCGAGGCACTCGACCGGCTCACCGCCCTGGCCGCCGCCGCCCGCGCGGACGCGGCCGGGCAGGATCTCACCCTCGCCGGGGCGGCGCTCGCCGTGCCCGGCCTCGTCGACGACGCCGGCCTGGTCCGGCTCGCGCCCAACCTGGGCTGGCGGGACGTGCCCGTGCCGGCGCTGCTCGCCCGGCACCCGGCGTTGACCGAGCGGGTCCCGGGCGTACCGGCCCTGACCGTCGACAACGAGGCGAACCTGGCCGCCCTCGGCGAGCTGCACGCCGGTCCCCCCGGCCCGGCCAGCTTCCTGCACATCTCCGGCGAGGTCGGGATCGGTGCCGGCATCGTGCTGCACGGAACGCTGTACCGGGGGGCGCGGGGCTGGAGCGGCGAGATCGGCCACATCCCGGTCCGGCCGGACGGCCGCCCGTGCCGCTGCGGCGGTCGCGGCTGCCTGGAACGCTACGCCGGCCAGGAGGCGGTCCTCGCCGCGGCCGGCCTGGCCGGGGCGGACCTGCCCGGCGACCGGGCGGCCGACCGGCTGGCCGAACTGGCCCGGGCCGGGGACGGGGCGGCCCTGGCCGCGCTGCGCGACGCGGGGACCGCGCTCGGCGTGGCCGTGGCCGGCGTGGTGAACCTGCTCGACCTCGACACGGTGGTCCTCGGCGGCGGCTACGCCCCGCTGGAGCCGTGGCTGCGCCCGCCGGTGCTGGCCGAGGTCTCCCGCCGGGTCCTGACGGCGGCCTGGTCACCGGTGACCGTCCGTCCGGCGGTGCTCGGCACCCAGGCGGCGGCCGTCGGCGCGGCCGGCTCGGTGGTCCGCCGGATCATCGCCCACCCGGCCGGCTGGCTCGCGCACCGATCCTGACCCCACGCCTTCACGGGCATGCCGTCGCCCACCCTCGGTACCCTAGCCCGGGAGCAAGGACCCCCAGCCGAGGAGTGCCCGACAAGCATGCGCACCGGTCGACGGACCCGGACCCGCGCGCCCGGCGCCGGGCGGTGAGCACGCCCCCGCCCGGCGGCCGTACCGGCCCGGTCGGCGCCCCCGTGCGGGCGGCCCGCGACGACGGCGCCCGCTCCGCCGCCGCGTCCCCGCCGCCCGAGATGGCCCGGGAGCTGCTCGACGGGCTGGCCGAGGCCGTCGTGACCGCCGACGGCAGCGGACGGGTGACGTTTGTCAACGCGATGGCGGTCGAGCTCCTGCCGGAGCTCGTCCCCGGCACCGACCTGGCCGCCGGCCCCCTGCCCGCGCTGGCGCACGCGGCGACCCTCGACGCCGTGCACCACGGCCGGCGGCTGCGCGGGACGCGCCGCCGTCTCACCGGCGGCCGGTACGCCTGGTACCTCCGAGACGTCACCGAGGAACACCAGCGGGCGGTCGCGCTCTCGGCGGAGCGGTCGCACACCGCCTTCCTCGCCCGCGCCGGCCGCCGGCTCGGCATGTCCCTGCACCACGACCACACGCTCCGCACGGCGGTCACGCTGGCGGTCCCGTACCTGGCCGACGTGGCGCTGACGGTACGCCAGCCGCACCCGCCGACCGAGAGCCGGCCGCGTTGGGTGCGCTACGCCGACGGCGATCCCGCCCCGGTGACCGGCACGGTCCCGGTGCCGGCCGTGCCACCCGCCCTGGCGGAGGCGTTCGCCGGTGCGCCGGGACCCCGGCCCGTCGCGCGGGCCGACCTGGGCGACCTGCTCCCCGCCTCCTGCGACGGTCCGGGCACGGCGCTGGTCAGCCCACTGCCCGGCGCCGGGCGGCCCGCCGGCGCGCTCGTGCTGTTCCGGCGGACCGGCACCTTCGCCGAGCGGGACATCGAGCTGGCGCGGGAGTTCGCGGCCCGGACGGGCGCCGCCCTCGCCACCGCCGACCTGTACGGCGAGCAGGCCCACCTGGCGCGCGTCCTGCAGGCCAGTCTGCTCCCGCCCGACCTGCCGGCGGTGCCGGGCCTCACCCTGGCCGGCGGTTACCGCGCCGCCGGGGACACCCTGCGGATCGGCGGCGACTTCTACGAGGTGTTCCCGACCCCGCGCGGCGCGATGTTCGCGCTCGGCGACGTGTGCGGCAAGGGCGTCGGCGCCGCGGTGCTCACCGGGCGGGTACGCCAGTCCCTGCAGACCCTCCGTCTGGTCGAGCGGCGGCCACTTGAGCTCGTGCGCCTGCTGGACCGGGCCCTGCAGGACACCCCCGCGGCGGGCCGCCACAGCCAGTTCACCACCCTGCTGCTCGGGACGCTGGAGCGCGGCCCGGACGGCGACGTGTGCGCGCGGATCGCCGGGGGCGGGCACCCGGATCCGCTGCTGCTGCGGGCGGACGGCACGGTGGAACCGGTCCCGGTCGGCGGGATGCCGGTGGGCGCGCTGGCCGCCGCCCGGTTCCACCAGGCCGAGGTCCGGCTGGCTCCCGGGGAGGTGCTCCTCGCCTACAGCGACGGCGTGATCGAGGCGCGGGGCGGGCCGCGCGGCGGGGAGCTGTTCGGCGAGGACCGGCTCCACCGGGCGCTCGCCTCCGCCGCCGGGCTGCCACCCGCCGTGCTTGTGGACCGGCTGCTCCAACTCGTCGACGAGTGGCTCGACGGGCAGAGCCAGGACGACATCGCCCTGCTCGCGATGAAAGGAAGGGCCCCCTCTTAACGCCTGGCGTTGTACAAGGGCCCCTTCTTAACACTCCGCCCCGGCGGGCAGAGCCCTCAGGCCGAGCGTACGGCCGGCGGTTCCTCCGGCCAGCCGGAGGGCTCCGGCCCGGCCGCCGCCCCGAGCCAGGGGGCGGAGGGCTCGGCGTACGGGACGGTGGCGTCGTGCCGGCGCGCCGCCTCGCCGAACTCGTGCAGGCCCCGCAGCAGCGCCTCCCGGCCCTCCGGGGTCATCCCGGCGAGGATCTCGGTGAGCTGGCTCCGGCGGTGCTCCCGCAGCTCGGCGAGGAGCCGCTGGGACTCCACCGTGAGGTGCAGCGAGATCTCCCGCCGGTCGAGGCGGCCCGGCTCGCGTTCCAGCATCCCGGCGGCCACCAGCCGGTCGCAGAGCCGGCTGGCCGACGAGAGCAGCATGCCGAGGCGGTTGGCGAGGCGGCGCAGGTTGATGCCGTCGTGCTGCTCGACGACCATGATCACCCGTAGCTGCGCTCCCGAGACCCGGCTCGTGGTGCTCTCCCGCGCCGTTTCCCATACGGTCAGCAGGGCCTTCGCCGCGGCGTCCACCTCGGCAGCCATACTCGTCTGTGGTCCTCCGGGACCCTGTACTTCGACCATGGTGGGCCCGAGCGTACTCCGCCGGTGCGGGCGGCCGGGCCGGCGATCAAGGAGCGGGCATGAGCGAACCGGTCGAGCGGGCACGAAGAACCCTCATCCAGGCACCCGCCGACCTCCTCGTCGACCGGGTCGCCGACGTGGTGTGCCGGACGTACGGGGTCGACCAGGTGGATCTGTTCCAGGTCGACTACCGGCTGTCGGCGCTGCTGCCGATGGCCGGGAACGAGGCGGTCACGAACCCCGGACACCCGGCCTGGCGCTGCTTCGACCACCAGACCCCGCTGGTGGCCGACGGCCAGGCGTACCTGCCGGTCTCGATGCGCGGCGAGCGCCGTGGGGTGCTGCGGCTGTCGCCGGCGCCGGCCGACGTGGCCGTCCTCGCGGAGCTGACCGAGATCGCCACCGCGCTGGCGCACGAGATCACCGCAGTCGCCCCCGGGACCGACGTGTACCGGGTGGCCCGGCGCAGCCGACGGCTCACCCTCGCCGCCGAGATGCAGTGGGAGCTGCTGCCGGGGCGCAGCCGGGTCCGCCCGACGTTCAGCCTGGCCGGGCAGCTGGAGCCGGCGTACGCGGTGCGCGGCGACAGCTTCGACTGGTCCGACGACAGCGACCGGGTGTGGCTCGCCACGATCAACGGGTCCGGCACCGGGACAGCGGCCTCGCTGCTGACCTCGCTCGCGACGTTCGCCCTGCGCAACGCCCGGCGGGCCGGGCTGTCCCTGGGCGATCAGGCGGCGCTCGCCGACCAGGCCGTGTACGAGGTGCACCGGGGCGAACGGCACCTGGCCGTGCTGCTGATGGAACTCGACCTGCACTCCGGGGTGCTGACGGTGGTCGACGCCGGGTCGCCCCGGCTGGTGCTGCTGCGCGACGGCGAGGTCCACGAACAGCCGCTGGAGAAGCAGTTCCCGCTGGGCATGTTCGAGGACACCGACTACCGGGAGCAGCATTTCGCGCTGCGCCCCGGCGACCGGCTCTTCGTGGTGAGCGACGGGGTGGTGGACGCGACCGGCCGGGACATCCGGTACGGGGAGACGGCGCTGGACCGGTTCCTGCGGCGGACCGGGCCGATGCAGCCGCTGGACGCGGTGCGTTCACTCATCGGGGACCTGCGTGCCTTCGTCGCCGGCGACCTGGTCGACGACGCGGTGGTGGTCTGCCTGGACTGGACCGGCCCCCGCTCCTGACCGGCTCAGTACGCGCCGCGGCTGTTGAGCACGGCGCCGAACGTCTTCCACAGGATCGTCAGGTCGGCCGCGAGCGACCAGTTCTCCACGTAGTACAGGTCGAGCCGGATGCCGTCCTCCCAGCTCAGGTCGGACCGGCCGCTGACCTGCCAGAGGCCGGTCATGCCGGGCTTGACCAGCAGTCGCCGGGCGACGTCGCCGTCGTAGCGGGCGACCTCGGACGGCAGCGGCGGGCGGGGCCCGACCAGGCTCATCTGCCCGAGCAGGACGTTGACGAGCTGGGGCAGCTCGTCAAGCGACCACTTGCGCAGCAGGCGGCCGATCCGGGTGACCCGCGGGTCGTCGCGCATCTTGAACATCAGGCCGTCGGTCTCGTTGCGCGCGGACAGCTCCGCCAGCAGGGCGTCGGCGTTGACCACCATGGTGCGGAACTTCCAGACGCCGAATTCGCGGCCGCCCTGGCCCACCCGGGTCTGGCGGAACAGCACCGGCCCGCGGCTGTCGACCTTGATGGCGAGCGCGATGACGGCAAGCATCGGCAGCAGCAGCGCCAGCGCGAACAGGGCGGCCGAGCGGTCGACGAGGCCCTTCACGAGCTTGCGGGCGCCGCGGAACTCGGGCGCCTCCACGTGGATCAGCGGGAGCCCGGCCACCGGGCGGGTGTGGATGCGGGGGCCGGCGACGTCGGTCAGGGCCGGGGCGACCACCAGGTCGACCCCGGTGCCCTCCAGTTGCCAGCCGAGCCGGCGCAGCCGAGTGGCGGTCAGTTCACCGGAGGCGGTGACGGCGACGGTGTCGGCGCCGATGGCGGTGGCCGCCTCGGGGATGCCCCGGAACGAGCCGACCACCGGCACGTCGCCGAGCCGCTGCGGGACCGGCGCGAGCAGCGCGTCGGGGATGCACGCCCCGACCACCTGGTAGCCCGCGTACGGCTCGCGCCGCAGCGTGTGCACCAGCTCCAGCACGTGCGCCGTGTCGCCGACCACGAGCACCTTGCGGGACCAGCCGCTGCCCCGCGAACGGGCCCGGTGCAGCCGCTTGCGGGCGGCGAATCGCGCGGCCTCAAGGCCGAGCGTGCCGACCGCGATGGAGATGCCGAGGAACCCCCGGGAGAAGCCGACGTCGAACACGTAGCCGGCGATGGCGATGCCACCGGCGAGCCGCAGGCTCGCCGAGCTCACCCGCCGGTACTCGTCGGCGCCGTAGCCGAGGACGCGGTCGTCGTAGCACCGCAGCGCCTTCAGCGAGACCAGCCATGCCAGCACCAGACCGGGGGCGGCCAACACGTACGGGATCTCGGAGCCGGTCGGCGGCTCGTCACCGAACCGGGCGACGTACGCCACCAGGACGGCGACGATCAGCACCGCTGTGTCGAGCACCACCAGGGCCCGGATGTAGGACCGCTCGGCGGTGCGCGCCGCCGGGCGGGACACGTGGCCGGCGGCAGCCGTCGCCCGCGCCGGGGTCAACAGCGTCGCCGAACTCAACGGCCTCTCCCCACTTCGCCTCCGCCCCGCCGGTGGGACCGGCGGGGGTGGCCCGGTCGTCGCCCGGAGCACGACGACATCCTGCCCCGAGAATTATGACTACCGATTGCTTCGGACGTATTACCGTCAGTTTTCCCGGCGCGTCAGGTGCCGGAAAGGGGCCTGCCGTACCGGATCCACCGTCGACGACAGGCCCCGCCCCTGAGTCAACCCTCAGGCACCAGCCTTTCGCAGCGCGATGGCCTTCAGGAAGATCTCGCTGATCTTCGTCGGGTCCTCGGTGACGAACGAGCCGCCGCCGGTGATCTTGGTGATCGACTCCAGCTCAGCCTTGCTGACGTCACGCCCGATCCCGATCAGGACGACCTGCACCGGCCGCTCCGGGTCACTGATGTCCTTCAGCTTCTTCAGCAGCTCCTGCTGGCTGATGCCGTTGGCGTCCTCGTTCTTGCCGTCGGTGAACAGCACGATCGAGTTGACCTGTCCCGGGTCCCAGTCCTCCTGGACGGCCTGGTACGCGGCGAGGATCGTGTCGAACAGGCCGGTGTTGCCGCGGGTCGGCTGGATCTGGCCCAGTGCCTGCTCGAGCTTGCCGCGCTGGGTGCTCAGCGGTCCGATCTCGACCAGCCGCCGGTAGTCCCGCTCGCCGTTGAGGTTCGTGGCGAACTCCCACAGGCCGATCTGCCAGCTGTCGTCGAAGAGGTTGAGGCCACGACTGGCCGCGTCGACGGTGACCTGCTGGCGGCTCGCGCCGTTGGCGGTCGCCACCGCCTCCTTCATCGAACCGGAGACGTCGATGACGCAGAGCATCCGGCCGGACTGGGTGGCGACCGACCAGCCGGTGACCGCCGTGTCCACCGCCTGCGGATCCAGGTCACCGGCCGCGTTGCCGCCACCGGCCTGCTGGGCCGACGCGCCGGCGGCCTCCGGGCTCGGCGCGCCGGGCGGTGCGCTGAACCCGGCGCCCCAGTTGCCGTCCGGCGCGCGCAGCGACAGCGGCGCCAGCCGGTCCTTGAAGCCGGGGGTGGTGAGCACCTCGAACAGCACCCGCGCCGCCGACGCCTTGGCCGGCTCGATCCCCGGCAGCACCGCGTACGGGTAGTCCAGCGGCATCGCCGCCGGCTCCAGGTAGAGCGCGGCCAGCGGCACCGCCGGCTTCTTGGCGTTGTACGAGACCACGTCCTCCTCGGACAGCGCCGCCGCGTTGAGGCTACGGGCGATCGTGGTGGGATCCGCGGCGGTCGGGAACTTCGCCAGCAGGTCCTGGCGCAGGTTCGAACTGCCGGTCGCCAGCGCGCGCAGCGCGCCGACCCGGGACGCCTGGGCGTCCTTGCCGGCAGCGGCGGCGGCTGTGGTCAGCGAGAGCAGCCCGGACAGGCCGGCCGCGTCCCGGGTCGGGTTCACGATGCCGGCCTTCAGCGGCTTGCTGCTGTTGACCTGGCCCACCAGCGAGGCCCAGGTGATCTTCTTCTCCGGCCAGCCGATCCGGGCGGCGATCGGCTCGGGCATCGCCACGACCACCGGGCTGCGGGCGATCGACGCCCCGTTGCCCGGGTCGAAGGCGGTGGCGCCGCCGGTCTTCAACCGCAGCAGCCACGTCGACGAGTCGGGGATCCAGACGTCCGGGCTGACCGCCGTGCCGCTGGCCTGCCCGACCCCGGCGAGGATCGCGCCGTGCTTGGCCGCCACGGTGGCGGCCACCTCGACCGGCTCGGCGGCGGTGACGTTCACCTCGATGCAGGTGCCCCCGACCGCGGCACCCTCCTTCTCCCACTCGGACGCGGCGGTGTCGACCGCCGGGGCGAGTTCGGACGCCACCGCGACGGACAGCTCGATCCTGCCGGAGCAGTCCGGCCCGGCGAGCTGGCGGTAGCCGAAGTACCCGCCGGCGGTGACGACGAGCACGCCGACCGCTGCGGCGGCCCCGGCGGCGTGGATGTTCGAGCGCATGCGATGGCGGCCTGGAGACACGCGACCATCTTGCGGATCCCGCCGCCCGACTGCTACGTCCGTTCGGACGAAAGTTACGCAGAAGAAACAGTTGATCGCTTTTTTGTCGCGCTCCGTAATCACACCGCCTCGTGGCGTGCTGTGATCCCTCTCTCAGAGCAGTACGCAGGTGGGGCTGGGAACGACCACCGGCTCGCCGAGCGGGGTCGGCACGCCGGTCGCCGGATCGATCCCGAAGACCCGGATCATGTCGGCGCGTTCGTCCGCGACGTACAGGTGGGAACCGCCGAGGGCGAAGTGCCGGGGCCACTCCCCACCGGTGTCGACCTCGGCGACGTGCACCGGCAGGACGCCGTCGATGGCGAAGACGGCGATCGTGCCGACCCCCCGGTTCGCGACGTACAGGAACCGCCCGTCCGGCCCGACCGCGATCTCGGAGGGCTGCACGTGACCGGATCGCTCGCTCGCCTCCACCCGGCCGTGCTGGTGCAGGGCGCCGTCGGCGGTCACCTCGTACGCGACGACCGAACCGTCGAGTTCGCCGACGAGCCAGCAGCGCCGCCCGTCGGGATGGCGGGCCAGGTGCCGGGGGCCGGCGCCGGCGGCCGTGCGGACCCGTGGCCCGCGGGGCACCAGCCGGCCCGTCGCGGCGTCGAGGTCGTACCGGTACACCGAGTCGGTGCCGAGGTCGACCGCGAGCAGCGGACCGCCGTCCCGGTCGGGGTTCACCATGTGGGCGTGCGCCGCGTCCTGCCGGTCCGGGTCCGGGCCGTGGCCCTCGTGCCGGACCAGGTCGCTGCGTTCGCCGGGCGCCCCCTGCCCGTCGAGCGGGAACACCGTCACGCTGCCGCCGCCGTAGTTCGCCACGAAGAGGTGACCGCCGTCGGCGGCGACCGCGAGATGGCACGGTTCGGCCCCGCCGGTCGGCCGTGTGGCGAACGCCGTCAGGGACCCGTCCGGCGCGACCCGGAAGGCGCTGATCGCGCCGTCGGTCAGCTCGTTGACCGCGTACAGGACGGGCAGCCGCGGATGCCGGGCGAGGAACGACGGCGCCGGGGTGACCGCGACGGTGCCGAGCGGCGTGAGTGCGCCCGAGTCGGGATCCCGCCGGGCGGCGACGATGCCCTCGCCCCGCCCGCCGGTCTCCGCGGTGTAGCCGCCGATGTGGACGATCTCACCCTGAGCTGTCACCGGATCCGCCCCTCTGCCCTCTGCTCCACGATCAAACCAGGGGCTTCCCGGTCCGCCGTGCCGTCATGCGCGAAACCGACGCCGGATTCCGGGCGCGCCCGGCTCAAGCCGCCGGCACCGGCTCGCCGCGCTGGCGGGCCACGTGCTCGACGAGCGCGATCAGCACCTGCTTGCCGGACTGCCGGTCCCGCGCGTCGCAGAGCAGCAGCGGCACGTCGGGGTCCAGGTCCAGAGCCTGGCGTACGGTCTCCAGGTTGAACCGGCGCGCGCCGTCGAAGCAGTTGACACCCACCACGAACGGGATGCCCCGCTGCTCGAAGTAGTCGATCGACGGGAAGCAGTCGGCCAGCCGCCGGGTGTCGGCCAGCACCACCGCGCCGAGCGCCCCGAAGGCCAGCTCGTCCCAGAGGAACCAGAAGCGGTCCTGCCCCGGGGTGCCGAACAGGTAGACCTGGAGGTCGTCGTTGATGGTGATCCGGCCGAAGTCCATCGCCACCGTGGTGGTGGACTTCGTCTCCACGCCGGAGAGGTCGTCGGTGCCGATGCCGGCCCCGGTCAGCACCTCCTCCGTCTGGAGCGGGCGGACCTCGCTCAACGCACTCACCAGCGTCGTCTTCCCCGCACCGAAGCCCCCGGCGATGAGGATCTTCAGCGCGATCGGGATGCGGGCGCCGGTTCCCGCCAGGTCAGAGCGCACGGAGTCCACTGACCACCGCCTTGAGGATGTCGTTGTCGGGCAGGTACGGACCGGCCGGGGGCTGGTGCACCGTCACCAGGCCCCGGTCCACGAGATCGCCGAGCAGTACGCGCACGACGCCGACCGCCAGGTCGAGCTCGGCGGCCAGTTCGGCCACCGGCACCGGCCGGGCGGCAAGCGCCACCAGCCGCCGGTGCTCGGGGTGCAGGTCGGGGTGCGCGGCCGGGTCGGCGTCCCGCTCGGCCAGCACGTGCGCGACCAGGTCGAAGCCGTCGACGGCGGACCGGACCCGACCGCCGGTGAGGGTGTACGGGCGCACCACCGGGCCGGCGTCGTCGTCCAGCCACTCGTGCCGCGCGCCCCCCTCAGCCCGCATCGCCGGCACCCGCCGTCGACCGGGCCGGGACACTCATCGTCTCCCCGACCCGGGTCACCAGCATCGCCATCTCGTACGCCACCAGCCCGATGTCGGCGTCGGCGTCGCTCACCACGGCCAGGCACGCACCCTGACCGGCCGCGGTCACGAAGAGGTACGCCGACTCCATCTCGACGACCGTCTGCCGGACCGGACCGCCGTCCACGTGCCGGCTCGCGCCGCGGGCGAGGCTGGAGAAGCCGGAGGCCAGGGCACAGAGGTGCTCCGCGTCGGCCCGTTCCTGGCCGGCCGACGCACCGAGCAGCAGCCCGTCCGCGGAGAGGACCACCGCCTGCCGGGCGGGCGGCACCCGCTCCACCAGCTCGTCGAGCAACCAGTCGAGACCGGCAGTCTGCCTCGTCGAATGCAGCATCACGCGTCCCTCTCAGTCGCGGTCGGGGTGTCCGGGGCGGCCGGGGAGTCGTCCGTCCCGACCGGCGGCGGTTCGCTCGCGGCCGGCGGTCCGGGCGGAGCCGGCGCGGCGGACGCGGCCGGAGCCGCCTCCGCGGTGGTCGTGGTGGGCACGGCGACCGGAGGTGCGGCGGAGGCCGCCCCGTCGCCCCCGCGGACGTGGGGGTCGACCGCCGCGCGGCGACCCCGCGCCGTGCCGGCCTGCAACGCGGCCAGGACCCGCCGTGCCTCCTCCGGTGGCCGGGGCGTCGGGTCGGCCGACGGCGGTCGCCAGGTGCCCCCGCCGACGGCCGGCTGCCGCAGCGTCGGCCCGTCCAGGGCCGGCCGCCCGAGCCGGCGGACCTCGACGGTCGGCTCGTCGAGGTGTCCGGCACCGCCGGCCCCGGTCCGGCCACCGTCGGGAGCGGTGCCGCCGGCCGGACCGGTCACGTCCGCCGCGTCGGTGCCGGCGGGCACCAGCTCGCCGAGGGGCGCTCGTCGTGCCTTATCCGTGGCGTCCGGCGCCGGTGCGCCGGACGCCCGGACCGGGGTCCGGGGTCCGGGTGCCGCATTCCGGCGGCGGACCCGGCGGGGCAGCCCGTCGATCTCGCCGGCCACCTCGGCGCGGGCCGGCCCGCCGGCGGCCTCGATCACGCCGGTGCGGGCCGCGCCGGCCGGCTCGGACGGGGAGGCGTGTGGTGCGCGCGGCCGGGGCAGCGTCTCCCGGCGGCCCGACCGGGACACCCGCCGCTCCGTCCGGTCGCTCGCCGGCGACAGCGGCGGCTCCTCGGTGACCAGGTCGTTCGGGACGAGCACCACGGCGGTCAACCCGGTGTCCTCGGCCGGCCGCAGCCGCACCCGCACCCCGTGCCGCGCCGCCAACCGGGCCACCACGAACAGCCCGAGCCGGGCGGTACGGGTCGGGTCGAACTCGGGCGACGTGGCCAGGCGCGCGTTGGCGTCCTCCAAGGCCTCGGCGGACATGCCGAGCCCCCGGTCGGTGACCGTCAGGGCGTACCCGTTGGCCACCCGCTCCCCGGTGACCCGTACCCGGGTGTCCGGCGGGGAGAACGCGGTGGCGTTCTCGATCAGCTCGGCGAGCAGGTGGATCAGGTCGCCCACGGCCCGGCCGACGGCACCCGCCGGATGGACGCCGCCGATGTCGATCCGTTCGTACGCCTCGACCTCGGAGATCGCCCCCCGGATCAGGTCCACCATCGCGACCGGGTTGCGCCAGCCCCGGCCCGGCGCCGCGCCGGCCAGGATGACCAGGTCCTCCGCGTGCCGGCGCAGCCGGGTGGCGAGGTGGTCGACCCGGAACAGCTCGGCCAGCTCGTCCGGGTCCTCGGTGTGCCGCTCCATCCGGTCGAGCAGGGCGAGCTGGCGGTGCACGAGCCCCTGGCTGCGCCGGGCGATGTTGAGGAACACCTCGTTGAGGCCGCGACGCAGGTTGACCTCGCCCTCGGCGGCCCGGATGGCGGTCCGCTGCACCGAGGTGAACGCGCGCCCCACCTGGCCGATCTCGTCCGCCCCGTACTCCAGGGCCGGTGCCTCCCGGGCGACGTCCACCTCCTCGCCGCGCCGCATCCGCGCCACCACCTCGGGCAGCCGGCGCTCCGCGCGCTCGAGCACGGTGCGTACCCCGACCAGCCGGTTCGCGAGGGAGCGGCCGACCCGCAGGGCCACGATCAGGGAAACCACGACGGCGGCCAGGCCCAGCAGACCGGCCACCGCGAGCCGCACCAGGATGCGCACGGCGGTGGGCACGGACCGCTCGGCCAAGCCGTCGGCCTGGTTCAGCTCGTACTCGCGCAGCGCCTGCTGGACGGCTTCGTAGTCGGCCAGCCAGGCGTCCGCGTCCACCGGCGGCCGGTCGCCGCCGGTCGCGATCAGCAGACTCTGCACGTTGCGCAGCCGAGTGAACTCCGACCGCTCGGTCAACCGCTGGTACGCGGCACGGTCGGCCCCCGGCAGGTCGGCCACCGCGGTCTCGGCGAGGAACCGCTGGTTCGCGATGGTCTGCACGAGCTGCGTGTGCTCGCCCTCGGCGAACTCACCGGAGGCGAACACACCGGCCAGCAGGGCGTCGGTCTGACCGAGCAACTCGCGGGAGCGGCCGAGCGCGGTCACCGCGAGCGCCTGCCGGTTGAGCTCCGGGTCGGGCAGCGCCGCCATCGCCGAGAAGGCCTGGAACGCCGACGAGATCATGCCGCTGTAGAGACCCACCGCGCCGGCCCGGTCGACCTCGCGCCGGTCGATGAACTCGCGGCCGGCCGGCAACGCGTCAAGCGCGGCGACGAGCTGGTCGAGCCGGGCGTCCAGCAGGTCGCCGGCGGCGTCGCGCAGGTCGTCTCCGGCGATGCGGCGGCTCAGCTCGGTGACGGCCCGGTCGGTGCGCTGCCGCTGCTCGGTGAGACCGGGCTGATCCCGCTCGGTCGAGAGGTGGACGACCGAGAGGCGACGCTCACGCTGCAGCTCGGCCACGACGGCCTCGCCCGGGCGGCCGAGGTCGTACAGGAGCGTGCGGGCGGCGAGCAGGTCCAGCGCGGGACCGAAGGTGAGCGTGGTGGCGAAGATCCAGAGCGCGAGCAGGGCGGTCACCGGCACCACGACCAGTGCGGTCAGTTTGGAGCGGATCGGCCAGTCGCGGGTGTTCACTCAAGACCTCGCCCGGAAGGTGTGGCTGCGGGGGTGCCGGCGCCGGCCGGGCAGCGACCGGCCGGAGCGCCCGGCTGCGGCGCCGGGACGTCATCGACGGACGCCTTGGGCAGGATACGTAATCAGCGCCGGTTGCACTACTGTCCGCTCACCCGGGTGCGGGCGAGGCGTCGGCCCCGGCGCCCCGCCGCGCCCGGGCGGTCATCGTCGGCCGTCGACGGCCGGCCGGCGGAACGGTCCCCACGCGACGAAGCGGTCGAACAGCTCGCGTGGGCTCGGCCCGTCGTGGGGGTTGAGGTGGTACAGGTCGTGCATGGCCTCGTACAGCAGGCCGGCGAGGTAGATGGAGAGGGTGGGCAGCTTGCCCTCGAACTCGGCCTTGAGCAGGAGCCGGGCCTCGGCGCACGGCCACGGCTGACCACACGACCGGCACGCCCACACCGGCCGCAGCGGCGTGTGCGGGGGCCGGGCCTCGGTGCGGTAGCGGGGGTGCTCGGGGTGCGGGCCGAGTCGCGGCTGCGGTAGCTGGGCGAAGATCACCACCGGCCTCCGTTCGCCCGCCAGCGCTGGGCGGGAGTCAGCCAGCCGGCGCGGCCGGGCCGTGGGTACGCCTGGGTCGGCTGCGTCATCCACAGTGGCGGGTTGCCACCCCGGACCCGTTGCGGCGGTGTCGGCGGTTCTTCGTCCCGGCGGCGGAACCAGCGGATACGCACATCGACCTCCTCGGCGGTTGGAGAGGGTCGCCCCGCTCCGGGGGAGAGCGGGGCGACCCCGGGCAGGACCCGCCCCGCTCACCCCTCGGCGGAGCGGATCCGCATGGGTGACAGTCTGTTGAGGACACCACTACCCTCGGAAGGCGTCGGGGCGGGACGCGGCGCGGATCTGGGGACCGCCCGTGGCGGCTGGCGACAGTTGGCGATCTTGACGTTTCTCTGGAGGTCAGGTGGAAGGCGAGCGGAACGCCGAGCTGATCCGCGCCCAGCTCCGCAGGCAGCGCACGCTGGTCGGGATGAACCAGGAGGAGTTCGGCAAGCGGGCGAACTACTCGGCGTCGACGGTGTCCGCAGTGGAGACCGGCACCCGGCCGATCGACCTGCCGTACGCCCGGCGGGCCGACGAGATCCTTGCGACCGGCGGCCTCTTCGAGTCCCTGCTGCGGTCGGCGCAACGGGACAGCCTGCCGACGTGGTTCAAGCCGTGGCTGGAGGCCGAGCGCGAAGCCCAACAGCTCCGGTACTTCAACCCCCTGTTGATCCCGGGTCTGTTCCAGACGGCGAACTACGCCCGGGCGGTGTTCCGGCTCGTCGACACCCGCCCGGAGCAGGAGGTCGAGCAGCACCTGGCCGCCCGGCTGGAGCGGCAGGAGATCCTGACCAGGGAGCACCCGCCCCAGGTCGTCGCCGTGATCGACGAGTCCGTGCTGCGCCGGGCCGACGCCATCATGGCGGAGCAGCTCGCCCACCTGCTGCGCATGGCCGAGCTACCCCACGTGCACATCCACGTCGTCCCGGCCAGCGCCGGCCTGTACATCGGGCTGGACGGGCCGCTGGCCCTGGCGATGCTGCCGGACGGAACCTGGGTCGGGCTTCTGGACGACCATCTCGGCGGCACGGCGGTTGGCACCGCCGAGCGAATGGCTACGCTTCTGGCCAGATGGGAAGGCGTGCGGAGCGCCGCCCTTTCCGAAGCGATGTCGGTCGCTCTGATCAAGGAAGTAGAGAGCCAGCATGGACCTCAGTAGCGCCCGGTGGCGGAAATCCACGCGAAGCAACACGCAAGGTGGCGACTGCGTTGAGGTGGCCGACAACCTGCCGGGGGTGGTGGCCGTTCGGGACAGCAAGGACCCTGCGGGTCCCGCGCTGACCTTCGACCCGGTGGCGTGGAAGGCGTTCGTGAGCCACGCGAAGCGGCGCTGACCGTCGGCGCGACGCTCAGGGCGGCGTGATCCACTCCGGATCCCGCACAGCGCGGTATCCGGGGACCGCGGATACCCCCGGATGCGGCAACTGGAGTGGATCACGCCTAGGTCGTCAGGGACGGCGAGGCCGGAACCACCCCAAAGCCGGCGTACACGGGCGGAATCCCGCCACCCGATCAGAGAAGGTTTTCACCGCCGGCGAGGAAAGTGCCCCGGATCGGGATTGGCGATCAGCTGGGTGAGGGAATACCGGTGGGCGAAGGAGGAGCCATGTCGCCCACGCAGGTAATCGTCATAGTCCTCGTCGTACTGGTGATCGCCGCGCTGGCCGTGGCGGGCTGGACGTACGCCCGCCGCCGGTCCCTGCGGTCACGGTTCGGGCCCGAGTACGACCGGCTCGTCGCCGAGCAGGACAGCCGCACCGCCGCCGAACGGGAACTGCGCGACCGGGAGCGTCGCCACGCCGAACTGACCCTCACCCCCCTCTCCCCCGAGTCCCGGGCCCGGTACGCCGCCGCCTGGGAGGAACTCCAGGTCCGTTTCATCGACTCGCCCGCCGAGACGGTCGGCGACGCGGACGAACTGGTCACCCGGCTCATCGCCGAACGCGGCTACCCGACCGGGGACTTCGACGACCAGATCGCCCACCTCTCCGTCGAGCACGCCCGCACCCTGACCCACTACCGCGACGCCCACGAGATCCACCTGCGCAACTCGCGGGGCGAGGCGAGCACCGAGGACCTCCGCCAGGCGGTCGTCCACTACCGCGCCCTCTTCGCCGACCTGCTCGGCGAGGAGCCCGTCGCCCACCGCCCCGGCGACGAGCCCGTCGCGCACCACACCACCGACGAGGAGCCCGTCGCCCACCGCACCACCGACGAGGCGGAGTCGCACCGCACGCCCGCCGACGAGCCGGACGGGCACCGCGCCCGCGCCGACGAGCCGGACGGGCACCGCCCGCCCGAGCAGCGCAATCCCGAGCGCCCAGACGTGACGAGCCGCTGAGGAGACCACCATGCGCCAGGACGAGCAGCAGGCGGGCACCGACCACCCCGAGGCCGTGCGGTCGGCACCCGTGCCGGTTCCGCCTCCCGGTGACGAGACGGACCACACCGACCACACCGACCGGGCCGACCACAACAACCACAACGACCCGACCGACCACACCGACCCGACCGACCGCGCGGAGGCCGACCGGGCGGAGCGGGCCGACGTGCCCGAGGACGCCCTCGACGACCGGGGCACCTTCGACGACCCGCGGGTGCTCGACGACGGGGACACCGCCGACGAGAGCCGGGACCGCTCGGGCGACGACCGGCGGCCGGACGCGACGGACGACGAGGCCGACCGTCCCGAGTTCCACGATCCGGGTCCGGTGCCGACCGCCTTCGGCGCCACCACGGTGGGCGGCGCGGTTGCCGCCTCCGCGCTGGCCAGCGGCCGGCCGGAGGACGAGCCGGACCCGCGTACCGAATCGACCGCACGGCCCGGCGACGGTGCCGGCGGCGAACGGGAGGGCTGGCGCGCGGACCCCACCGCCGAGTTCCGTGGTGGCCCGGGCTGGGAGCAGCGGCGCGAAGAGCGGGCCGGCGGCTCCGAGGAACCGGCCGGAACCACGGTGGTCCCGGCCGACGCGACCGACGGAGGCCCGGAGCGGCGTGCCGACCTGAGCGCCGGGGACGGCGATCCGGCCGGCGCGGTCGGGTACGGCAGCGCGACGCCGAACATGGTCGACCCGGACGCGGTCGCCCCGGACGCCGACCCGGCGCTGGCCGGAGCCGGAGCCGCCGGCGCGACCGCATCGGCCGGCTCGCTGGGATCGGAGGGCACCGCGCGGCCGGCCGGGTCGACGGTCGCTGCCGAGCCGGCGACGCTGTTCGACCCCGGGACCGCGCAGGGCTTCCGGGACCGGTGGCGGGACGTGCAGCTGCGTTTCGTCGACGATCCGCGTGCGGCGGCCGGCGAGGCACAGGCGCTGGTGGACGAGGCGATCCAGGCGCTCGCGTCGGCGCTGACGGCGCAGAAGCAGAAGCTCGGCGGCTGGCAGGACGGCAGCTCGTCGGACACCGAGCAGTTGCGCGTGGCGGTCCGTCAGTACCGCGACTTCCTGGACCGGGTGCTCGGCCGCTGAGCACCGACAACATCCGGAGCGGGCGCCCGTCGGGTGCCCGCTCCGGCTGTTGGGAGGGGCGGCGCATGGCGTCCGCCGCACCGGGTACGCGAGGAGGTAGCGAACGCGCGTGCGGACAGGAGGGCGACACCATGACCGATCGTGACCGGGACCGACCGCTGGAGGAGAGCCCCGAGGTGGCCGCGGCGGTCGAGGACGACACCGGCGTCCCGCAGCTGATGACCGGCGGCGGCGCGGACCGGGACACGCCTGCCTTCACGCCCGGCGACCGCCCGATCGGGGGTGGCGGGCCGGACGACCTCATCGGCGACCCGTACGCCGCCGGCACCGGTGCCACCGGCACCGGGACCGGGGCCGCACCGGACAACATCCGCACCGGGAGCGAACAGCCCTGGGAGCCGGAGGATCTGGTGGCGGCCCGGGGCCAGGACCTGACGCCGGAGAACATCGAGAAGGCCCGCCGGGACCTGGCCGAGTTGGGCCGGGCGGCGATCGAGCGTACGGTCCCCTGAGCCCGGCGCTCAAGGGACGAAGGGGGCCCCTGGCCCGACCGCGGGGCGGTCGGACCAGGGGCCCGGGGAACCTGCCGCCGGAGCGCCTCACCTACTCCGTACGGCGGGTGGGCGCCGGATTCAGGACAGCGGCGGGTACGCGTTCTGCATCAGCTGCTGGAACTGCGCCGGGAACCACGCACCGGAGATCGGCGCGTCGGGCAGGGCGCCGCTCATGCTGTTGCCGTTGCGCGCGTTGCCGGTGTACGTCGGGTCGCACATCCGGTCGAAGCCCTTGCCCTCGTTGTTCGGGATCTCCTTGCTGGAGCCGTCCGACTCGCCCGGGGGCTTGACCCAGACGTAGGCGTCGATGCCGGGCTCCGGCGCGGCCTTCGGCCGCTCGCCCAGACCTGCCCCGGCCTGGTTGCACCAGTTGCCGGCGTGGATCCGCCGGTCGACCCGGCCACCGTCGACGTAGGCGTCAACGCTGGTCGACGGGCCAGGGCCGGTCGGCCGGGCGCTGCCACCCCAACCGTTGCGGGAGGTGTCGATCAGCATGCCGATGTTCGAGTCGAAGCCCCGCCGGACGAGTTCCTGCCGGAACGCCTGGGCGAAGGACAGCTCGTCGACGTACTGGTTCCAGTCGATCCACTTGGACTGCCGCACGCTGGTGCCGTTCACCGTGTCGGTGATCTTGACGTACGGCTCGCGCAGCGCCGAGTAGTTGGCGGTGTTGACGATGAAGCCGTGCACGTTGCCCACGGTGCTGCCGGAGGCCACGGCGGCGTCCTTCAGGATCTGGGCGGTCGGGCCGAAGTTGCTGTCCCAGCCGATCCAGCCGTGGTGCGCGGCGTCGATGTAGTTGTAGACGTTCGGGATCGCGCCCAGCTTGGCCAGGGCGTAGCCGACACCGTTCACGTAGGCGCCGTTGGCCTTGACGGTGTCGCAGGTGGCGGTGCCGCCCGGGTTGCCGGAGGTGTTGGTCACCAGGTTCGGCAGCGAGTCGATCTCGATGATGTTGATGATGCGCAGGTTCCGGTACTTGGCGTCGCCCTGGATCGCGGCGATCGGGTCGATGTACTCGGCCTTGTAGCGGGGCAGCTCGTCCGGCTTCAGCTCACCGTTGGAGGCGAGCGCCGCGCAGTCCCGGCCGGGCAGGTTGTAGATCACGATCTGGATGTAGTTCGCGTTCTGCCGCAGCGCCTCGTCCAGGTGGTCACGCAGGCCCATCGCGCCGTTCGAGCTGCTGTCCGGGGTGCCGTTGATGGCGGCGATCCGGTCCAGCCAGACGGCGGTCGGGGTGTTCGAGACGCGGTTGCCACCGGCCACCGACTCGGCCTTGGCCTTCCACTCCGGGTTCACGTACCCCTGGGCGTTCAGGTACGGGTTGTCGACCCGGGGTCCGCCGGGCGGCGGGGTGGTCGGCGGCGGTGTGGTCGGGGGCGGCGGGCTGCTCGGCGGCGGGCTGCTCGGCGGCGGGCTGCTGGGCGGCGGGGTGGTGGGGCCGCCACCGCCGTTGCAGGTCACCCCGTTGAGCGTGAACGACGTCGGCTTCGGGTTGCTGCCGCTCCACGACCCGTTGAACCCGATGCTCACGGTCGCGCCGCTGGCCACCGAGCCGTTCCACGACTCGTTCTGGGCGGTGACGTTCTGGCCGGACTGGGAGAACCGGGCCGACCAGCCCTGCACCACGCGCTGGCTGCTGTTCGGGAAGGTGAACCCGAGCGTCCAGCCGTTGAGGGCGTCGCCGACGTTCTTGATGTTGATGCTGGCGGTGAAGCCACCCGGCCAGTCGTTTGTCGTGTACGACACCTCGCACTGCGTCGCGGCGTGCGCCATGGTGACCGGTAGTGTCACCAACCCGCCCGCCACCAGAGCGCCCGCGCCGGTGAGCGCGAGGGCCCGGCGTGGGCCGGAGAGCCTTCTCCACACATTCATGCCACAGATCTCCTTGGGCGAGACCGGGTCCGCGAGCGGCCCGGGGAACGGCCCGGTGGGCGTCCGTTCGGACGACCTACCGGCGCCAGCGGGATGTTTCGGGGGGTGCCCGACCCGGACGGGCGGTGGTGGTGTGTGCCGGACCGGCGAGCGCGAACGACGGTCGGCCGGCGGGATGGTCGCCCGGCGAACCGGTTGCCCTCGACTCCTGCCGATACGCGGGTGCGTGGCTCCCCGCGTTCCGCCGATTCTTGCATGGGAGCGCTTCCATAGCAATGCCCCGATGCGGCACGGCCCTGGCGCGAGCCGTGTGGCCGGGTCGGAACACCCCACCGGACGGCAGACCGGCCGGCCGGGCAGGAAGGGCGGACTACCAGGCCTAACGCCCGGTAAACCAGCAAAGTTCAAAACACGAATCTTTCGCTTCATAAGCCGCGAAACGGTCTAACGTCGGTCCTAGCTCGGTTGTCGCCGAGCCCAGGACAAGAGGGATGGAGTGACGCAGGTCATGGCAAACAAGATGCTCGGGAAGGTCGTCGCGGGCGCGGCCCTCGGTGGCGCCTCCCTTCTCGTGTTCACGCCGGGAATCGCGTTCGCGGACGGCCACCACGAGAACGGGGGCAAGGTCTTCGCCAAGCCGCACGTCGTGAAGGCCGGCCACGAGGTCAAGCTGCTGCAAATCTGCGAGGAGCCGCAGGAGCACGCGTACGTCTGGTCGAAGGTGACCGGCAAGGTGAAGCTCAAGCCGGTCAAGGACAGCCGCGGCGACTGGCGCGAGGACGACAAGCACGGCAAGGACAAGAAGCGCGACCACAAGGACGACTGGAAGGACGACAAGCACGGCAAGGACAAGGGGCGCGACCACAAGGACGACTGGAAGGACGACAAGGGTCACGGCAAGGACGACCCGAAGCCGCCGCGCCCCGAGCCGACCGAGACCGTCACCACCCAGCCCGCCCCGCCGGCCAACGGCGAGCGGTCGTACGGCCAGGGCGGCGGCGCCGCCGACGCGGCCGACGAGAAGGACCGCAAGGACTGGAAGGGCTACGAGCACGGCCAGGACGCGGAGGGTGGCCGTGACTCGAAGGACCACGAGGAGTACGACTCCGAGGGCGACTGGAAGGGCCACGAGGATGAGAAGTCCAAGGGCCGCGACGGGCACGACTCCGAGGAGGGTGACTGGTCCGACGAGGAGTCCGGCGACCACGGCAAGGACCGCTGGGAGCACAAGCGGGAGTTCGTCTACTACGGCGAGGCCAAGGTCGACTGGGACGCCAAGCCGGGCAAGTACGAGCTCAAGGGCTCCTGCGGCGAGGGCAAGCTCGTCGTGCTGCCGCGGGGCGGCGTCGACGGTGGTGACGGTGGCATGAGCACCGGCGCCGACCGCGGCCTGGCCGCCGGCGGGGCGAGCCTGCTCGGCGCGGCCGCCCTGGGCGGCCTGGTGCTGCTCCGCCGTCGGACCGATGGTTCGCTGGTCTGACGTGACGATCCGGGCCGGCGGCCGTCACGCAGTCCCGTGGCGTGCCGCCGGCACGGTCGTCGTCGTCCTGCTCGCCATGGTGGGATCCGGCCTGGTCGGGGCCTCGCTGAAGACCTCGCCCGCCCCCCGGCCCCCACAGCCCCTCGCCCAGTCCGGGGCGGCGACCACCGGACCCGCGGAGGCGGACCTGCCCGCCGAGGACGACCCGGACGTCACCGTCCGGCCCACCCCCGTCGGTCTCCCCCGCTCCGCGGCCACCCGGATCGTCATCCCCCGGATCGGCGTCGACGCGTCGATCATGAAGCTCGGGACCAACCCGGACGGAACGGTCGAGGTGCCCCCGCTGGAGCAGGCCCAGCTGGCCGGCTGGTACGAGCCGGGAGCCAGCCCGGGCGAGGTCGGCAACTCCGTCATCGTCGGGCACGTCGACTCGGCCGCGATGGGCCCGGCCGTCTTCTTCTCGCTCGGTGCACTGCAACCCGGCGACACGGTGAGCGTCGTCCGGGCCGACGGTCGCCAGGTCGACTTCACCGTCGAGTCGGTGAAGTCGTACCCGAAGACCGCCTTCCCCACCGAGCAGGTCTACGGCCCGAGCGACCAGGTCGGCCTGCGGGTGGTGACCTGCGGCGGCGTCTTCGACCAGACCGCCGGCAGCTACCCGGACAACATCGTCGTCTTCGCCAGCCGGAAGGCGTGACGACGACGCGGAGCGGCCCGGCGGTCGGATCCCCGACCACCGGGCCGCGCGGCGTCAGGCCGCCGCGGAGGTCCGCACGAGCGTACGGATCTGGCGCAGCAGCACCGACAGCGCCGCCAGGTCGGCACGCGACTCGTCGAATTCCCCCATCGCCCGCTGGGCGCGGTGGATCGAGGTGGCGTTCGACTGCTCCCACTGCTGCACCCGCTCCACCGGCGGCAGGGTGTCCGGAGTGGACGACAGCACCTCGGTGGTGAGCGCGGCCAGCGCGGCGTACAGGTCGTAGCGCAGCGCCATCCGGGCGAGGGTCTGCCAGCGGTCCTCCCGCGGCAGCAGGGAGATCTTCGACAGCAGCGAGTCCACCCGGAACCGGTCCGAGAGCACGAAGTAGACCGAGGCCACCTCGCTCACGTCCCGGCTGCTGGTCCTCGCCGTCTCCACCACGTCGAGCAGGCCGAAGCTGTACATCAGCCGGACCGTCCGCTCGGCCAGGTCCCGCGGCAGGCCCTTGGCGACCATCGACTCGATGTGCGCCACGATGGCCTCCCGCTCGCTGCCGTAGAAGAGGGTCTCCATCCCCGGCAGGAGGCGGGCCACCCCGTCGCGCAGGCGGGCGATCTCCGCCGGCACGTCGATCGGCGAGCGGCGGTTCGTCACCAGCCACCGCACCGCGCGGTCGAGCAGCCGCCGGGTGTCCAGGTAGACGCCCGTCTGCAGCTCGGGGGCGACCTTGTTGTCCAGCGCCTCCACGGCGTTCCAGACCTCACGCAGCCCGAACACCTCGCGCACCACCACGTACGCCCGGAGCACGTCGGCCGCGCTGGCCGCGGTCTCCTCGACCACCCGGAAGACGAACGAGATGCCGCCCCGGTTGATCGCCTCGTTCACCAGCACGGTGGTGACGATGTCCCGGCGCAGCCGGTGCCGGCCCATCCGGTCGGCGAACCGTTCCCGCATCGGAGTCGGGAAGTAGTTGACCAGCAGCTCGGTCGTCCACTCCTCGTCGGCCACCCCCTCGGCCAGGATCTCCTTCTCAAGGACGATCTTGACGTACGCGAGCAGCACGGCGAACTCCGGCGCGGTCAGGCCGGACTCGGTCCGGACCGCCAGCTCCTCGTCCGGCGGCAGGGCCTCCAGTGCCCGGTCCAGCGCACCGGAGCGTTCCAGATCGGTGATCATCCGTCGGTGCACCGGCAGCAGCGACGCCGCCTGGGCCTGGGCGTTGTTGATCGCCCGCGCCTGGTCGTAGTTGTCCCGCAGCACCAGCTCGGCGACCTCGTCGGTCATCCCGGCGAGCAACTCGTCCCGCTCGGCGACGGTCAGCTCGCCGTCGGCGACCGCCGTGTTCAGCAGGATCTTGATGTTCACCTCGTGGTCCGAGCAGTCCACACCGGCGGCGTTGTCGATGAAGTCGGTGTAGATCCGCCCGCCGGCCTGCGCGTACTCGATCCGGCCGAGCTGGGTCCAGCCCAGGTTGCCGCCCTCGCCGGCGACCCGGCAGCGCAGGTCGCGGCCGTTGACCCGGATCGCGTCGTTGGACTTGTCGCCCACCTCCGCGTTGGTCTGGCTAGACGCCTTCACGTAGGTGCCGATGCCGCCGTTCCAGAACAGGTCGACCGGCGCGGTGAGGATCGCCTTCATCAGCTCCTGCGGGCTGAGCTTCGACACGTCGTCATCGAGGCCGAGCACCGCGCGCACCTGCGGCGAGATCGGCACCGACTTCGCCGTACGCGGGTAGATCCCACCGCCGGCCGAGATCAGCTCGGTGTTGTAGTCCTCCCAGGACGACCGGGGCAGGTTGAACAGCCGCTTGCGTTCGTCCCAGCCGGTGGCGGCGTCCGGATCGGGGTCGAGGAAGATGTGCCGGTGGTCGAACGCGGCCACCAGCCGGATGTGCTTCGACAGCAGCATCCCGTTGCCGAAGACGTCGCCGGACATGTCGCCGACACCGACCACTGTGAAGTCCTCCGTCTGGGTGTCGTGCCCCAGCTCCCGGAAGTGCCGCTTCACCGACTCCCACGCGCCGCGCGCGGTGATGCCCATCTTCTTGTGGTCGTAGCCGGCCGAGCCGCCGGAGGCGAACGCGTCGCCCAGCCAGAAGTTGTGGGCCGTGGAGATCTCGTTGGCGATGTCGGAGAACGTGGCCGTGCCCTTGTCCGCCGCGACCACCATGTACGGGTCGTCGCCGTCGTGGCGGACCACGTCCCGCGGCGGCACGATCTCGCCGCTGACGATGTTGTCGGTGACGTCCAGCAACGCGGAGACGAACTCCTTGTAGCAGGCCACCGCCTCGTCCCGGTCGCCCGGCTTCTGCTTGAGCACGAAGCCGCCCTTCGCGCCGACCGGCACGATCACCGCGTTCTTCACCATCTGCGCCTTGACCAGGCCCAGCACCTCGGTCCGGAAGTCCTCCCGGCGGTCCGACCAGCGCAGCCCGCCCCGGGCCACCGGCCCGAAGCGCAGGTGGACGCCCTCGAACCGGGGCGAGTAGACGAAGATCTCGAACCTCGGCCGGGGCGCCGGCAGGTCCGGGATCGCCTGCGGGTCCAGCTTGAGCGCCACGTACGACTTGGGCCGCCCGCCGGCGCTCCGCTGGTAGAAGCTGGTCCGTAGCGTGGCCTGGATCAGCGTCAGATACGACCGCAGGATCCGGTCCTGGTCGAGGCTGGCCACGTCGTCGAGCGCGGCGTGCAGCTCGGAGACCAGCTCCTTGCTCTGCTGCTGCCGCTGCTCCGGGCTGGTCGACCCCGGCGCGAACCGGGTCTCGAAGAGCCGCACCAGCAGGGCCGCGATCCGCGGGTAGGCGATGAAGGTGGACTCCATGTAGTCCTGCGAGAAGACCGTGCCCGCCTGGCGCAGGTACTTCGCGTACGCCCGCAGCACGACCACCTGCCGCCAGGTGAGGCCGCCGCGCAGGACCAGCTCGTTGAAGCCGTCCACCTCGGCCTCGCCGCGCCAGGCCGCCGCGAAGGCGTTCTCCACGTGCGGGCGCACCTCGGCCAGCTCCTGGTGGCCCTCGGGCAGTCGCAGCCCGAAGTCGTACAGCCAGATCCGGCCGTCGACGCGCTCCACCTCGTACGGGTGCTCGTCGACCACCTTCACGCCGAGCGAGTGCAGCACCGGGAGCACCGCCGAGAGCATCATCGGCTCGCCGTACCGGTAGACCTTGAACCGCACGTCCATCGACTCGTCGACGTCCGCCCCGCGGCTGCCGGCGCGGGGCGCCAACTGCTTGCGGAACAGGTGCATCTCCAGTTGGCCGGGCTCCTCAAGCAGCTCCAGCTTCGCCAGGTCCTTCATCGCCTCGTACGGCGTGTGCCCGTCCTTGTAGCCCTCCGGAAAGGCGTCGGCGTACCGGGCGAACAGGTGCTTGGCCTGCTCGTCGCCGAGCTTGCGCTCCAGCACCAGCCGGTAGTCGTCGTCCCACAGGCGGGTGGCGTCGGCCAGCTCCTCGGCGAGCAGGTCGGCGTCGATCTCACCCGGCGGCTTGGTCGGGTCGGTGCGGACGATGAAGTGCACCCGCGCGAGCATCGACTCGGTGACCCGGGTCGTGTAGTCCACCCCGACGCCGTTCAGCTCGCGCAGCAGGATGTCCTGCATGCGCAGCCGGTTCTGGGTGGTGAACCGGTCCCGGGGCAGGTAGATCAGGCAGGAGATGAACCGCCCGTACGCGTCCCGCCGCAGGAACACCCGCAACTGCCGGCGACCGGCCATGCGCAGCACGCCGATCACCGCGTGGTAGAGGTCGTCGGTCTTGATCTGGAACAGCTCGTCGCGCGGGTAGGTCTCCAGGATCTGCAGCAGGTCCTTGCCGGAGTGGCTGCGCTGGCTCAGGCCCGAGCGGTCGAGCACCTCCGCCACCTTGCGCCGCACCACCGGCAGTTCGCGCACGCTGGTCCGGTACGCGGCGGTGGAGAACAGGCCGAGGAAACGCCGCTCCCCGACCACCTCACCGGCCTCGTTGAACACCTTGAAGCCGATGTAGTCCAGGTACGCCGACCGGTGCACGGTGGCCCGCGAGTTCGCCTTCGTGATGATCAGCAGGCGCTTCTCGGTGACCTTGTCGTGCGCCTCCGGCGTCATCGACGACAGCACCCGCGCCTCGGTGGAGTCCGACCGCAAGATGCCCAGGCCGGTGCCGAGCACGGCCTGCAGCGCCTTGCCGTCCCCCTCGCCGGGCGCGTCCACCAGCCGGTACTCCCGGTAGCCGAGGAAGGTGAAGTGGTCGTGGGCGAGCCAGCGCAGCAGCTCGACCGAGTCGGTGATGTCCTTCTCCGGCACGGGCGGCCGGTTGTCGCTGGTGCGGGCGGCGGCCAGCTCGTCGGCCAGCGCCAACGCCCGCTGGCGCATCTTCGGCCAGTCCTCGACCGCCTCCCGCACGTCGGTGAGCACCCGCTGCAGCTCACCGCGCAGCTTGTCCCGCGCGTCGGCGTCCCGGACCGGGTCGATCTCGATCCGCATCCAGCTCTCGACCAGGTCGCCGGCGATCGCGTCGTCGGGCTCCACATCGGCGGCCACCTCGATCAGGCGGCCGAGTGGCTCGCGCCGGACCACCACCAGCGGGTGGACCAGCAGGTGCACGTCGAGGTGGTGCGAGTTGAGCAGGGCGGTCACCGAGTCCACCAGGAACGGCATGTCGTCGGTGACGATCTCGACGACGGTGTGGTGCTGCTCGGCGTCGGGTGAGTGGATCCGCAGCTTCAACTCGCCCGGTACCCGCTGCTGGGCGAGTTCCCGATGGGCGCGCGCCGCGTCGAGCATCTCCTCGGCGGTGAAGCCGATCAGCTCCTCGTCCGGCGCGTACCGCCAGTAGCGGCCGACCAGCGACGCCGCGTCGTGGTCGTCGCCGGCGAGTGCGACCGCCTGCGCCACCAGGCGCTCGGCGTTGGGTACCGGTTCGTCGAGCTCGGAGTCCTCCGCGTCCCCGGCCAGCGCGTCGGCGGGCAGGCCCAGGTCGTAGATGGTGTCGATGCTCGAACCGGTCAAGCCGGTCACGCCGGTGTCGACGTCGCCGAACCCGTCGGAATCGGTCGCCGAATCGAAGTTGTCGTCCCGGCCGGTGTCAACCTGCCGGAGGTCGGGTCCCGGTTTAGTAGCCGGACGCCGGTCCATCGGTGCCACTCCCCTCGACCCACCGCGTTGTGGGTCACTCTGCCGCCCACCATAGGCCCTGCCGATACGCGCCTTGGTCGGCGGACCGTGGTGCGGACGTCCGGTTCGGGACTGTCGTCCTTTCACCTGTTGCGGTACGCGGTTGGCCCGTCCCGGGATACCCCGCCTCCGGTTGTTCATCACACCGTCACGGGTCCGTCTTTCCGCCCGGGAGCGCCCGACAGGGTACGAGGCGGACGGTCGGGTCGTACTACCGTGCAGGAAGGCCAGATCTCGGGGGAGGAAACACATGCGCCTGTCGTACCGGCGTCATCGCCGTCCGTCACGACGACCACTCGCTCTGCTCACCGCCGTCCTGCTCGCCGCCGCCGGGCTCACCGCCTGCTCCGGCGAGGACGGGCCGGATCGCAGCGTCGACACCTTCCTGAAGGGCTGGCGTTCGGGGGACCTCAACGCGGTCGGCTTCGTCGACGCCACGGGGGCCCGGGTGCCGGCGGCCGACGTGACCCAGGCGATCAAGGAGCTCTCCGGCGAGCTGGCCGCCACGCCGCCGGCGCTGCGCCGCACCGGGGAGGCGAAGGTCACCGCCGATACGGCCACCGCCACGGTACGGATCGAGTGGACGCTTCCCGGCGACGCCCGGTGGGCGTACGACCGGCCGGTACGGCTCGCCCGCGGCGGCGACGACCAGTGGCAGGTGATCTGGGAGCCGCAGATCGTGCATGAGCAGCTCACCCGGCGTGACCGGCTGGGTCTGCGCCGCGAGTCGGGCCCCCGGGCGGCGGTCCTGGACGGTGCCGGCCAGCCGCTGGTGACACCCCGGCCGGTGGTCCGCGTCAGCCTCGTGCCCGGCGAGGTGAAGGACGTCCCGAAGGTCGTCCGGCAGCTCGACTCCGCGTTCAAGGCGATCCGCCCGGCGCTCGTCCCGCCGGTGGACCTCTCCGACCTCCCCGGGCGGCTCGCCGAGGCCAAGCCGGACGCGCTCGTCGAGGTGGTGACGCTGCGGGACGAGGCGTACCGGCAGATCAAGCCCCGCATCCACGGACTGCCCGGCACCCGCTTCCCGACCGACAAGCTCGACCTCGCGCCCACCCGTGAGTTCGCCCGGGCGGTGCTCGGCACGGTCGACCCGGCGCAGGCCGACGACCTCGCCAAGCACCCCGACCGGTACGTCCGCGGCGACCTGGTCGGCCACGGCGGCCTCCAGGGCCGGTACGACGAGCGCCTGCGGGGCGCCCCCGGGCTCACCGTGATCGTCAACCGGCCCGGCCCGGAGGGCACGCTCGTGGCCACCGGCACCGAACTGTTCCGTCGCGAGTTCCGGCCGGGCGAGCCGCTGAAGACGACGCTCGACGTGGCGACCCAGAACGCCGCCGACACGGCCCTGCGCGCCGAGAAGCGGCGGGCCGCCCTGGTGGCCGTCCGGATCAGCGACGGCGCGGTGCTCGCCGCCGCCAACGGCCCCGGGCCGGCCGGGGAGAACCTCGCCTTCACCGCCCAGGTGCCGCCCGGCTCCACCTTCAAGGTGGTCAGCGCGCTGGCCCTGCTCGACCGCGGCGCGGTCACCCCGGACCGGACGGTCGACTGTCCGAAGATCAGGGAGGTCGACGGCCGCACCTTCAAGAACTCGGACGACTTCGCGCTCGGGTCGGTCCCGTTCCGCACCGACTTCGCGGAGTCCTGCAACACGGCCTTCGTCGCCCTCGCCCCGCAACTCGGCGCCGACGGGCTCGCGGTCACCGGCCGCTCCCTGGGGTTGGAGAGCGACTGGGATCTCGGCCTGGACGCGTTCTCCGGCAAGGTCTCCGCGAACGGCGGCGCGACCGAGCAGGCGGCCGCGGCGATCGGTCAGGGCACCACGATCGTCAGCCCGCTGGCCATGGCCTCGGCCACGGCGGCGGTCGCTCGCGGCCGGTTCGTGCAGCCGAAGCTGGTGCTGGACCCGGCACCGGCAGGGCCGGCGGCTGACGGGCCGGAGTTGAAGGCCGAGTCGGTCGCGGCCGTGCGGGCGATGATGCGTGACGTGGTCACCGCCGGCACCGGCACGGCACTTGGCGACGTGCCCGGCTCCCCGGTGCACGGCAAGACCGGCACCGCCGAGTTCGACGACAACCCGGCCAACACCCACGCCTGGTTCGTCGGCTGGCAGGGGGACGTCGCGTTCGCGGTCTTCGTCGAGCGGGGCGGCTCCGGCAGCGGCACGGCGGTCCCGATCGCCGAGAAGTTCCTCCGCGCCCTGCCTCGCTGACCACGTCGGGCGCGGTCGCGCTCTCGCCAGGCGTCCACCGCACAGCGCGGTCCTTTGGAGCTGAACCGAATTCGTCATCGGCCGCTGCGGGTGCCGCTGCCGGTGCCGGTGCCGGTGCCGCTGCCGGTGTCGGTGCGGCGGCCGGTGCCGCTGCCGCTGCCGCGGCCGGCGCCGGTGCCGGTGCCGGTGCCGCGGCCGGCGAGCGAACGGCGGACCCCGCCCGCCGATCCACCCACCACATCAGCTCCAAAGGGCGTCACACCCATGACGGCTGCCGGCAGGCTTGGGGTCGACCGGCTCCGGCAGCCTGGTGCGGCCGCGTGGTGGTGGACGAGCGGACCTGCGGGTCAGGCCGTATCGGCCGTGGAGTGCGGCAGGTCGCCGTCCACCGCCGGATCGACGTCGCCGTCCGCGCCGAGGCTCGATGGCAGGGATCGACGCAGGAGGCCCGGCCCGGCCGACGCGGGCGGTCCGACCGGTTCCGGCCGATCAGCGGCGTCCGGGGCGACTCCTCCGCTCGGCGGTGCCGGGTCCGCGGCCACCCGCGGGCGGTCGAGGCCCCGGCGCGGCGCGGGAGTCGCGGGTGTGCCGGGGATCGCGGGTGTCCCGGGGGTCGCGGGTGCCCCGGGGAGCAGCCGCGGCGGGACCGCCTCCGGCGCGGAGACCGGGCGCAGCCCGGCCACCACGGTGTTGACGATCTCGGCCGCGTACGACCCGTCCGGGTCGTAGTCGGGGTCGAAGACGGTCAGCTCGACGCCGAGGCAGTGCGGGGTGTCGACCAGGCCGGCGAGCAGGATCTCCAGCTCGGCGAAGGCGATCCCGCCCGGGTCGGGGGCGTCGACGGCGGGCATCACCGCCGGGTCCAGCACGTCCACGTCGACGTGCACCCAGTAGCCGGCGCAGTCGGCGAGCTGCTCGTGCGCCCACTGGGCGGTGCGGGCCGCGCCCTCGGCGCGCAGCGCCGGCACCGGCCGGGTGGTGATCCCGGCGGCCTGGAGGTCGAGCCGGTACTCGTCCTGCGCGCGGATGCCCAGCACCACCACGTCGATGTCCCGGAAGTACGGCCGCCGCCCCTCGATGGCGGCCAGGTCGGCCTGGCCGCGGCCGGTCACCAAGGCGAGGTCCTCACCGGCGGCCGCGCCCACGTAGGACGCGTTGCCGGGGTGCCGGAAGTCGGAGTGCCCGTCGACGAAGACGAGCCCGATCCGCCCGCCCACCGCCTCGCCGAGCCGGTGCATGGCCAGCGCCGAGCCGAGCAGGACCGAGCAGTCCCCGCCGAGCACCAACGGGAACTCGCCCCGGTCGATGATCGCGCCGATGCGCTCGGCGAGCGCCACCGAGTAGTCGGCGATTTCCCGGGCGTGGCAGACACCGTCGCCGGGGCGCCAGTCGCCCGGATCGTACCGGGGCGGGGTCACGCAACCGGCGTCGCGCGCACGGAGCCGGGCGAGCAGGCCGTGGTCGCGCATCGCACCGGGCGCCTTGGCGCAGCCCGGCACCGAGGTGGGCGTGGGCGGGCGCAGGCCGAGGTTGGTGGGCGCGTCGAGGACGGCGATCCGGCGCATCATGGGCTCCCGTCCTCGAGGTGTCGGGCGGGCCGGCCGGTCACGCCGGCCCGCGCTGGCGTGCGGTGGATCAGAAAAGGGCGCTGGCCAGGGCCCGGCGCGCCGCGGCCACCGCGGGGTCGTCGGGACCGGCGATGGTGAACAGGCCGACCAGGTGCTGGCGTACCTTCTCCCGGTCGTCACCGGCGGTGCGCCGGACCAGGCCGACCAGGCGCTGGTAGGCCTGCTCGGCCATGCCGCTGAGCACCTCGATGTCGGCCGCCAGCAGTTGGGCGTCGACGTCGTCGGCGTTGGCCGCCGCGGCGGTGAGCGCCGCCTGCGGGTCGGCGCCGGCCACCCGGCGGGCGAGCCCGACCTGGGCGAGGCCCGCCTCCGCCGCGGCGTCCGACGGGGTCTCGGCGAGAATCTTCCGGTACGCGCGCTCCGCCGCGTCCAGGTCACCACTCATCAGCGCGTCGTCGGCCTCGTCCAGCCGGGGGTCGCCCGGCTCGGCCACGGTCACGCCGCCGGCCTTGAGCACCGCCTGGATCCACTGCCGGAGCTGGGCCTCGGGCACCACCCCGGAGAACGCGTCGACGGGCTGGCCGCCGACCACCGCGTACACCATCGGGATGCCCTGCACCCGGAACATCTGGGCGAGCCGCGGGTTGGCGTCCACGTCGACCCTGGCGAGCACCCAGGCGCCGCCGCCCTCGACGGCGAGCCGCTCCAGCACCGGCGAGAGCTGCTTGCAGGGCTCGCACCACTCGGCCCAGAAGTCGACGACCACGGGTGTGCTGAGCGACCGTTCGAGGACCTCGGCCTGGAAGGTCGCCTCGGTGACGTCGACGACGGTGACGGCGCTCGCGACGGCGCCGCCGGGTGCGCCGGCGGGAGGACCGGACTGGGCGGGGGCCGGCGTCGGTGCGGGGGTGCGCAGCGCGCTGAGGTCTACCGCGCCGCGGGTGAAGATCGACGAGGTGATCCGTGGGTCGCTCATGGTTATCTAGTCTCGCACGCGCGTCGCCGATCTCCGCTCATCGGCGACGCCGAAGGTCACAGTTCTCACGCAGGTCACCACCCCTCCCACCCCGAGCGTGGGGATCAGAAGCGGGCGGGTTCGCGGTAGACGCCCCATTCGGCGCGGAGGGCGTCGCAGATCTCGCCCAACGTGGCCTCGGCGCGGACCGCGTCGAGCATCGCCGGGATCATGTTCTCGTCGGTACGGCTGGCCGCCACCATCCGGTCGATCGCCACCTTGACGGCAGCCTCGTCCCGGGTGGCCTTCCGGTCGGCCAGCACGCGCTTCTGCTCCAGCTCCACCTCGTGCGAGATGCGCAGGATCTCCAGGTCCTTGGCGACCGTGCCGGTGTGGCAGTTGACCCCGACGATCTTCTTGTCGCCCTTCTCGAGCGCCTGCTGGTAGACGAACGCCGCCTCGGCGATCTGGGCGGTGAACCAGCCGTCCTCGATGCCGCGCAGAATGCCCGAGGTCATCGGGCCGATCTGGTGCGGGCCCTCGCCGCCGAGCTGCCGGATCCGGGCGAAGATCTCCTCCGCCTCGGCCTCGATCTTGTCGGTGAGCGCCTCCACGTACCAGGAACCACCCAGCGGGTCGGCCACGTTCGTCACCCCGGTCTCCTCCATCAGCACCTGCTGGGTACGCAGGGCGATCTCGGCGGACTCGTCGGTGGGCAGCGCGAGGGTCTCGTCGAGCGCGTTGGTGTGCAGCGAGTTCGTGCCGCCGAGCACCGCGGCGAGGGCCTCCACGGCCGTGCGCACCACGTTGTTGACCGGCTGCTGCGCGGTCAGCGAGACCCCGGCGGTCTGCGTGTGGAACCGCAGCCACAGCGCCTTCTCGCTGGTCGCGCCGTAGACGTCACGCAGCCAGCGGGCCCAGATCCGGCGGGCGGCGCGGAACTTCGCGATCTCCTCGAAGAAGTCCACGTGGGAGTCGAAGAAGAAGCTCAGGCCCGGCGCGAAGACGTTGACGTCCAGCCCCCGGGACAGCCCCAGCTCGACGTACCCGAACCCGTCGGCGAGGGTGTACGCCAGCTCCTGCGCCGCCGTCGAACCCGCCTCCCGGATGTGGTAGCCGGAGACGGACAGCGGCTTGTACCGGGGGATCTCCCGGGCGCAGTACTCCATCAGGTCGCCGATGAGGCGCAGGTGCGGCTCCGGGTCGAACAGCCACTCCTTCTGCGCGATGTACTCCTTGAAGATGTCGGTCTGGAGGGTGCCGTCCAGGCGGGACAGGTCGGCGCCCTGCCGCTCGGCGGCGACCAGGTACATGCAGAACACCGGGACGGCCGGCCCGGAGATCGTCATGCTCGTCGTGACGCCGGCCAGGTCGATGCCGTCGAAGAGCACCTCCATGTCGGCGGCGCTGTCCACCGCCACGCCGCAGTGCCCGACCTCGCCGAGCGACTGCGGGTCGTCCGAGTCGCGCCCCATCAGCGTGGGCATGTCGAAGGCGACGGAGAGCCCACCGCCGCCCGCGCCCAGGATCATCTTGTACCGCTCGTTCGTCTGCCGCGCGTTGCCGAACCCGGCGAACTGCCGGATCGTCCAGGTCCGCCCCCGGTAGCCGGTCGGGTACAACCCCCGGGTGTACGGGAACTCGCCCGGCCAGCCGATCCGCTCGAAGTCCGGGTACGCCACCCCCTCGGGCGGCCCGTACACCGGGTCCACGGTCATCCCCGACAGGGTGGTGAAGTCAGCGTCCCGCTTGCGCGCGGCGTCGTAGCGGGCCTGCCAGCGTGCCCGTCCGGCGGCGATCTCGTCGGCGTTCATCCGCGGGGCTCCTCCTCGAGTCCTCGACTGCACCCCGAGTGTAGAGCCCTGAACTGAACGATCGCTAAGGAAGTTCGTACCGACCGGTAACCGCCGTCAGGCGGCGATCTGTTCGAGCAGCTGGTCGGCCGCCGCGTACGGGTCGAGGGACCCCTCGGCCACCTTGGCGGCGAGCGCCGGCAGCTCCGTACCGTCGCGCAGCGAGCCGATGCGGTCCCGCAGCGCGCCCAGCGCGATCGCCTCGATCTCGGCGGCGGCCCGCGCCTCCTGCCGGCGGCGCAGCTCGCCGTGCTCGACCAGCCAGCCACGGTGCTTGTCGATCGCGGCGGCGATGTCGTCGATCCCCTCGCCGCGCGCGGCGACGGCGCGCACCACCTGCGGCCGCCACTGCCCCGGCCCCCGCTCGCCCAGGGCGATCATGCCCTGGATGTCGCGCACGGTGGCGTCGGCGCCGTCCCGGTCGGCCTTGTTGACCACGAAGACGTCGGCGATCTCCAGGATGCCCGCCTTCACCGCCTGGATCGCGTCCCCCATCCCGGGTGCGAGCAGCACCAGCGTGGTGTCGGCCAGCGAGGCCACCTCCACCTCGGCCTGCCCGACGCCGACGGTCTCCACCAGCACCACGTCACAGCCGGCGCCCTCCAGCACGCGCACCGCCTGCGGCGTGGCCGCCGAGAGCCCGCCGAGGTGGCCCCGGCTGGACATCGACCGGATGTAGACGCCGGGATCGGTGGCGTGGTCCTGCATCCGGACCCGGTCGCCGAGGATCGCGCCGCCGGTGAACGGGCTGGACGGGTCGATCGCCAGCACGCCCACCCGGTGCCCGCGGGCGCGCAGCGCCCGGACCAGCTCGTTGGTGGTGGTCGACTTGCCCACGCCGGGCGAACCGGTCAGGCCGACCACCTGGGCCTGGCCGGCGTACGGCGCGAGCGCCGCCGCGATCCGCGGCAGCGTCTCGTCGCCGGACTCGACAAGCGTGATGAGCCGGGCGACCGCGCGGGGGTCCCCCGCGCGGGCCCGCTCGACGAGCATGGGCACGTCCCGGCTGCGGCGCACGGGCGGCACCGCGGCCGGGGCGTTGTCGACGGTCTCGCTCACTGACCGCCCTCGGCGCCGGCCGGCACGTGGATGACAAGCGCGTCGCCCTGGCCGCCACCGCCGCACAGGGCCGCCGCACCGGTGCCGCCGCCGCGCCGCTTCAGCTCAAGCGCCAGCGTCAGCACCAGCCGGGCGCCGGACATGCCGATCGGATGGCCGAGGGCGATCGCGCCACCGTTGACGTTGACCTTGTCCGGGCTGACTCCGAGGTCACGGGTGGACTGGATGCCGACCTGCGCGAACGCCTCGTTGATCTCGATCAGGTCGAGGTCGTCGACGCCCAGGCCGGCCTTGCGCAGCGCGTGCTGGATCGCGTTGGACGGCTGCGAGTGCAGCGAGTTGTCGGGGCCGGCGACGTTTCCGTGCGCGCCGATCTCGGCCAGCCAGGTGAGCCCCAACTCCGTGGCCTTGGCCTTGCTCATCACCACGACGGCGGCGGCGCCGTCGGAGATCGGCGACGAGCTGCCGGCGGTGATGGTGCCGTCCTTGGTGAAGGCCGGGCGCAGCTTGGCCAGCGACTCGGCGGTGGTGTCCGGCCGGATGCCCTCGTCCTCGCTGATCACCAGCGGGTCGCCCTTGCGCTGCGGGATGACCACCGGCGTGATCTCGTCGGCGAAGTGACCGTTCTTCTGGGCGGCGGCGGCGCGCTGGTGGCTGGCCGCGGCGAAGGCGTCCTGCTCCGCACGGGAGATGTTCTTGGCGGTGCCGTGCCGCTCGGTCGACTCGCCCATCGAGCAGCAGTCCCAGGCGTCGCTGAGCCCGTCGTGCGCCATGTGGTCCTTGATCACCACGTCGCCGTACTTGTAGCCGCCGCGCTGGCCGAGCAGCAGGTGCGGGGCGTTTGTCATCGACTCCATGCCACCGGCCACCACGATGTCGAACTCGCCGGCGCGGATGAGCTGGTCGGCCAGGGCGATCGCGTCCAGCCCGGAGAGGCACACCTTGTTGATGGTCAGGGCCGGAACGGACATCGGGATGCCCGCCTCGACGGCCGCCTGGCGGGCCGGGATCTGCCCAGCGCCGGCCTGGAGCACCTGGCCCATGATCACGTACTGAACCTGGTCGGGGGCCACGCCGGCGCGCTCCAGCGCCGCCTTGATGGCGATGCCGCCGAGCTTGGTCGCGGGGAGGTCCTTGAGGTTGCCCAGCAGGCGCCCCATGGGGGTCCGAGCGCCGCTGACGATCACCGAAGCCATACCTGCCTCCGAGGGGGGTGCCGACCTGTACGCCTTAACGATTGTTCGGCCAGACTAGCGCCATGGCTGAGAACTCCCCCGTCGAGTCCGCTGCGGACTACATCACAGACATCGGGCTGCGCCGCATCGACCACGTCGGTGTCGCCGTACCCGACCTGGACGCCGCGATCGACTTCTACCAGCGGACCTTCGGGATGCGCTGCGTGCACACCGAGACCAACCAGGAGCAGGGCGTCCGCGAGGCGATGCTGGCCGTCGGGCCGACCACCGAGGGCGGCTGCGTGCAACTGCTCGCACCGCTGTCGCCGACGTCGACGATCGCGAAGTTCCTCGACCGCAACGGCCCGGGCGTGCAGCAGGTCGCGTACACCGTGGCGGACATCGACGCCGCCTGCGCGAAGCTCCGCGAGCGGGGCGTCCGACTCCTGTACGACGAGCCGAAGCGGGGCACGGCGAACTCCCGGATCAACTTCGTGCACCCGAAGGACGCCGGCGGCGTCCTCGTCGAACTGGTCGAGCCGGCCTGAGCGAAAGGAGGGGCCCCTTGTTAACGCCCGGTGCATGGCACGGGGCCCCTGTTAACACGCCGTAGGACCCGCCAGTGGCTCCGAGCAGCACGACACTGCGCGATTGGCAACCGGTGCGGCCAGCTTCACGCATCGGCGGATGCACTTTTTCACACAGGACTTCCGACTCTAGCTACCGTTCAGTAACGTCCGGCCAACAGCAGCGCGGCCGGTGCCGGATGTGTCGGATACCGACATGGTGGGGCGGCCGCACCGGCGCCGACGATGGCAGCACCCGTGCCCGCGACGCGCGGGTGCGGACGAACGGAGGTCGACGTGCAGGACATCCTCGAAGCGATCATGGCGGCGGAGGGCTCGGCGCATCCGGAGCGCGAACTCGCCGGCCTCGCCGGGCTTCCCGTACCGGAGTCCTACCGGGGCGTCGTCGTGCGCGCCGAGGAGACCCGGATGTTCGACGGGATGGCCACCCGGGACAAGGACCCGCGCAAGGCGCTGCACGTGCAGGAGGTGCCGACACCGGAGCTGGGTCCGGGTGAGGCGCTGATCGCCGTGATGGCGAGCGCCATCAACTACAACACGGTCTGGACCAGCATCTTCGAGCCGCTGCCGACCTTCAAGTTCCTCCAGCGCTACGGCCGGCTGTCCGAGCTGACCAAGCGGCACGACCTGCCGTACCACGTGGTCGGCTCGGACGCGGCCGGGGTCGTCCTGCGGACCGGGCCCGGTGTGACCCGGTGGAAGGCCGGCGACGAGGTCGTCGCGCACTGCCTCTCGGTGGAGCTGGAGGACGCGGCCGGCCACGACGACACCATGCTCGACCCGCAGCAGCGGATCTGGGGCTTCGAGACCAACTTCGGCGGCCTCGCCGAGCTGGCCGTGGTCAAGGCCAACCAGCTCATGCCGAAGCCCCGCCACCTCAGCTGGGAGGAGGCGGCGAGTCCGGGCCTGGTCAACTCCACGGCGTACCGGCAGCTCGTCTCCCACCACGGCGCCAACATGAAGCAGGGCGACGTGGTGCTGATCTGGGGCGCCTCCGGCGGCCTCGGCGGCTACGCGACCCAGATGGCGCTCAACGGCGGCGCGATCCCGGTCTGCGTGGTCTCCTCGCCGGACAAGGCGGAGCTGTGCCGGAAGATGGGCGCCGAGCTGGTCATCGACCGGGCCGCCGAGGGCTTCCGGTTCTGGAAGGACGAGCAGACCCAGGACCAGGACGAGTGGCGCCGCTTCGGCGAGCGGATCCGGGAACTGACCGGCGGCGACGATCCGGACATCGTCTTCGAGCACCCGGGCCGGGAGACCTTCGGCGCCAGCGTCTTCGTGACCAAGAAGGGCGGCACGATCGTCACCTGCGCCTCGACCAGCGGCTACCAGCACCAGTACGACAACCGCTACCTCTGGATGCACCTCAAGCGCATCGTCGGCAGTCACTTCGCCAACTACCGCGAGGCGTGGGAGGCGAACCGCCTGATCGCGCTCGGCAAGATCCACCCCACCGTGTCGAGGACCTACGCGCTGGAGCAGACCGGCCAGGCCGCGTACGAGGTGCACCGCAACGCGCACCAGGGCAAGGTCGGCGTCCGGTGCCTCGCCCCCGCCGACGGCCTCGGCGTCCGCGACGCGGAGTTCCGGGCGCGCCACGAGACGGCGATCAACCGGTTCCGCGGCCACTGACCGTACGGACGAGGCGCCGGCGTCCATTGCGGTGACCCGCATTGCCTTTCCACGGCGGCGGCGGGCGCCCATTTGCGGTGTTACGGGAAAGGGCCGCGGGTTCACTCCCCGCGGCCCTTTTTCCACGCCACGCCGCACGCTCTCCGCAGCGTCCGGGACCTGCCAAGATCGCCGTTTGGTCCGGTCCGCGGGCCCTCGCCGAGTTGACCATGTAATGAGGACACGAAAGGTCCGGGACGCTCTTGCGAAGTCCCCCGGGGGGTCTGCCAGTATGTCCCAATGCCCCAGCAGCAGTCCTCCCCTCTTGCGTTCTTCGATAACGCGAACACCCAGCCCGATTTCACCGTCGGCCTGCGCGGTTACAACACCGGCCAGGTCGACGACTTCATCGGCCGGCTCACCGCCCGGTTGACGCAGACCGAGCAGGTCCGCGCCGAGGCTGAGCAGCGGATGAACGACGCGCAGCGCCGGCTCCGCCAGGCCGAGCAGCGGATGACCGCGCTCGAGCAGAAGCTCGCCGAGACCAACAAGCAGCTCGAGGAGAACAACCGCCCCACGCTCTCCGGCCTGGGCACCCGGGTCGAGCAGATCCTCCGGCTCGCCGAGGAGCAGGCCAACGACCACCGCAACGACGCCAAGCGGGAGTCCGAGGGCATCCTCTCCGCCGCCCGCCTCGAGGCGCGGGAGATCACCGACAAGGCCCGTGCCGAGGCCGCGGCGATGAAGGCAACCGCCGAACGGGAGGCGGGCAACGTGCGCACCGCCGCCGAGCGGGAGGCGGCCGAGGTCCGCGTCCAGGCCCGCCGGGAGGCCGACACGCTGCGCGCCGACGCGGACCGGGAGACCAAGCAGCTGCGTACCGTCACCGCGCACGAGGTGGCGGAGCTGAAGTCCACCGTCGAGCGGGAGGTCGCCACCCTCCGCGCCACCGCTGAGCGGGAGATCACCCAACAGCGGGCGAAGGCCGCCCGGGAGGCCGAGGAGAAGCGCGCCGAGGCGACCAAGCTGCTCACCGACGCGCGGGACAAGCGGGACAAGGACCTGCAGGCCCTGGAGCTGCAGCTGGCCGAGCGGCGGGAGAAGGCCGAGCGCGAGGAGTCGGAGCGGCACGCCGCCCAGGTCGCGCAGACCCAGAAGCTGGTCAACGAGGCCGAGCATCGGGCACGGGCCGCGCAGGAGCGGGCCAAGGAGATCGAGCAGCGCGCCGAGGCCCGCCGGATCGAGTCCGAGCGCACCGCCAACGAGACGGTCGACAAGGCCCGGGCACTGTCCGAGAAGACCCTCAACGACGCGAAGGCCGAGGCGCAGCGCCTGCTGACCGAGGCTCGCACGGAGGCCGAGCTGACCACGCAGGCGGCCGCGCGTGAGGTCGAGGACCTCACCCGGCAGAAGGACGCGGTGACCGCCCAGCTCGTCCAGATCCGCTCCAGCCTCGCGGGCCTCGCCGGCCTCGTGCCGGGTGTGGCGGACGTGGCGAAGGCGGAGGTCAAGACCGAGGAGACCGAGAAGCGGGAAACCGCCGAGGCGGCCAGCTGATCGGCCCGACCGGGGCATGAACCACGCGGCGCGGGATGACACCGGGTAACCGGTGCCACCCCGCGCCGTGCTCATTTCCCGGTATGCGGAAGACGCCCGGGTGAACCGGCTCCATCCGACGCGTCCGTATCGCCCCAGGAGGGCCGGTTGCGTGTGAGGATGGGGGCATGTCGCACGGCGAGGAACTGTTCGCTCTCGGCGGGGACGTGACCACGGAGCCAAGCTTCGAGTCCGCTCTGCGGGGGTACGAGAAACGACAGGTCGACCGGTACGTCGCTCGTGCGGAGCACGAGATCGCCGCCCTGACAGCCGAACGGGAACAGGCCTACACACAGATCCACAAGCTGGCCGGCCAGGTGGAGGTGCTCCAGCGGGACCTCGCCCAGGTGCGCAAGCAGGTCGGGGTGGTCGACCGCGCGTCCTTCCGCCACCTGGGTCCCCGCGTGGAGCAGATCCTCACGATCGCCGAGGAGCAGGCCGAGGACATCCTCGCCTCGGCGAACGAGGAGATCGAGGCCCGCCGGGCGGCCGCGGAGCACATCATCGACGAGGCCCGGGCGGAGGCCGCGAAGGCGCTCAAGGACTTCGAGATCGCGCTGGCGGCCCGCCGCGCCGAGGAGGAGCGGCACACCGCCGCGCGGAAGGCCGAGGCGGACGCCGCGGTCAAGGCGGCGACCGAGGAGGCCGCCCGGCTGCGCAGGACCGCGCAGGAGGCGCTGGCGAAGGCCCAGCAGGAGGCCACCCAGCTCCGCGACACCGCGAAGGAGATCCACACCCGGGCCCAGCAGGAGGCCGCGAAGCTGCGCGAGTCGGCCCGCGAGGCGCACGCCAAGGCCCAGCAGGAGGCCGCCGAGCTGCGGGAGGCCGCCAAGGAGGTGCACGCCAAGGCCCGCCAGGAGGCCAAGCGCCTCGTTGAGCAGGCGACGGAGGCGAGCCGCGCCACCCACGCCAAGGCGCAACAGGAGGCCAAGCAGATCATCGACGACGCCAGCACTGCCGGGCGGGCCACCCGCAACAAGGCCCGCCAGGAGGCCGAGCGGCTCACCGCCCAGGCCGCCGAGGCGGCCAAGCGGCAGCGCGCCGAGACCGAGGCGTACGTCCAGCGGATGCGCACCGAGACCGAGGCGTACGTGCAGCACGCCCGCGCTCAGACGCAGCAGGAGCTGGGCGCCTGGCGGGCGGGTGTCGAGAAGGAGGTCAACAGCCGTCGCGAGGCGGCCGACCGGGAGCTGGCTCAGCGCCGGGCCGCCGCCGACCAGGAGTTCGCCAGCCGCCGCGACGAACTGGAGAAGCAGTACAAGACGCGGCACGCCGAGCTGGAGACGCAGCACACGTCCCGCCAGCAGAAGCTGGAGTCCGGGTTCACGGCCCGGCGGACCGAGCTGGAGTCCGGCTTCGAGTCGCGCAGCGCCGAGCTGGAGTCGGGCTTCGAGACCCGAAAGTCCCAACTGGAGTCCGAGTACGCCACGCTGAAGAACGAGATCGAGGGTGCGGCGGCCGAGATCCGCCGGTCCGCCGAGCAGGACGCGCTGACCATGCGCCAGCGCGCGGAGGAGGAGGCGGCGGCGCTGCTCGGCCGCGCCGAGGAGGAGGCCGCCGAGAAGCGCCGCGCGGCCGACGAGCACGTCGCGACGTCCCGGCGGCAGTTCGAGGAGTACGCCGCCACGACGCAGCAGGCGTTGGCGACCACCCAGCAGCACCTCGCCGCCACCCAGCAGGAGGCGGCCGCCGGTCGCCAGCAGCTCGCCCAGGTGATGCTGGAGATCGCCCAGGCGCAGCAGCAGCTCGCCGACCTGCGGCAGGAGACCTGGCGGTCGCGGCAGGAGTCCGACGAGCTGCAGCGGCAGGTGGCGGAGCTGCGGCTGGAGCTGGCGGGCGCGCCCGGCCGGCCGGGCACCGCGACCCCCGACGGTACGGCGCCGTCCGGCTCGGGATCCGCCAACGGCAAGCGGCCGGTCGGGGCGCCGGCCACCGCCGACGCGACGGGCGCGAGGACCGACGGCCGGTCCGGTTCGGCCACGAAATCGGACGGCGACCGGCGCGGCTCCGGTAAGGTCGAGCCGGCCGCGGCCGGTCAGCCGGCCCGGGGGCGCATCGAGCCGGCGACCGACGATTCGGCCAAGGGCGCGGTGAAGTCGGTGACCACGAAGGACGGTGAGTCCGCCAGCGCCGGAGTCGACGGCGAGCCGACGGTCGCCGCCGTGCCCGGCGAGGGCGGCCGGGACGCCGCCGCAACGAAGATCACCAGCACCGGCGAGAACGGCAACCGGCCGGCGAAGCCCACCACCGACGAGCGCAGCGCCAAGCCGAGCAAGGTCGTCGTCGAGAAGGACTGACCGGCACCGCCGGGCGGGCACCGCCCCGCGGCGGGAGGCGGCCACGTGTGGATCGCGCGGCCGGTGGCGGTCGCGGCGGCCGAGCGGGGTCGCTACGCTCCCCGGTGGACCCGCGTTCGCGGGCCGGTGTCGGGCTCCGGCGGTCGCCGGAGCGTGATCCGCAGGAGGTCCGGTGGCAGGAGGCGACCCGGAGCCACACGAGCCGGCAGCCCGGTCCGACAGTCGGTCGCCGACGGACGCCGCCACCGACCCGGAGCAGCGGGCCTCCGCGGACCCGCGGCGGCCCGACAGCCGTGCCGCGACACCCGCCGACACCACGGATCGGGCCGTCCCGGAGGACCCGAACGGTCCGGACGACCCGCCGGACAACGGGTCGGGGCGGTTCGGGATGCCGGGACGACCGCTGCGACGCAGCAGCTTCCTGGTCGGGTTCACCGGCGGCCTCGGCGCGTTGGCGGCGTACGCGGTCTTCCTGGGCCTGCGCAACGCCGCCGGAATCCTCGTCCTCGTGGTGATCGCGCTGTTCCTCGCCGTCGGGCTCTATCCGGCGGTGGCGCGGCTACGCCTGCTCGGGTTGCCGCACGGCCTGGCGGTGACGGTCGTGGCGCTGACCGTCCTGCTGCTGCTGTGTGGCGGCGCGGTCGCCCTGCTGCCCCCGATCGTCACGCAGTCCGGCCAGTTCGTCGAGCAGTTGCCGAGCTATGTGGAGTCGTTGCGGCGCAACGAGACGGTGAACGACCTGGTCGAGCGGTACGACGTGATGGAACGCGTGCGGAGCGCGGCCAACGCCGAGACGATCGGCCGGGCCCTCGGCGGGGTGCTCGGCGGCGCCCAGCTCGTGTTCGGCACCGTCTTCCGTACCCTGACCGTGCTGGTGCTCACCATCTACTTCCTGGCGTACTTCAACCGGCTGCGGTCCCTCGGGTACTCGCTCGTCCCCCGCTCCCGGCGGCAGCGGGTCCAGCTCATCGGCGACGAGATCATCACCAAGGTCGGCGCGTACATGGTCGGCGCGCTCACCATCGCGGTGCTCGCCGGCACGACCACGTTCGTGTTCGCGTTGATCGCCGGGCTCCCGTACCCCTTCGCGCTCGCCGTCGTGGTCGCGGTGACCGACCTGATCCCGCAGATCGGCGCCACCCTCGGTGCGGTGATCGTGAGTCTGGTCGGCTTCGCCACCGACCTGCCGGTGGGCATCGCGTGCGTGGTGTTCTTCCTGATCTACCAGCAGTTGGAGAACTACCTGATCTACCCCAAGATCATGCGCCGGTCGGTCAAGGTGAACGAGGTGGCCGCTCTGGTCGCCGCGCTGCTCGGCGTCGCGCTGGTCGGCGTCATCGGTGCCCTCATCGCGATCCCCACGGTCGCGGCGATCCAGCTGATCCTGCGCGAGGTGGTCCTCCCCCGGCAGGACCGGCGCTGACCGGATCCGGGCCGGTCAGGCGGTGTCGGTCTCCGGACCGGGCACCGGGCGGTCGGCGAAGGCCGCCACAGTACGGTCGGCGTAGGCGCTCACGTCACCGGTCTCCATCGGGCCGTCCCAGGTCGTCGGCAGCGGCACCGGCGCGGTCGGGTTGACCCGCTTGACGATCTCGTCGAGCACGGTCTCGGCGCCGCCGACCCACAGGTGCTTGGCACCGGGCACCCCGACCACCTCGGCCTGCGGGATCGCGGCGAACCGCTCCCGAGCCTCGTCCGGCCGCAGGTAGTCGTCGAACTCCGGCACCAGGGCGGTGACCGGCCGGCCCGAGGCCGCCCAGGTGGCCAGGTCGTCCGGGGTGGAGAAGCGCAACGGCGGGGAGAGCAGGATCGCCCCGGTCACCGCGGGGTCGCAGCCGTACTTCAGGACCAGGTCGGTGCCGAACGACCAGCCCAGCAGCCAGATGCCCGGCAGCTCGTGGAATTCCGCGTACTCGATGGCGGCGGCGACGTCGTACCGCTCGCCCACCGCGTTGTCGAACGACCCCTCGCTGGTGCCGCGCATGCTCGTGGTGCCCCGGGTGTTGAACCGCAGCACCGCCAGGTCGGCCAGGGCCGGCAGGCGCCACGCGGCCTTGCGGAACACGTGGCTGTCCATCATCCCGCCGTGGGTGGGCAGCGGGTGCAGGCAGACGAGCGTGGCCACCGGCTCCCGGTCGAGCGGTCGGGCGACCTCGCCGACCAGGCGCAGCCCGTCAGCGGTGTGCAGCTCGATCTCCTCGCGGTGGCCGGGCAGGATCGACGAGGCGCGGATGGGAGTGCTCACCCCCACAGTCTCCCGCGCCGGCGGCCGGGCCGCCCGTCCGGGCGTGAACACGGTGACCCAGATCGCGCCGCTCAGCCGTAGCGGGGAGCGCCGCGGCCGCGCTGCACGATCGGCGCCCGCCGGTCCCGGGCCCGCCAGCAGCCGCTGTGCCAGTGCCGCCGGTCGGTCAGGTCACCACGCCCGTCCGCCGGCCAGACCACCACGTGCGCCACGCCCGGCCGGATCTCCTGGTCGCAGCCGGGGCAGCGGTACGTCTTGACCGACGCCCCGCCGCTGATGGCCCGGACCTGCCAGTCGCCGTCCCGCCACTGCTGCACCGAGGCGACGCCCTGGCGGGCGCGCTCGGAGTCCAGGTGCGCGGTCTCGTCCCTGCGGGGTCGGTTGCGGCGGGGGCTCACGCCACCCAGCGTACGGCCGGGCCGGCGGGAGCCCGCTCGCCGGCCCGATGCCCCGCAGCGTTAACAAGGGGCCCTTCACCTACCGCAGGCGTTAACAAGGGGCCCTTCCTTACACCTCAGCGGCGGGTGTGGTCGCGGAAGCCGCGCCCCGTCTTGCGGCCCAGGTACCCGGCGGTGACCAGGTGCTCCAGCAGCGGCGCCGGCGCGAAACCGGGCTCGCGCAGCTCCAGGTACAGCTCGCGCTGGATGGCCAGCGACACGTCCAGGCCGACCACGTCGAGCAGCTCGAACGGGCCCATCGGGTAGCCGCAGCCCAGCTTCATCGCGTGGTCGATGTCGTCGGCGGTCGAGTAGCTGGCCTCCAGCATCCGCACCGCGTCGTTCAGGTACGGGAAGAGCAGCGCGTTCACGATGAAGCCGGACCGGTCGCCGCAGACCACGCCGGTCTTGCCCAGCTTCGCGCAGACCGCCTTCGCGGTGGCGGTGGTCTCGCCCGAGGTGCGGATCGTCTGCACGATCTCCACCAGCGGCATGATCGGGGCGGGGTTGAAGAAGTGCAGGCCCACCACGTCGGCGGGGCGCTGGGTGGCCATCGCGACGTCGATCACCGGAAGCGACGACGTGGTGGTGGCGAGCACCACGCCCGGCTTGCAGATCTCGTCGAGGCTCGCGAACAGCGCCTTCTTGACGCTCAGCTCCTCCACGACCGCCTCGACCACCAGGTCGACGTCGGCGAGGTGCTCCAGCGTCGCGGACCAGGTGATCCGACCCAGGGCCGAGTCCCGGTCGGTCTCGCTGAGCTTGCCGCGTACCACGCCCTTGTTCAGCGAGGTCTTGACCGCCTCGAAGACCTTCGCGGACTTCTCCGCGCCCCGGGTCACCGAGACCACCTCGTACCCGGCCTTGGCGAACACCTCGATGATGCCGGTGGCCATCGTCCCGGACCCGACGATGCCGATCTTGGTCGCGACTGCGGGGCTCGCAAGCTCACTCCTCGCGCTCCCGAGGCCGCCCTCGGCGTAGACCCCGCGGGCGCCGTCGGCGAGCGCCGACTCCGCGGCCACCGGCGTCTGCTCGTCGGGTACGACCACCGGCGAGCCGGGCCGCTCGTAGGTGTAGAAGCCGCGGCCGGACTTCCGGCCGAGCAGCCCGGCGGTGACCATCTGCTTGATCAGCGGCACCGGGGCGTGCCGGCGGTCCCGGCCGCCACGCCGGTACATGGTGTCGAGGATCTCGTACGCGGTGTCCAGACCGATCAGGTCCATCAGTGCGAGCGGGCCCATCGGGAGGCCGCAGCCCAGCTTCATCGCGGCGTCGATGTCCTCCCGGGTCGCGTACCGCGACTCGAGCATGCTGACCGCGTGGTTGAGGTAGCCGAAGAGCAGCGCGTTGGCGATGAAGCCGGCCCGGTCGCTGATCGTCACGTCCACCTTGCCCAGCCGGTCGCAGAGCGCCTCCACGTCGGCGACGACCTCCGGCGAGGTGACCACGGTGCGGACGATCTCCACGAGCTTCATCACTGGCGCCGGGTTGAAGAAGTGGATGCCGATGACCTGGTTCGGGCGGGTGGTGGCCACCGAGATCTCGGTGACCGAGAGCGACGAGGTGTTGGTGGCGAGGATCGCCTCCGGCTTGCAGACCCGGTCCAGCTCGGCGAAGATCCGCTGCTTCAGGTCGAGGTGCTCGGGCACGGCCTCGATCACCAGGTCCACCGAGTGCAGCGCGTCCAGCCCGACCTGCCAGTCGACCCGGGCGAGCAGCGCGTCCCGGTCGGCCGCCGCGAGCTTGCCCTTGGCCACCGCCCGGTCGGTCGAGCCGGTGAGCGTGACCCGGCCGCGCTCCAGCGCCGCCTCGGAGACCTCGACCGCGACGACGTCGATGCCGTTACGGGCGAAGACCTCGACGATGCCGGCACCCATGGTGCCCAGACCCACCACACCCACGCTGGTGAACTCGCGCGCCACGACCGGCCTCCCTGGTTCGCTCCGCGCAGCCGACATGAACGGCCGCTAAGGTTATGCGCGCGAGTCTGCCACGTGACGCACGGTTGTCGAGGCGCCGTGGGATATTTCACGGCTCGTCGCCGTCGATGGATCGCGGCCGTGGCGAGGCCCGGGTCAGAGCCTCGCGGGCCGGGTTCCCGGCGTCAGCCGCGCCGGTCGATCAGGGCGAGGAGTTCGGCGGCGAACTCGGCCGGCCGCTCGATGTGCGGACTGTGACCGCAGCCGGGAAACACCACCTCCCGGTACGCCCCGCCGGCCGCCGCGTAACGCTCCAGCACCGCCCGGGTCTGCCCGACCATCGGCTGCGGTGGGCAAACGTCCTCCCCCGGCCAGCCGGGCACCACACCCAGCGATCCGAGGTACGCCAGGTCGAACAGCGAGGTGTCGCTGACGATCACGTCGGCGTCGCCGCGTACCCAGGTGACCGGCGGCTTGGCCGGCACGGCGACCAGGTCGTCGGCGATCCGGAAGTGGGTAGGTGCGAGGGCGTTCAGCACCCCCCGCCTGCCGGGGGCGGCCCCCGGCCAGTTGGCGGAGGGCTCGGCCGTTCCCGGGTAGTTGTCCTCGCCGGTCGCGGTGGACAGGACGGTGTCCAGCAGCAGTTCCTCGTCGTCGCCGAGCGCCGCCGGATCGGCCACGTACGCGCTGCGCAGCACGCTGCGCGGGCTCGTCGGCCCCTCGTCGCCGCGGTCCTTCGCGGCCAGCCGCCGGACGAAGTCCCGGTTCGCGGTGCCGGCGCCGGTGCCCGCGAAGTCCGGCGTGGTCGGGGCGCCGTCCGGTCCCCGCGTGCCCCCGAAGCCGTACGGCGAGACGGGCGCCTCCAGCAGCAGCCCCGCCACCCGGTCCGGGTGGTCGACGAGCAGCCGCATCGCCACGCCGCCACCCAGGGAGTGACCGACGACCACCGGCCGCGCGCCGGCCGGGAAGAGCCCCTCCACCCCGAGCAGGGCGGCGACGTCGTCGGCGAAGTCGGCCAGGCCGCGCGTCGCGTCGACCGGCGCGGTGTCCGTTTCCCCGTAACCGCGCAGGTCCGGCGCGACCACCCGGAGGTGGTCCGGCAACCGCCGGACCAGCGGCTCCCAGAACAGGGCCGACGAGCAGTTGCCGTGGACAAGCAGCACCGGTACGCCGTCCGGCGGCCCGGCCACCCGCACCGACTGGGTGATCCCGTTGGCCGACACGACCCGCTGCTGAGTCTCCATCCGGGGCATGCTGCCAGGCCACCCGCGGCTCGTCCATGGCGCCGGCCGACATGGGTCGGCCGGCCCGCGTGTGCGTCGCACCCGCACCCGGTGGGTGGCGCCTGCCCGGCCGGACCGCTCAGGCGGGGACGGCGTCCGCGGCGGCGGCGACCGGCTCCGCCGCCGCCGGTAGGGCCCGCTCGGCGTCCGGGGCACTCGCCTCGACGGCGGCGGGCACGGCCCGCTCCGGGGTGGCGATCGGCAGCGGCAGGGTCGGCCGGTGGTCGCGCCGCCCCAGCGCGAAGGTCAGCCCCACCGGATCGGTACGGGCCACGCCCGGGTCGTAGACCCGGAGTTCGGTACGGCCGATCCGGATCACGTCACCGTCGGCGAGCCGCTCCACCCCGGTGATCCGCCGGTCGTTGAGCCAGGTGCCGTTGGTCGAGCCGAGGTCGAGCACCGACGCGCCCTCCGGGTCCAACCACAGCTCGACGTGCCGGCGGCTCAGGTGCGGGTCGGCCACGACGACGTCCGCCGTCGGCGCCCGCCCGACCACCAACCGGGTCCGCCCGAGTCGGAAGCTCAGCCCCCGCATCGGCCCACCGGCCACCGTCAACAACGGCAGAAACTCCGGATGCTCCTCCATGGACAGTCCGCCCCTCCACCCCGCGGTCACCCCGTGCGTCAGCCTGCCATCACAACGTAGTTGTCTTCACCGCCCGGCCGGCCATCTCCCCGTCGCCAGCCGGACACCTTCCGTTCGGTGGTTCGGTGTCCGGCGTCCGGTATCGACGGATGTGCACCCCACCCTACGTACTCCTCGCTCCATGACACGGTCTGCGGCCCTGTCGTGTTCAACGCCCACCGCGGGTTTCGGGGCGCGGCGGCGCGCCGGGACCCGGCGCGCCTCGACCCGGCGCGCGCCCCGACCCGGCTCGCGGACCCCTACCGGCGAGTAATCCTCGGGTCTAGACTTCCGCCATGACGGCTGTGCGTGTCCCGGGCACCCCGGTGATCGAGGATGGTCGGCTCGTGTCGACGAGCCCGGCGACCGGCGCGGAGGCCGGGCGGCTGCCGGTCGCGACCGCCGCCGACGTCGAGGCGGCCGTCGCGCGGGCCCGTGCCGCCGCCGCCTGGTGGGCCGGTCTCGGCTTCAACGGCCGCCGGGAGCGGCTGCTGCGCTGGCGGGCCCTGCTGGCGAAACGGATCGAGGAACTCGCCGAGCTGGTGCACGTCGAGGGCGGCAAGCCGGTCGCCGACGCCATCGTCGAGGTGGTCACCGCCGTCGAGCACGTCGACTGGGCCGCCCGCAACGCCCGGCGGGTGCTCGGCCCCCGCCGGGTGCGCTCCCGCCTCGTGCTGGCGGAGTTCTCCGCCCACCTGGAGTACCAGCCGTTCGGCGTGGTCGGCGTGATCGGCCCGTGGAACTACCCCGTCTTCACCCCGATCGGCTCCACCGCGTACGCCCTGGCCGCCGGCAACACGGTGGTGTTCAAGCCCAGCGAGTACACGCCGGCGGTCGGCCAGTGGCTGGTCGACACGTTCGCCGAGGTCGTCGGCGAACAGCCGGTGCTCAGCGCGGTGCACGGGTTCGGCGACGTCGGGGCGGCGCTCTGCCGGTCCGGCGTCGACAAGGTGGCCTTCACCGGCTCCACGGCCACCGCGAAGCGGGTGATGGCGGCCTGCGCCGAGTCGCTGACCCCGGTTCTCATCGAGGCCGGCGGCAAGGACGCGATGATCGTCGACACGGACGCCGACCTGGACGCCGCCGCCAACGCGGCTGTCTGGGGCGGGCTCACCAACGCGGGCCAGACCTGCATCGGCATCGAGCGCGTGTACGTCGTCGAACCGGTCTTCGACGCCTTCGTCGACAAGGTCGTCCAGCGCGCCGGCCGGCTCACCGTCGGCGCGGACGGCACGGACATCGGTCCGATCACCATGCCGAGTCAGCTCGACGTGATCCGCCGGCACATCGACGACGCCGTCGCCCGGGGCGGCCGTGCGGTGCTGGGCGGCCCGGACGCGGTCCAGCCGCCGTACGTGCACCCGACCGTCCTGGTGGACGTCCCCGAGGACTCGGCCGCCGTCCGCGAGGAGACCTTCGGCCCCACGCTGACCATCAACCCGGTCCGCGACGCCGACGAGGCGGTCGCCCGGGCCAACGCCCTGCCGTACGGCCTGGGCGGTTCGGTCTTCGGCCGGCGCCGCGCCGTGGCGGTCGCCGCGCGCCTGCGCTCCGGGATGGCCTCGGTGAACTCGGCCCTGACCTTCGCCGGGATGTCCACCCTGCCGTTCGGGGGCGTCGGCGAGTCCGGCTTCGGGCGGATCCACGGCGAGGACGGGCTGCGCGAGTTCGCCCACGCCAAGGCCGTCACCCGCCGCCGGGCCCGTTCGCTGCTGCCCGCGATGACCTTCGACCGCACGGAAGCCGACGTCGCCCGGCTGGTCAAGGTCGTCAAGATGATGTACGGCCGCTGACGCCCCGGGCCGGTCAGAACAGGGTCAGCTCGTCACGCTCGATACCGCGCAGCTTGTCGTAGTCGACCACCACGCAGCGGATCCCCCGGTCGGTGGCGAGGACGCGGGCCTGCGGCTTGATCTCCTGCGCCGCGAAGACGCCGCGCACCGGGGCGAGCAGCGGGTCGCGGTTCATCAGCTCCAGGTACCGGGTGAGCTGCTCCACGCCGTCGATCTCACCGCGCCGCTTCACCTCGACGGCGACGGCCGCGTTGTCCGCGTCCCGGCAGAGCAGGTCGACCGGGCCGATCGCCGTCATGTACTCCCGGCGGACCAGCGTGAAGCCCTCCCCCAGCGTCTCCGGGTTGGCCGCGAGCAGCTCCTGGAGGTGCGCCTCCACCCCGTCCTTGCGCAGCCCCGGGTCGACACCCAGGTCGTACGACGTGTCCTGGAAGATCTCCTCCAGGGTGATGCGCAACTCCTCGCCGGCCTTGTTGACCACCCGCCAGACGCCCGGTGCCTCCTCCAGCCGGCACGGTGGGCTCATCCAGTTGAGCGGCTTGTACGCCCGGTCGTCCGCGTGGATCGACACCGACCCGTCCGCCTTCACCATCAGCAGCCGGGTGGCCGGCGGCAGGTGGGCCGAGAGCCGTCCGACGTAGTCCACCGAGCACTTCGCAATCACCAACCGCACCCGACGAGGGTAGCGGAGGAGCGGCCCCGCGCCACCGAGCGCCACTGGCGCGCCGGTGCGATGCTGAGACGGTGCTCGAAGTGCTCACCGGTACGGGCCTCGCCGCCTCGGCGGGCCTGAACGCGTACATCCCGCTGCTCACCATGGGCCTGCTCGCCCGCTACACCGACGTGATCGACCTGCCGTCGGGCTGGCAGTGGCTCGGCAACGGCTGGGTGCTGGCCATCCTGGCCGTGCTGCTCGCCGTCGAAATGGTCGCCGACAAGGTTCCGGTGGTCGACCACGTCAACGATGTGGTGCAGACGGTGGTCCGGCCGACTGCGGGCGGTCTCGCCTTCGGTGCCGGCGCGACGTCCGAGACGGTCACGGTGAGCGACCCGGCGAGCTTCTTCTCCTCGAACCAGTGGCTGCCGGTGGTGACCGGTGTGCTTATCGCACTAGGCGTACACCTGCTCAAGTCGGCGGCCCGCCCGGTCGTCAACGCGACCACCGCCGGGGTGGGCGCGCCGGTGGCGAGTACGGCCGAGGACGCCACCAGCGTGGTGATGTCGGTGGTCGCGATCCTGCTACCGGTCCTCGTACTGGCGTTCCTGCTCGGCCTGGTGCTCTTCGTCTTCTGGTTCCTCCGGCGCCGAGCCGACCGTCGCCGCGAGCGCGAGGCGGCCCGGGCGGCGGGCTTCCGCGTTTGAACGCCGCTGGCCGGCACCCGGGTTCGGGTGCCGGCCAGCGGCTTTCATTTCCCCCTGTGAGGAAGGTCTGTGGTCAGCTGTTCCAGTGCTCGGCGACGAGGTCGGCGGCCTGCTGCTCCCACTGGGCGTAGTGGTCGGGGTAGGCCGAGACCTGCACGGTCTGCGCGGCCACGGTCAGCGGCATGTCCTGCCACCCGTCGACCTGCTTGAGGCCCTTGAGGAACGCGGTGGTGGAGTACTGCGGGTCGGTGATCTGCTCGACCGTGCCCCACCCGCTGGAGGGGCGCTGCTGGAACAGGCCCTGCGAGTCGTGGTCGTTGCGCTCACCCAGATGACCCAGGTTCTCCAGCTTCGACTCCTGCAACGCGGTACCGATCGCCACCACGGCGGCCCGCTCGTCCATGCCGGCCTTCTTCGTCGCCGCGATGATCGCCTTGACGTTCGCGACCTGCTCGTCGGTCAGGTCGATCCGCGACTGGCCACCCTGCACACCGTGCGGAATCAGCTTGCCCATGTCGGGCTTGTCGGCCTGCACGCTGACGGCGGCCGGGTTGGTCGCCATCGCGGCGGTGGTGTCGTGGTTCAGCGGGCCGGCGACCATGCCACCGGCGAACGCCAGACCAGCAACACCCAGAACGCTCTTACGAAAGATCGTGTTCATGACGGAAGCTCCATTCGGGGGATTGGCACCACGCCACAAGGGGGGACGGCAGTGGTGCAAGCACCATCCGAGGCGCTCAAAACCTTGGGGGAAAACAACCCGGCCGGGGCGGGGGGACTGCCTCACGGCGCCGGGTCCAGATGTAACGACCGACCGGCCGGCATCATTCCGGCCCACCACCACGGCGGCCGAAGCCCACGCGGTCCTACTCGATCGTCCACGTGATGTAACCACCCCGAGCCCCGCATCATTCCGCCGACCGGGTACCCCCGACCACACCCCGGAACCGGACACCCGAGGGACTGTAAGACGAACGGTGTAACTCCTGATCAAGGAGCAGCATCTGATGTCTGATGGATCGATGGCCGCGGTGGATACTGCCGCGGTGGCGAA
>NZ_JBEORU010000015.1:0-154978 GCF_040302465.1 Micromonospora sp. NPDC126480
CCCAGGACATCTGCGCCAGCACCGAACCCGCCCTGGAACCCCGCGCCGGCGGCCGGCAGGCCACCGCCTGCCACTTCCCCGAAACCGGACCGCTCACCAACGGTGGGCCGGAGTCAGCCGTCGAGGAGATGCCACGATGAGCCTGTCGCCGGTGGACGGTGTGGCGCTGGCCGAGGTCGAATCCGGCGGGGACACCGAGGCGCCCCGGGAGAAGCGGTTCGTCGGCCGCTCGCCCGGGCAGCTCGCCTGGCTGCGGCTGCGCCGCGACCGTACGGCCGTGGTCAGCGGCGCACTGCTGGTGGTCTTCGTGCTGGTGGCGCTCGCCGCGCCGCTGATCGAGGCGCTGTACGGCGTCGGGCCACGCGACCAGTTCCAGAACAAGCTCGACGGCTTCGGCATGCCCCTCGGTTACGCGGGCGGCGTCTCCGGCGACCACTTCTTCGGGCTGGAACCGGGCCTCGGCCGGGACATCTTCATCCGGCTGGTGTACGGGTTGCGGACGTCACTGTTCATCGCGTTCGCGGCCGCCGTGATCACCACGGTGCTCGGCATCGCACTGGGCGCGCTCGCCGGCTACCTGGGCGGGTGGCTGGACGCCGTGGTCAACTGGATCACCGACCTCACCCTCGCCATGCCGTTCCTGATCATCGCGCTGGCGTTGACCCCCACGCTGACGCTGCGCTTCTACGGACCGCGGGACGCGGTGCCGCCGGCCTTCGGCGTCGGGGTGCTGATCGCCATCTTCGCGGTCTTCGGCTGGACCAGCACCGCCCGGCTGGTCCGGGGGCAGGTGATCGCGCTGCGCGAGCGGGAGTTCGTGGAGGCGGCACGGGCCAGCGGCGCGGGGCTGGGGCACATGCTCTTCCGGCAGCTGCTGCCGAACATCTGGGCGCCGATCCTGGTGTCGTTCTCGCTGGCCGTGCCGCAGTTCATCACCAGCGAGGCGGCGCTGTCGTTCATCGGGGTCGGGCTCACCGAGGAGACGCCGAGCTTCGGCCGGATGATCTACCAGAGCCTGGACTACCTCCAGACCGACCCGGCGTTCGTCTTCTTCCCCGGCATCATGATCTTCGCGCTCGTGTTCGCGTTCAACCTCTTCGGTGACGCGCTGCGCGACGCGCTCGACCCGAAGTCGTCCCGGTAGGTGCTGACATGGCGCGCTTTCTGATCAAGCGGATCCTCTCCGCCGTGCTCACCCTCTGGGCGGTGAGTGTGCTGACGTTCCTGATGTTCTTCGCGCTGCCGCGCGACCCGGTCAGCGGCATGTGCCCGAAGAACTGCAACCCCGAGCGGCTGGAGCGGGTCCGCCAGGAGTTGGGCCTGCGTGATCCCCTGCTCACCCAGTACACCGGCTACATGAAGGGCATCTTCACCGGCCGGGACCTGGGCAGCGCGCAGGGCGGCCAGTGCGACGCGCCCTGCCTCGGCTGGTCGTACGTCAACAACGAGGCGGTGCTGGACACCATCACCCGGGTGCTGCCGGTGACGCTGAGCATCGTGCTTCCGGCCGCGATCCTCTGGCTGCTGCTGGGTGTCGGGCTGGGCATGATCTCCGCGCTTCGGCGGGGCACCTGGCTGGACCGGGCCGCGATCGGCTTCTCGCTGACCGGCGCCTCCCTCCAGCTCTACTTCGTCGGCGCGGTCCTGCTGCTGGTCTTCGTCTACAACCTGCGGTTGCTGCCGGTGCCGAGCTACACCTCGATCTTCGAGAGTCCGGTGAAGTGGGCGAGTGGACTGGTGCTCGCGTGGCTCGCGCTGGCGTTCCTCTTCTCGGCGATCTACGCCCGGCTGTCCCGGGCCCAGATGCTGGAGACGCTGTCGGAGGACTTCGTCCGGACCGCGCGGGCGAAGGGCCTGGCAAAACCGACGGTGTACGGGCGGCACGCGCTGCGGGCGGCGATCACGCCGGTGGTCACCATCGCCGGCCTCGACGTCGGCGCCGCCCTGGGCGGCACGGTCATCACCGAGACCACCTTCGGTCTGCAGGGCCTGGGGCGGGCTGCGGTGGAGGCGGTCCGGGCCGGCGACCTGCCGACCATCATGGCCACCGTCCTGATCGCGGCCGTCTTCGTGGTGGTGGCGAACGTGGTGGTGGACCTCCTGTACGCGGCCATCGACCCCCGCGTACGCCTGGGGTGACCCGCCGGGGTCGCGTGCCGCGGCGGGCAGCCCGCCCGGCCGCTCGCCCGGCAGCGGCGAAATTTATCGACAACTGTTACACAACTCGAAGGTTTTCTTCTTTACGATCCTCGGGACGCCGGTGGTCCGCCGGCGCGACCGGGGTGGAGGAGGTAGGAATGCGACCACGCGTGGCGGCCGCCGCAGGCGGCGCGATCGCACTGGTGGTGGCCCTGGGTGCGTGCTCGGAGAACACGGGCGAGGGCACCACGGTGGACACGAACCGGCAGCAGACCGGGGTCATCGCCACCGACCCGAAGGAGTCGATGGGCCCGGCGGCGGAGGTGCCCGGCGCCCAGAAGGGCGGCACCTTCACCATCATCCGGGAGACCCCCATCTCCCACCTGGACCCGCAGCGGACGTACTCGTTCGCGGGCCTGATGGCGTCGCCGCTCTTCGCCCGTTACCTGACCACCTGGAAGGACGACGGCAAGGGCGGCCTGGTCCTCGTCGGTGACCTGGCCGAGACGCCGGGCACCAACGTCAACAACGACTGCAAGGTCTGGGAATTCAAGATCAAGGACGGCGTCAAGTTCGAGGACGGCCGCCCGATCACGTCCAAGGAGGTCGCGTACGGCATCGCCCGCTCCTTCGACCCGGACCTCACCAGCGGCCCGACCTACATCCAGGAGTGGCTCGCCGACTCCCCGCAGTACGACACCGCGTGGGACTTCAAGGCGAACAAGGCCGCGCTGCCGCCGGGGTTGACCACGCCGGACGAGAAGACGCTGCGCTTCCAGTTCGCCAAGCCGCGCTGCGACCTGCCGTTCGCGGTCTCGCTGCCGACCACCGCGCCGCTGCCCGCCGACAAGGACACCGGCGTCAACCTGGACAACCAGCCGTTCTCGTCCGGGCCGTACAAGATCACGAAGTACACCCAGGGCACCGAGATCGTGCTGGAGCGCAACGAGCACTGGGACCCGAACACCGACCCGGTGCGGCACCAGTACCCGGACAAGTTCGTGTGGAGCTTCGGCCCGACCGCCGACGCCGCCAACAACCGGGTGATCGCCGACAACGGCGCCGACCAGAGCGCGGTGGCCTGGAACTTCGTGCCGGCGTCGCTTGTCGCCCGGGTCGCGAACGACCAGGCGCTCAAGTCCCGGACCATCCTGTCGCCGACGCCGAGCGCGAACCAGCTGGTCATCAACACCCAGCGGGTCACCGACCTGAAGGTGCGCCAGGCGTTGAACTACGCCATCGACCGGGAGGGCCTGGTCAAGGCGCTCGGTGGGCAGACCGTCGCCTCTCCGATGACCACCCTCATGCCGTCGTCGACGATCGGGCACAAGGCGTACGACGCGTACCCGGCGGGCCCCAACGGCAACCCGGAGAAGGCCAAGGAGCTGCTCGGCGGCCAGACGCCGGAGCTGGTCCTCGGTGTCGCCGACAACACCACCGAGCAGCAGATGGGTGCCCAGCTCAAGGGCAACCTGGAGCGCGCCGGCTTCAAGATCACCGTGCGGAACATCCCGGACGACTCGAAGCTCGACGAGATCAAGAAGAAGGACAACCCCTGGGACCTGTACATCGGTAACTGGGCGGCGGACTGGCCGAGCGGCGCCTCGATCCTGCCGGTGCTCTACGACGGCCGCAGCATCAAGGCCGAGGGCAACAGCAACCAGTCGTACTTCAACGACCCGGCGATCAACGCCGAGATGGACCGGATCCTGGCCCTGTCGCCGGCCGAGCAGGGCCCGGAGTGGGGCAAGCTCGACGAGCGGATCATGAAGGAGCACGCGCCGGTCGTGCCGCTCTACGTCGACGTGGCCTACGTGGTGCACGGCTCGAAGGCCGGCGGGGTGTTCATCTCCAGCGTCTTCGGGTACCCGTCGTTCGTCAACGCGTACGTGAAGCCGTAACCCGTACCGCGGAAGCGGGCCCCGGTCGACAACGACGTCGGCCGGGGCCTTTCGTGTTGTTAACAGGGGGCCCTTCCTCTACCGCAGGCGTTAAGAAGGGGCCCTTCCTTACATCAAGTGGGTGCGGAGGAAGGTCAGTTCCTGCTTCAGCAGGTTCTCGCGGACGCCGCCGGCGGCCATGTGCGTCGCGCCGGTCAGCGGCAGCACCGCGTGCGGCCGACCGCTGCCCAGCAGCGCCGCCGACAGCCGCAGCGTGTGCGCGGCCACCACGTTGTCGTCGGCCAGGCCGTGCACCAGCAGCAGCGGCCGGGCCTCCTCGGGGCGGGCCGGCCGCTCGGCGGCCAGCTCCACAAGCGAGTGGTGCGCGTACACGTCCGCCCCGTCCTCCGGCAGGCCGAGGTAGCGCTCCGTGTAGGCGGTGTCGTACAGGCTCCAGTCGGTCACCGGCGCGCCGGCGATCCCGCAGCGGAACAGCTCCGGGTGGCGCAGCACCGCCAGCCCCGCCAGCCAGCCGCCGAACGACCAGCCCCGCACGGCCACCCGACCCAGGTCCAGGTCCGGGTGCTTGTCGGCGAGCGCGGTGAGCGCCTCGACCTGGTCGGTGAGGATCACGTCCGCCATCCGCCGGTGGATCGCCTTCTCGAACGACGGCGCCACCCCCGGCGTACCCCGGTTGTCGACCACGACCACCGCGAACCCCGCGTCGGCCCACCACTGCCGTTCCAGCCACGCCGACCGGGCGGCGAGCACCTCCTGGTGGCCGGGGCCGCCGTAGATGTCCAGCAGCACCGGCAGCCGGCGGCCCGTGACGTGGTTGTCCGGGTAGAGCACCGCCGCCGGCAGCCGCCGGTCGGTCACCCGCTCCAGCAGCGGCAGCGGGGAGTACGGCGGAGTCGCCGCGAACGACCGCAGCTCGGCCACCTCCCGGTCGTTCCGCGACACCGTCCACCGCCAGCCGGCGTGGTCCAGCGTGGCGCTGCCCAGCACCAGCACGTCCCCGCCCACCGCGGCGACGTGCCAGCCCGAGCCGGTGGTGATCCGCCGGGCGTCCACACCCCCGCCGATCGTGGTGCGGACCCGGAACAGGTGCTGCTCGCTGGGCTCGCCCTCGCTCGCCTCCACAAGCAGGTCCGCCGGCCCGTTGCCGGAGGTGGCCGGCAGCCGGCCCACCACCCGGCGCACGTACAGCGACGGCGGGGTGAGCAGGGTCCCGTCGGCGAAGAGGCAGCGCGCGTCGTACCCGTCGTGGGCCAGTTCCCCGCCGACCAGCACCCGGCCGTCCGGCAGGTGGGCGGGCGTGCCGGGAATCGGGTCCACCCAGCGCGGGTCGGCCAGCTCCGCGTGCACCTGGGTCTCCCCGGTACGCGGGTCCACCGCCAGCACCAGCCCGTGCTGCTGCGACCGGCGCAGCACCGTGATCAGCGGGCCGCCGTCGGCCCAGTGCACGGTCGTCAGGTACGGGTAGGTCTCCCGGTCCCAGTGCACGTCGACCCAGCCGTCGTCGAGGTCGAGCAGGTGCAGGCTGACCTCGGCGTTGGGCCCGCCGGCCCGGGGGTACGCGACGGTGGTCGGCGGGCTCGCCGGGTCGGCCGGGTCGTGCAGGTGCCAGCGGTCCAGCCGCGACTCGTCCACCCGGGCGGCGAGCACCGACCGCCCGTCGGGTGCCCACCAGTAGCCCCGGAACCGGTCGAACTCCTCCGCCGCGACGTGCTCGGCCAGTCCCCAGGTCACCCCGGAGTCCTCGCCGGCCAGCATCATGTCCGTGCCGTCGTGCTCGACGACCCGCAGCTCGCCGCGGCGGACCCCCTCGGCCGCGTCGGTCACGTACGCCAGCCGCTGCCCGGTCGGGTCGGGCCGGGGGTCCAGCACCGGGCCGACGGCGGCCACCTCGACCACGTCGCCGTGCACCAGGTCGGCCCGGAACAGCCGCCCGGCGAGCGCGAAGACGGCGACCCGCCCGGCCGTGTCGAGGGCGTACGACCCGATGCCGGAGGTGCTCAACCGCAGGCGCTCCCGCAGCGCCCGCTCGCCCGGTCCGAGTTCGTCGGCGTCGCCGCCGAGCAGCGCCGCCGGGTCGGCGACCAGCCGCTCCTCCCCGCTGGCGACGTCCAGGAGCCAGAGCGCGTCGGCCGGATCCTCCGGGCCGGACGAGCGGAGGAAGACCACCCGCGAGCCGTCGTCGGCCACCGAGATCGCGCGCGGCGTCCCGTGGCGGAACCGACGGGTACGCGCGGCCAGCTCCGGAAAGTCCACACGTCGGATCGTAGGACGGTGCCGGAGGTGATGTGGCCGACCTGCCTGCACGCGTCCGGGCCGGCGGGAGAGAACCGCCGGTTAGAGTGACGGGCGTGACGACGCTGCCCGATCGCCGGCTCCTGCTGGTCCACGCGCACCCCGATGACGAGGCCATCGGCACCGGCTCGACGATGGCCCACTACGCCGCCGCCGGTGCCCACGTCACGCTTGTGACCTGCACCCTGGGCGAGGAGGGTGAGATCCACGTGCCGGAGCTGGCGCAGCTCGCCGCGGCCGAGGCCGACCAGCTCGGCGGCTACCGCATCGCGGAGCTGGCCGCCGCCTGCCGCGCGCTCGGGGTCAGCGACCACCGGTTCCTCGGCGGCGCCGGCCGCTACCGCGACTCGGGCATGATGGGCCTCGCCACCAACGAGCATCCGCGCGCCTTCTGGCAGGCCGACCTGGACGAGGCCGCCGGGCACCTGGTGGAGATCATGCGCGAGATCCGGCCGCAGGTCATGGTCACGTACGACGGGAACGGCTTCTACGGCCACCCGGACCACATCCAGGCGCACCGGGTGGCGATGCGCGCCGCCGAGCTGGCCGGCGCCGAGGGCTTCGGCCCGGCGAAGGTCTACTGGACGGCGATGCCGCAGAGTGTGCTGGAGGCCGGGATGGAACACTTCGCCGGCTCGTCGGACAACCCGTTCGTGGGCATCGAGGAGGCGACCGAGCTGCCGTTCTGCACGCCCGACGCGCAGATCGCGGCCCGGATCGACGCCACCGACCAGCACGCCGCCAAGGAGGCGGCGATGCGGGCGCACGCCACCCAGATCCCGGACACCTCCTGGCTGTACTCGATCGCCGGGAACTTCGGCAGCGAGTTCATGGGCGTGGAGTACTACACGCTCGCGGCCGGCGAGAAGGGGCCCGGCACCGGCCCGTACGGCTGGGAGGACGATCTGTTCGCGGGGCTTCCGGTCACCGGGGACCCGGATCGCTTCCCGGTCGGCGCGGCCGGTTCCCGGTGACGCTCCCCGCCGCGCCGGTGTCGGTCGTGCCCGACGAGAGCGTGCCGCCGCTGCCGGAGCGCTCCGGCCGCGCGGTCGACCTCGTCCTGCGGGTCGCCGGCGGCGTACTCTCCGTCGTCGGCGGAGTGGTGAGCGCGGTGCTCGAGCTGATCCTCGCCCCGGCCCGGGTCGGCGGGCAGCTCATCGGGGTGGCGGTGCTGGTCGCGGTCGCCGCGAACGTCCTGCTGAGCTGGTTCGCCCACCGCACGGTCGAACGCCGGTGGGCGGTGGCGCTGCCGGCGGTGCCGTGGTTCGCGATCGTGGCGGTGGCCGGCATCCGCACCGCCGAGGGGGACGTGCTGCTGACCGGGACGTGGGTGGATCTGCTCCTCGTGGTGGCCGGTGCGATGACGTTCGCGGTGATGGGCTTCCGCCAGATCCTGGCCCCGCCGCCGCCCGACCGTCCCGGGGCCTGACGCCGCACAGCTTCCAATGGTAGATATTCCTGCCAGGAAGGCCCGCCGGAGGGCGGCGGGGCGGTACGGCGGGAGGGGTGCGATGAGTCAACGGTGGCGCGCGGTCGGAGTGCTCGCGGGTGCGCTGTTCCTGGTCAACGTGGTCGCCCGGCTGATCATCCGGTTCGGGTTCGACGGCGACGACACCACCGCCGCCGACCGGGTGTCGCTCGGGATGTTCGTGGTGCTCGGGCTGATCCTGGCCGTGGTCGCCTTCGTCTGGAGCCGGCACCGGCCGGTTGCCGGGTGGGCCGCCGACGTGACCGCCGCGGTCGGCGTCGCACTGGCGCTCACGGTCTTCGTCGGCCCGCTGCTGGTCGGGCGGAACCCGTTCGGCGACGGCGCCGGCATGTTCTTCGCCCAGATCTGGCTCTACCTCGCGGCCACCGGCATCGGCGTGCTGCTGGGCTACCTGCTGGCGGTCGCGCTCGGCCTCGACCACCGGTCGCAGAGCCTCAAGCGGTACGCCGAGACGAAGGCCGCCAAGCCGCGCAAGCCGGTGCGCCGCTGACGGAGTCTTGCCGAAACCGGGCCGCGTCCCGCGTCAGGCCGGCGGTGCGACCCGGGTCAGGTACGTGTGGTGGGTGGTGAAGCCCAGCGCGCCGTAGAGCGCCACCGCGCCGGTGTTGCGCTGCTCGACCTGTAGGAAGGCGTCGGTGGCGCCGGCCGCCGCGCCCCAGTCGGCCAGCGCGTGGATCACCCGGCGGGCCAGCCCCTGCCGGCGGGCCTCGGGCAGCACCTCGATCAGGCTCAGGCCGAGCCAGCGGCCCGCCCCGGTGACCGTGCCGCGACCGACCGCGACCAGCCGGTCGCCCGCGTACACCTGTGCGAAGCGGACCTGGTCCACGGCGGTGAGCACGTGCCGGGCGGCGTCCGGCAGGCCGTTCTTGCGACCGGCGGCGATCGCCAGCCAGTCGGGTGACGGCGCGGTGGCGAGCTCGACGGGCGGTGCCCCGGCCGACCCCGCCGGTGCGGGCGGTATCGCGGACAGCGGAACCGTCTGCACGAGCACGGTCGGCCGACTCGTCCAGCCCCGCGCGTCGAGCTCCGCGCCGACCGGCGCGGCCAGCGGGAGCGGGGTGTTGACCAGGGCCGGCCGGCCGAGATCGGCGTACCAGCGCACCACCGCGTCGATCGCGGCCGGGAGCGGCCGGTCCGGGTCGCCGACCGGCAGCGCCGAGTTGGCCCGCCCGGTCCAGCCGTCGGCGCTGCGCAGCAGCCAGTCGCCCAGGCGGGCCCGGGTCGGCGCGGGCCAGGCCTCGTCGGCGGCGCGTTCCAGCGCCACCACCGCGGCGGCGGTCGGCCGGCGGGCCGGCGGCACCCGTTTGGCCCGGTGCACCTCGGCGACCGGCACCTCGATCCGGCCCTGCGCGGTGGCGATGGTGAGATGGGTCTCGCTCAGCTCGACCAACTCGCCGAGGGCGTCCGAGAAGAGCGGGCGGCCTTCGCGAATCCCCACAATCCGGCGGACCACGATCCGGTGTCCCACATCCTGCTGTCGGAGCACGATCGACCCCCTCCCCGGCGAGATACTAGGCTCTTACCGTCGCGGGTGATCGCGGCGTGTCTTGCGGAGGAGAAGACCGGTGACCTACATCATCGCCGAGCCGTGCGTGGATGTGCTCGACAAGGCATGCATCGAGGAGTGCCCGGTCGACTGCATCTACGAGGGCAATCGGATGCTCTACATCCACCCCGACGAGTGCGTCGACTGTGGTGCCTGTGAGCCCGTGTGCCCGGTCGAGGCGATCTTCTACGAGGACGACGTCCCGGAACAGTGGAAGGACTACACCGCGGCCAACTACGAGTTCTTCGAGGACCTCGGCTCGCCCGGTGGCGCCTCGAAGATCGGCAAGGTGGAGAAGGACGCGACGTTCGTCGCCGCCCAGCCGCCCCGCGGAGAGGGCCACTGAACCGGCCCGCGCCGGTCTCGGCTCGGCTGCCCGAGTTCACCTGGGACACCCTGGACGCCGCGGCCGGCCTGGCCGCGGCGCACCCGGACGGCCCGATCAACCTCTCCATGGGCACGCCGGTCGACCCGGTGCCCGCGCTGATCCGGCAGGCGCTTGCCGACGCTTCGGACGCCCCGGGCTACCCGCTGACCGCCGGCACGCCCGCTCTGCGGGACGCGATCGCGGCCTGGGTGGCGCGGGCCTGCGGCGCCGGGGTGGACGGCCTCGGCGTGCTGCCGACGGTCGGCTCGAAGGAACTGGTCGCCTGGCTGCCGACGCTGCTCGGGATCGGGCCCGGTGACGTGGTCGTGGTGCCGTCGATCGCCTACCCGACGTACGAGGACGGGGCCCGGCTCGCCGGGGCCACCGTGGTCCGGGCCGACTCGTTGACCGCCGTCGGCCCGACCCCTCGCGTCCGCCTGGTGTGGGTCAACTCGCCGGGCAACCCGACCGGCCGGGTGCTGCCCGCGCCCCACCTGCGGAAGGTGGTCGACTGGGCCCGGGAGCGCGGCGCGGTCGTCGCCAGCGACGAGTGCTACCTGCCGCTGGGCTGGGACGCCGAACCGGTCTCGGTGCTGTCGCCCGAGGTCTGCGGCGGGTCGTACGACGGGGTGCTGGCGGTGCACTCGCTCTCCAAGCGCTCCAACCTCGCCGGCTACCGGGCCGGGTTCGTCGCCGGCGACCCGGCGCTGGTCGCCGAGTTGCTCAAGGTGCGCAAGCACGCCGGGATGATCGTTCCCGCGCCGGTGCAGGCCGCCATGGTGGCCGCCCTGCGGGACGAGCGGCACGCCGAGGAGCAGCGGGAACGCTACCGGGCCCGGCGTGCCGTGCTGCGCGCCGCGTTCGCCGCCGCCGGGTTCACCGTCGAGCACTCGGAGGCCGGCCTCTACCTGTGGCTGACCCGGGACGAGGACTGCTGGGAGACGGTCGACCGGCTGGCCCGGCGGGGCATCCTGGTCGCGGCCGGCGCCTTCTACGGGCCGGCCGGCGCCCGGCACGTTCGCGCGGCGCTCACCGAGTCCGACGAGCGCGTGGCGGCGGTGGCCGACCGGCTGCGCGGCTGATCGTGGTGCGGGCCGGGGCGGCACCGCGGGCCGCGGTGGTCGGCACCGGCCTGATCGGCGGGTCGGTGCTGCTGCGGTTGCACGGGGCCGGGGTCGACGTCGCCGGCTGGGACCCGGATCCGGCCACCCGGTCGTACGCGCGCGGCCGGGGTCTCCGCGTCCCGGAGACGCTTGACGAGGCGGTGGCCGGGCGGGATCTGGTGTTCTGCTGTGGGCCGCTGCCCGCCCTGCCGGACACGCTGCTGCGGGTGGCCGCGGCGACCCCCGCGGACTGCGTCCTGACCGACGTGGGCAGCACCAAGGGTGCGCTGGCGGCCTTCGCGGAGCAGCGCGACCTGCTCGACCGTTTCGTGCCGGGCCACCCGATGGCCGGTGCCGAGTCCGCCGGGCTCGCCGCCGCCACGCCCACCCTGCTCGACTCCGCCGCGTGGGTGCTCTGCCCGGCGGCCGGCACCGGGACGCCCGCCTTCCGCCGGCTCACCGGGCTGCTCGTGGAGCTGTTCGGGGCGCGCGTCGTGCCGATGACCCCGGCCGACCACGACGCCGCCGTGGCGCTGGCCTCGCACGTGCCGCACCTGCTCGCCGGCGCGCTGGCCGGGGCGGCGGACCGGGCGCCGCTGCGCGACGCGGTGCTCGCCCTGGCGGCCGGCAGCTTCCGCGACGGCACCCGGGTCGCCGCCACCCCGGCGGCACGGACCGCCAACATGCTGCTCGGCAACCGGGACCGGGTGCTGGGCGAACTGGCCGGTGTCACGGCGTACCTGGACGAGTTGGCCGCCGCCCTGCGGGCCGGTGACGCCGACCGGCTCACCGCGCTGCAGGCGGCCGCGGGCGCCACTCGCGACCTGCTGTCCCGTCCCGCGTACCGCACCCGGGTCCGGGACTTCCCGGCCGGCGGCGACCACACCGAGGAGGTGGCCTGGCTGCGCGAGGTCGGCGCGGCCGGCGGCCACCTGGGCGGCTGCCACGTCCGGGCGGACCGGGTCTCCTACACCGCCCACCTCCCGGAGCCGTCCGGAGCGTGACGGGCCGCGACCGCGGTTAGGGTGAGGGCATGGTGGACGGACCGGTCGTGGCGGTGCGCGGCGAGGCGTACCGGGAGGTCCAGCCCGAGCTGGCCCAGTTCACGGTGACCGCGATGGCCCGGGACCGGGACCGGGAGACCACGCTGAGCCGGTTGGCCGAGCGGGCCGCCGCCGTCCGGGTGCTCCTCGACGGGTACGGCCCGGTGATCGAGCGGCGGGAGACCGGCGAGCTGCGCGTCCGGCCGGAGACCCGGCGCTCCGGGGAGCGGGTGGTCGCGTACCACGGCAGCGTGAGCACCACCGTCACGGTCAGCGACTTCACCACGTTGGGCGAGCTGATGCTCCGCCTCGCCGACCAGGACCAGGTCGAGGTGGCGGGTCCGTGGTGGTCGCTGCGCCCGGACAGCCCGGTGCACCGCGAGGCCCGGCACGCCGCCATCGCCGACGCGCTGCACCGCGCCCGGGAGTACGCCGAGGCGCTCGGCGCCCGGGTCACCGCTCTGGTCGAGCTGGCCGACGCCGACACCGACCGGCCGATGCTGGCCCGGATGGCGTACGCGGCCGAGGCCGGCGGGACACCCGAGCTGGAGCTGGACCCGCGGCAGCAGACCGTGCAGGCGGCGGTGCACGCGCGGTTCACGATCAGCGAGCCGGTCCTCGACTGATGGCGACGGCCCGGGTCGTACCCGTCGACGAGCTGGTGGCGCGTGCCCGCGCGCTCGCCGACGCCGGCCCGCGCCAGCTGCTGGGCATCGCCGGCGCTCCCGGCGCCGGCAAGTCCACGCTGGCCGAGCAGGTCGTCGCCGCGGTCGGCCCGGCCGCCCGGCTGGTCCCGATGGACGGCTTCCACCTGGCGCAGGCCGAGTTGGTCCGGCTGGGCCGGTCGGCGCGCAAGGGCGCCGTGGACACCTTCGACGCCAACGGCTACGTCTCGATGCTGCGCCGGCTGCGGCGCCTGGAACCCACCTCGGTGTACGCGCCGGAGTTCCGGCGGGATCTGGAGGAGCCGGTGGCCGGGGCGATCGAGGTGCCGCCCGAGGTCCGGCTGGTGGTGACCGAGGGCAACTACCTGCTGTTGTCCGACTGGCCGTGGGAGGAGCTCCGGGCGCTGTTGCACGAGGCGTGGTTCCTGGACCTCGACGCGGAGCTGCGGCTGCGCCGGCTCACCGCGCGGCACGAGGCGTACGGGCGTTCGCCCGAGGAGGCCCGGACCTGGGCGTACGGCTCCGACGAGGCGAACGCCGCCCTGGTGGCCGGTACCGCGCACCGGGCCGACCTGGTGGTACGCCTCACCGAGCCCTCGCCCGCCTAGCGGGTCACGCCAGCTCGCGGACCACCCGGGCGGGGTTGCCCAGGGCGACGACGTTCGGCGGTAGGTCCTTGGTGACCACCGCGCCGGCACCGACCACCGTGTTCGCCCCGATGGTCACGCCGGCCAGCACGATCGCCCCACCGCCGAGCCACACGTTGTCGCCGATGACGATCGGCTCGGCCGCCTCCCACTTGTCCCGCCGTGGTTCCGGCTCGACGGGGTGGGTGGGGGTGAGCAGTTGCACGTTCGGCCCGATCTGGACGTCGGCGCCGATCGTGATCGGGGCGACGTCGAGGAGCACCGCGTTGAAGTTGACGAAGCTGCGCGGGCCGATGGTGATCTGCGATCCGTAGTCGATGTAGAGCGGCGGCCGGACGTAGGTTCCCGTACCGACCTCGCCGAGCAGTTCCCGCAGGGCCTCCTCCCGCTCCGGCCCGGCGTTGGGGGTGGCGTTGAACCGTTCCATCAACGCGGCGGCGCGGTTGCGGTCGGCCTCGATCTCGGGGTCGTCGGCGAGGTAGGGCTCGCCGGCGCGCATGCGCTCCTTCATGGAAGTCACCGGCCGATCATGCCGGACTCCGACTCAGAAATGTCGGTGGAACGTCATCTTCCGGACCACACAGTGCATACCCGGTATGTAATTATGATGACCGTCAATGCGACTCCCGTAGATACAAACGCTCGACGAGGAGGATCCGTTGCACAGGAGAAGAAAAACGGCCGTCATCGGCCTCGTGCTCGCGCTGGCGGTGACCACGCCGGCCACCGCCTCCGCCGCGCCCCCGGCAGGCACCGCGTCGGACGCCGCGTCGGCCGCGCCGGCCAGGGCGGCCGGCAGGTCGCACACCGTCACCCTGATCACCGGGGACCGGGTCACCGTGACCGCCGCCGGCAAGGCCGCGGTGCGCCCCGGCCCGGATCGGGAGGACCTGCGTTTCCTGGTCCGCCGGGAGCGTGGCCACCTGTCCGTCGTGCCGCAGGACGCGGTTCCGCTGATCCAGGCCGGTCGGGTCGACCGCCGGCTCTTCGACGTCACCGGGCTGATCGCCGCCGGCTACGACGACGCCCGCCGCGACACCCTGCCGCTGCTCGTGTCGTACGCGAACGCCCGGGCCCGGCGTGGCGCCGCCGTACCGGCCGGCGCGCGGGTGACCCGCGACCTGCCGGCGATCAACGGCGCCGCGGTGACCGCCGGCAAGTCCGACGCCGGCGCGGTGTGGTCCGCCCTCGGCGCCGGTACGCCCGGCGCCCGGCTCGGCGCGGCGGGGGGCGTCGAGCGGCTCTGGCTCGACGGCCGCCGCACCGTCACCCTCGACCACAGTGTCGGCCAGATCGGCGCGCCCGCCGCCTGGTCGGCGGGCCTCACCGGCACGGGGGTGACCGTGGCGGTGCTGGACACCGGCGTCGACGTCACCCACCCCGACCTGGCCGGCCAGGTGGCCGAGGCGCGCAACTTCACCGAGACGCCCGACGCCCGGGACACCGTCGGGCACGGGACCCACGTCGCCTCGACAATCGCCGGCAGCGGCGCCGCGTCCGGCGGCCGGTACAAGGGCGTGGCGCCCGACGCCACGCTGCTCGACGGCAAGGTCTGCGAGGACTTCGGCTGCACCGAGTCGGCGATCCTGGCCGGCATGCAGTGGGCCGCGGTCGACAAGCGGGCCGATGTGATCAACATGAGCCTGGGCGGCTGGGACGGCCCCGAGGTCGACCCGCTGGAGGAGGCGGTCGGGGCGTTGACCGCGCAGACCGGCGCGCTCTTCGTGATCGCGGCCGGCAACGACGGAGTGGACGCCTCGGTGGGCTCACCGGCCAGCGCGGACGCCGCCCTGGCCGTCGGTGCGGTCGACCGGGACGACGAGCTGGCCGACTTCAGCAGCCGGGGGCCGCGGGTCGGCGACGACGCGCTGAAGCCCGACATCACCGCACCCGGGGTGGACATCGTCGCCGCCCGGTCCGCGAACGGGCAGATCGGTGACCCGGTGGGGGAGCGGTACGTGCGGCTCTCCGGCACCTCGATGGCCACCCCGCACGTCGCCGGCGCGGCGGCGCTGCTCGCCCAGCGGCACCCGGACTGGGCCGCGGGGCAGCTCAAGTCGACCCTGATGGCGTCCGCCCGGCCGCACCCGGAGCAGACCGCCTACCAGCAGGGGGCCGGGCGGGTCGACCTGACCCGCGCGATCGGGCAGGCGGTGACCAGTGACCCGGCAAGCGTGTCCTTCGGCCGGGTCCTCTGGCCGCACGACGACGACACGCCGGTCACCCGTACCGTCGCCTGGCGCAACTCGGGCTCCGGCGCGGTCACGCTCGACCTCACGGTCGTGGCGACCGGCCCCGGCGGTCGGCCGGCGCCCGCCGGCATGTTCACCCTCGGCGCGGAACGGGTCACCGTCCCGGCCGGTGGTGCGGTCGAGACCACCGTCACCGTGGACACCCGGCTGGGTGACGCCGACGGCTACTGGACCGGCCGGGTGGTGGCCCGTTCCGGGGACACGGTGGCCGTCACCCCGCTGGCGGTGAACCGCGAGGTGGAGAGCTACACGCTCACCGTGACCCACCGGGACCGGGCCGGGGCGACCACGGCGGAGCACTGGACCATGCTGCTCGGGCTGGACTCGTTCAGCGCCCGGGACGCCTACGACACCGACGGCACCGTGGAGGTGCGGCTCCCCAAGGGCCGGTACGGGCTGAACTCGCTGATCTTCGAGCCGGAGTCCGAGGAGGGGCCGGTCGGCATGACCATGCTGGCGGCGCCGGAGCTGGTGGTCGATCGCGACCGGGCCGTCACCCTGGACGCGCGGACCGCGAAGCCGGTCCGGACGACAATCCCCCGGCCGGGTGCGACACCCGCCCTGGTCGACCTCAGCTCGGTCTTCTTCGGCTCCGACGGCAGCATCTACAACGTCGGCCTGTGGGCGGACAGCTTCGACGGCCTCACCACCGGCCAGGCCGGCGGCGGCCGCGTCTCCGACGAGACGTTCGTGGCCACCGTCAGCAGCCAGTGGGCCGACCTGGAAGCGGCGCACAGCCCCTACCTGTACGCGCTCAGCGAGGCGATTCCCGGCCGGATGCCCACCGGCTTCGTCCGGCACTACCGGGCGAGCGACCTCGCCACCGTGCTGCACCGGTTCCGCGGCGGCTACGAGGGGATGCTGGCGGAGCGCTTCGTCCTACCCGTGCTGGAGTACAACACCGGCGGGTCGGCGGTGATCCTGCCCACCACCGTGCCCGGCCAACGGGTCGAGTACTACAACACCAGGGGGGTGCGTTGGGAGTCCGAGATCGACTTCGGCGTGCCCGACCCGGAGTCGGGCTGGCTGGAACCGAAGGCCGCGCTCTTCTCCGTTCCGACGGCGTACCGCGCCGGCCGGATCGCCCACGAGGCCTGGAACCAGGCCCCGTACGGGCCGTCCTTCCCGGCGCCGCGCTGGCCGGAGCAGAGCGTCAGCCGCCAGGCTGACACCATCTACGTCGGCCTGCCGGTCTTCAGCGACGCCGCCGGCCACCCCGGCGGCTCGCTGACCGACACCGAGCGGACGCGGCTCTGGCGCAACGGGAAGCTGGTCGGCGAGTCGGAGTACGCCGGCTACGGCGCGTTCCCGGTGCCGCCGGCCGCGGCGGACTACCGGCTCACCGTCGAGGCGACCCGCGGCTTCACCGACCTCAGCACCGAGGTGGAGTCCACCTGGACCTTCCGGTCAAAGCATGTGGCCGGCGAGGACTTCGTCCGGCTGCCGCTGTCGTCGATCCGGTTCAACCCGCCGCTGGCCGTCGACAACAGCGCCCGCGCCGGCCGGCTGCTGCCGATCCCGGTCGAGGTGCGGCGCCAGCCCGGTGCGGGCCGCGCGACCGTCGCGAAGCTGACCGTCGACGTCTCGTACGACGGCGGGAAGACGTGGCGGAAGGCGACGGTGCTGCGCACGGGCAGCGGCTGGACCGCGCTGGTCCGGCACCGCGACGCCGCGGGGTACGTGTCGCTGCGGGCCAGCGCCCGGGACACCGACGGCAACACGGTGACCACGCGGATCAGTCAGGCGTACCGCTTGAAGTGAGCCGTTCCGGCGGGTCCGCGGCCGTTCCGCGGGCCCGCCGGGCGGTCGACCGGTCAGTCGTTGGCGTGCAGCGCGGCGTTGAGCGCGATGCCCCGGCCGGAACGCGGCTTCGCCTCCAGCCCGCCGGTCACGGAGTTGCGCCAGAACAGCAGACCGTCGACGCCGGACAGCTCGCGGGCCTTCACCACCCGGCCGTCGGGCAGGGTGATCTTGGACGCGGCCGTGACGTAGCAGCCCGCCTCCACCACACAGTCGTCGCCGAGCGAGATGCCCACGCCCGCGTTGGCGCCGATCAGGCTCCGCTCGCCGATGCGGACCTTCTCGGTGCCGCCCCCGGACAGGGTGCCCATGATGGAGGCGCCACCGCCGATGTCGGAGCCGTCCCCGATCACCACGCCCTGCACGATGCGCCCCTCGACCATCGAGGCGCCGAGCGTCCCGGCGTTGAAGTTGACGAAGCCCTCGTGCATCACGGTCGTGCCGGAGGCGAGGTGGGCGCCGAGCCGGACCCGGTCCGCGTCCGCGATCCGAACTCCGGAGGGGACCACGTAGTCGGTCATCCGGGGGAACTTGTCCACCCCGTACACCGCGAGGTGCCGGCCGGCGGCCCGCTCGATGACGCGCAGTTCGTCGACCCGCTCCGGCGGGCAGGGCCCCGCCGAGGTCCAGGCGACGTTGGCCAGCTTGCCGAAGATCCCGTCCAGGTTCAGCTCGTTGGGCCGCACCAGGCGGTGGGAGAGCAGGTGCAACCGGAGGTACGCGTCGGCGGCGTCCTTGATCGGGTCCTCCAACGAGCCGATCACGGTGACCACCTGGACGGTACGCAGACCCGGCAGCGCCCGGTCGCCGACCGCTCCCGGCGGCAGGTCGAGGACGTCGGCCTCGTCCTCGCCGGGGACCAGCGGCAACTCGCCGAGTCCCAGCTTGCCGGTCGGATACCAGGTGTCGAGCACCTGATCCTCAGCGGTAACGGTGGCCAGGCCGATTCCCCAGGCAGACTCCGCGTTGCTCACTGCGCCACCTCTCGTTTCGCGACTGCGGGGCTCGCAGGCTCACTCCTCGCGCTCACCGCACTTGAAGGTACCGTGCGGCTTATGGAAAACCCGCTGACCCCCGAGGTCCTCGCCGATCCGGTGGCCCTGACCCGTGCCCTGGTCGACATCGAGTCGGTCTCCCTGGACGAGAAGGCGATCGCCGACTGTGTCGAGGAGGTGCTGCGCAGGGTTCCGCACCTGAGCACCCACCGGCACGGCAACACCGTGATGGCCCGCACGGACCTGGGCCGGGCGCAGCGGGTGGTGCTCGCCGGGCACCTCGACACGGTCCCGCTCAACAACAACTTCCCGTCCACCGTGCGCGGCGACCTCATGTACGGGTGCGGCACCTCGGACATGAAGAGCGGCGTGGCGTACGCGCTGCACCTCGCGGTGACCCTGCCCGAGCCGCGGTACGACGTGACGTACTTCTTCTACGAGGCGGAGGAGATCGAGTCGAAGTACAACGGCCTCTTCCTCGTCTCCGAGGCGCACCCCGAATGGCTCCAGGCCGACTTCGCGCTGCTGCTGGAGCCCACGTACGGCATCGTCGAGGCGGGCTGCCAGGGCACCATGCGGACGATCGTGGCCACCAGCGGTGTCCGTGCCCACTCGGCGCGCTCCTGGCACGGGGTCAACGCGATCCACGGGGCCGGCGAGGTGCTGCGCCGCCTCCAGGCGTACGAGGCGCGCCGGGTGACCATCGACGGCTGCGACTACCGCGAGGGCATGAACGCGGTGCGGATCCGTGGCGGGGTCGCCGGCAACGTGGTGCCGGACCGGTGCGAGGTCGAGGTGAACTACCGCTTCGCGCCGGACCGTACGCCCGAGCAGGCCGAGGCACACGTGCGCGGGGTGTTCGAGGGCTTCGAGGTGACGGTCACCGACTCGGCCGCGGGTGCCGCGCCGGGCCTGGAGGCGGCGCCGGCGAAGGAGTTCCTGGCGGCCGTCGGCGCGCCGCCCATCGGCAAGCTGGGCTGGACGGACGTGGCCCGGTTCGCGGCTCTGGGCATCCCGGCGCTCAACTTCGGCCCCGGCGACCCCAACCTCGCGCACCATCCGGACGAGCACGTCGAGATCAGCAAGATCCGCGACGGCGCGGCGACCCTGCACCGCTGGCTCGCCGCGGCCTGACCCGGCGCGCTCCCGCCGGTCGGGAGGTCGCCCCCCGACCCTCCCGGCCGGCGGGGAGCGCGCGGATCAGGTCGTCCGGCTCAGCGCCGATTCACCGGCGGTGGGCTCCGCCGGGTCGCCGGTCAGGTCCGTGGTCGCCGGCTCCATCAGCCGGGCGCGGCGGCGCTCGGCCACCACGTCCCGGATCCGCCGCTGCATCTGACGGCGGATCCGCATCTTCTCGCTGTTGGTGATCACGCTGGCTCCTCCCCCGAAGGCGCGTGCCGGGGCATACCCGGTATGTGAATAGTAAGACGTACGAGCGAGCGAAATAGTTGCCCGATCCGGCGAGGAATTTCCGGACTGCTGGCGCTGCGTACCGGCCGGGTGCGTCTCCACTACGGTTGCTCCCATGAGTGAGGGCAACGGGCGGCCGGGGGAGCGGGAGCCGTGGCGCGAGCGGCATCGGGGCCCGGTCACGCTGCGGCGTGGGGCGGTCACCAGCAGCACCGCTGACCAGCGGCTGCTCGACTCGCGCCAGCGCAGCGACTGGAAGACCCGGGACGCCTGGCGCGCACTGCGGATCCTCTCCGAGTTCGTGGAGGGCTTCGACACTCTCTCCGACCTCCCGCCGGCGGTGAGCGTCTTCGGGTCGGCGCGGAGCCGGCCGGGCAGCCCGGAGTGCCGGCTGGCCGAGGCGCTCGGCGGCGCGCTGGCCCGGGCCGGCTACGCGGTCATCACCGGCGGGGGTCCGGGTGTGATGGAGGCGGCCAACCGGGGTGCCACCGAGGCGGGCGGTCTCTCCGTCGGCCTGGGCATCGAACTCCCCTTCGAGCAGGGCATCAACGACTGGGTCGACCTGGCGATCGACTTCCGCTACTTCTTCGCCCGCAAGACCATGTTCGTCAAGTACGCGCAGGCGTTCGTGGTGCTCCCCGGCGGTTTCGGCACGATGGACGAGCTGTTCGAGGCGCTCACCCTGGTGCAGACCGGCAAGGTGACCCGCTTCCCGGTGGTGCTGATGGGCCTCGACTACTGGCGCGGGCTGCTCGACTGGCTGCGCGACACGATGGCGGCGGACGGCAAGATCGGTGCGGTCGACCTGGAGCTGATCTGCGTCACCGACGACGTCAACTCGGCGGTGCGGCACATCGTCGAGGCGGAGGCGGCGCTCTCCGCGGAGCAGGAGGCGGTCCGCGAGGAGGCGGTCGCCCGGGCGGCGGCCGAGCAGACCGCCGCCGCCGACGAGGGGGGCCGGGACTGACCGTGGCGGCGATCTGTGTGTTCTGCGCCTCCTCCCGTACGCTCGATCAGCGTTGGCTGGACCTGGCGACCGAGACCGGCGCGGCGATCGCCGGGCGGGGCCACACGCTGGTCAGCGGCGGTGGCTGCGTCGGCATGATGGGTGCCCTGGCCGACGGCGCGCGGGCGGCCGGTGGACGCACGGTCGGGGTGATCCCGCAGTCCCTGGTGGACCTGGAGGTCGCCGACCTCGCCTCCGATGAACTGCTGGTCACCGAGTCGATGGCCGACCGCAAGACCCTCATGATCGACAAGTCGGACGCGTTCCTCACCCTGCCCGGCGGCCTCGGCACCCTGGACGAGCTGTTCGAGGTCTGGACCACCGCCACGCTGACCCTGCACAGCAAGCCGATGGTCATCGTGGACACCGACGGCTTCTACCGCCCCCTGCTCGACTGGTTGGCCGGTCTCGCCGGCCAGGCCTTCCTGAAGCCGGCCGGCCTCGCGCTGCTCACCGTCGTGGACACCGTCCCCGCCGCCCTCGACGCCCTGGAGACCAGCCTGCACCCGCGTTGATCATGAAGTTGTCGGCGTCGGCCGCGGCATGTCGCGCCGACAACTTCATGATCAACACGGGTGGGCTGGGGTGGGTGGTGCGGATGTGTCGGTCGGGTCTGGTGGGATGTGGGGATGCAGGCGTATCGGCTGGTGCGCCGGCCCGCCGACGTGGCCGACCGGCGGGCCGGTGGGTTGGTGGGCGAGCGGGTCGACGATCCGCGACAGGCGGAGGTCGTCGGGCACACCGACGGCCCGATGCTCGTGCTCGGCGGGCCCGGGACCGGCAAGACCGCCACCCTTGTCGAGGCGGTCGCCGCGCGGGTGGCCGAGGGGGTGGACCCGGAGCGGATCCTGGTCCTCACCTTCAGCCGTCGGCAGGGCGCCGCCCTGCGGCAGCGGATCGAGGCCCGGATCGCCGGCGCCGGCCACCGGGTGCTGCGGGAGCCGCTGGTGCGCACCTTCCCGGCGTACGCGTTCGGGCTGCTCCGGCGCGCCGCCGCCGAGCGGGGCGAGCCGTCACCCCGGCTGCTCACCGGCCCCGAGCAGGACCTCATCATCCGCGAGCTGCTCGACCTGGTCGGCGAGGAGCCGGGCGACGACCCGGTGGGCTGGCCGGAGGACCTGCGGCCGGCGCTGCGCACCCGCGCCTTCGCGGCCCAGCTGCGCGACCTGCTGATGCGTGCCGCCGAGCGCGGTGTCGGCCCGGTGGAGCTGGCCCGGCTGGGTGAGCGGCTCGGCCGTGCGGACTGGCCGGCGGCGGCCCGGTTCCTCCGGGAGTACGTGGCGGTGCTCGCGCTGCGCGACGTCAGCAACCGCGGCTCGATCGCGTACGACCCGGCGGAGCTGGTCCGGGCCGCCACCGGCATGCTGCTCGACGACCCGGAGCTGCTGGCGGCGGAGCGGCGCCGGCTGACGTACGTCTACGTCGACGAGTACGCCGACACCGACCCCGCCCAGCAGGAGCTGCTGGCCACCGTGGCGGGCGGCGGCAGGACCCTTGTCGTGTTCGCCGACCCGGATTCGTCCACGTACGCCTTCCGCGGCGCCGACCCGGCCGGGGTGGTGGCCTTCCCGCACCGGTTCCGCACCGCGTCCGGCGCGCCCGCCGCGCAGGTCGTGCTGACCACCTCGTACCGGGCCGGTCCCCGGCTGCTGGCCGCCGACGCCCGGCTGGCCCGCCGGCTGCGCGGCCCGGCGGCGCACCGGCGACTGCGACCGCTGCCCGACGCGGCCCCCGGCGCGGTGGACGTCCGCACGTTCCGCACCGCCACCAGCGAGGCGGCCTGGCTGGCCCACGCGCTGCGGGAGGCGCACCTGCTCGACGGCGTCCCGTGGTCGGAGATGGCCGTGCTGGTGCGGTCCACCGCGCGGCAACTGCCGTCCCTTCGCCGCGCCCTGCACGCCGCCGGGGTGCCGACCGTGGTCCACGGCGAGGACCTCCCGCTGCACCTGCAGCCGGCGGTCGCTCCGCTGCTGCTCCTGCTGCGCTGCGCACTCGAGCCGGACCGGCTCGACGAGGAGGCGGCGGTCGCCCTGCTGCACTCGCCGCTCGGCGGCGTCGACCCGCTGGCCGAACGGCGGCTGCGGCAGGGGTTGCGGGTCATGGCGCTGGCCGCCGGTGACCGCCGGCCCTCCGGCGAGCTGATCGTCGAGGCACTGCGCGACCCGACCGAGCTGGCCGGCATCGACCGCCGGTGGGCGGAGCCGGCGCAGACGGTGGCCGGCCTGCTCGCCGTCGCCCGGGAGACGGCCGCGCGACCCGGCGCCACCGCCGAGGAGGTGCTCTGGGCCGTCTGGCGGGCCAGCGGCCTCGCCGAGCTGTGGTCGTCGGCCCTGGCCCGGACCCCGGCGACGGCGGGGGAGGGGGACGTCGCCCGGCGCCGCCGCGCGGAGGCGGCCGACCGGGACCTGGACGCGGTGCTTGTGCTGTTCGACGCCGCCGCCCGCTTCACCGACCGGCTGCCCGGCGCCCGCACCGAGGTCTTCCTCGACCACGTGCTCGGGCAGGACCTGCCCGCCGACACCCTCGCCCCGACCGCCGACCGGGGTGACGCCGTCCGCCTGCTCACCGCACACGCCGCGAAGGGCCTGGAGTGGGACCTGGTCGCGGTCGCCGGTGTGCAGGAGGGCGTCTGGCCCGACCTGCGGCTGCGCGGCAGCCTGCTCGGGTCGGAGCGACTTGTCGACGTGCTGGCGGGCCGCTCGGCCGGCGACGGCCGCCTCGCCACGGTCGTCGGCCAGACCTCCGCCCTGCTCGACGAGGAGCGGCGGCTCTTCCACGTCGCGGTGACGCGGGCCCGCCGCCGGCTGCTGGTCAGCGCGGTCGCCAGCGCCGCGGTCGGCGGGGACGACCACGAGGAACAGCCGAGCCGCTTCCTCTACGAGCTCGGACCGACCGACCCGCCCGCCGACGGCCGGGGCCCGGCCGGGTCAGCGCCGGGAGGCCCGGGAGGTCCGGGCCCGGCCCAGGGACCACCGGGCGGCGCGAAGGCGGCCGGGTCCGGGCCGGACGCGACGGGCGCCACACACGGCGTCCAGCCACCCGCCCAGGTAGCCGCCGAGGACGGGACGGGCGCCGCCGAGCGCGACCGGACGGGCGCTGCCGAGCCGGACGGGACGGGCGCTGCCGAGCCGGACGGGACGGGCGCTGCCGAGGCGGACCGGGAGCGACCGTCCGACCGGGTGACCACGCTGCCGCTCAGCCGGCCGCCCCGGGCGCTGACCCTGCCCTCGCTGGTGGCCGAGCTGCGTACCGCGGTGACCGACCCGGCGGCGCCCGCGGCCCGGCGGCACGCGGCGGCGGCCGAGCTGGCCCGGCTCGCCGCCGCCGGAGTGGCCGGAGCGCATCCCGACGACTGGTGGGGGCTGCGCCCGCTCTCGGACGACCGGCCGCTGGTCGAGGAGGGCGAGCCGGTCCGGGTCACCCCGTCGGCGATGGAGAGCGCCCTGCGGTGCAGCCTGCGCTGGCTGCTGGAACGCCACGGCGGCAGCGCGCCGGCCGGCACCGCCCAGGGCGTCGGCAACCTGGTGCACGCCGCCGCGATGCTGGCCGAGGACGCCAGCGCGGATCGGGGGGCACTGCTCGACTACGTCGCGGCCCGGTTCGACGCGATCGAGCTGGCGGCCCGCTGGATGGCCGGACCGGAGCGGGCCCGCGCCGAGGCGATGGTGGACAAGCTGCTGCGCTGGCTGGCCGCCAACCCGCGCCGGCTGCTCGCGATCGAGCACGAGTTCGCGGTCCGTCTGGACGATCCGCACCGGCCGGTCGACCTGGTCGGCCGGGTGGACCGGCTGGAGATGGACGCGGACGGCCGGCTCGTGGTGATCGACCTCAAGACCGGCAAGTCCACCGCGGTCACCGCGGCGGACCTCGCCGAGCACCCGCAGCTCGGCGCGTACCAGGCGGCGGTGGAAGCCGGGGCGTTCGTCGACTTCGGGGAGGAGTCCGGGGGCGCGGCCCTGGTGCAGCTCGGCACCGGCGCGAAGGAGGCGAAGGAGCAGGCGCAGCCGCCGGCCGGCGAGGGGCCGGCGGCCGGGTGGGCGACCGCCCTGGTCCGGCGTACCGCCGATACGATGGCCGCCGCCACCTTCGCCGCGGTCGCCAACTCCAAGTGCCGGGTCTGCCCGGTGCGCACGAGCTGCCCGGTGTCCGGGCAGGGGCGCCAGGTCGTCGAACCGCCGACCGTGTCCCGGCCGGACACCCGCGAGGAGTGAGCGTGCGAGCCCCGTGACCCAGCCGACCCTGTTCAGCGCCGCGACGCCGGTCCCCCGGACGGCCGACGCCGGCCCGCGGTACACGCCGGTGGAGCTGGCGAAGCTGCTGCGGCTGCCGGCGCCCACCCGGGAGCAGGCGGCGATCATCGCCGCTCCGGTGGAGCCGCTGCTTGTGGTCGCCGGCGCCGGCTCCGGCAAGACCGAGACGATGGCCGCTCGGGTGGTCTGGCTGGTGGCGAACTCGTACGTCCGGCCCGAGCAGGTGCTCGGCCTGACCTTCACCCGCAAGGCCGCCGGCGAGCTGGCGCACCGCGTACGGACCCGGCTGGACCAGCTCGTCCGCCGGCTCGGGCGGCGGGGGCGCGACCCGCTCGACGACCCGCTGGCCGGCGAGCCCACCGTCTCGACCTACCACTCGTACGCGGGGCGGATCGTCACCGAGCACGGGCTGCGGGCCGGCTACGAGCCCTCCACCCGGCTGCTCACCGAGGCGTCCCGCTGGCAGCTCGTCGACCTGATCGTGCGCAACTACGACGGCGACATGTCCGACGTGGACCGGATGCCCAGCACGATCACCGACGCGGTGCTGGCCCTCGCCGGTGAGCTGGACGAGCACCTGGTCGACCCGGACGCCCTGGCCGCCTGGACGGGGCGGTTCTTCGCCGAGGTGCAGTCCCGGCCCGGCCGGGTGTACGCCGACGTGCGCAAGGCCCTGTCGCTGCAGCGGACCCGGTTGAAGCTGCTTCCGCTGGTGCGCGCGTACGCCCGGCGCAAGGAGGACTTCGAGGCGATGGACTTCGCCGACCAGCTGGCCCGGGCCGCCCGGGTCGCCCGGGACCACCCGGCGGTCGGCGAGATCGAGCGGGATCGCTACCGGGTGGTGCTGCTCGACGAGTACCAGGACACCAGCCACGCCCAGGTGGTGCTGCTCAACGCGCTCTTCGGCGGCGGGCATCCGGTGACCGCGGTCGGTGACCCGTGCCAGTCGATCTACGGCTGGCGCGGCGCGAGCGCGGGAACCCTGGACCGGTTCCCCACCGAGTTCGCCCGCTCCGACGGCACGCCGGCCCGGGTCCGCAGCCTCACCACGAGCTGGCGCAACCGCCCGGAGATCCTGGGTGTGGCGAACGCCCTCGCCACGCCGCTGCGGGCCGCCGGCGCCCGGGTGCCGGAGCTGCGCGCCGCGTTGAGCGTCAAGGACCCGATCCCGCACCGCAGCCCCCGGGGCGCCGCCGCCGGCACCGTTCACTGCGCGCTGCTGTCGACGTACGCGGACGAGGCGGACTGGATCGCCGACAGCGTGCTGCGCGCCTGGCAGGGCGCGGCGGGGACGCCCGGGGTGCTGCCCGAGCACATCCCGGTGACGGCGCGGCCCACCACGGCGGTGCTGGTGCGGCTGCGCAGCCAGATCCCCGTGATCGAATCGGCGTTGCGGGCGCGGGGCCTGCCGGTGGACGTGGTGGGGCTGGGCGGCCTGCTTGACACACCGGAGGTACGGGACGTCGTGTGCACCCTGCGGGTGCTCGCCGACCCGACCGACGGGGCGGCGCTGCTGCGCCTGCTGACCGGCGCCCGGTGGCGGATCGGGCCGCGGGACCTGGTGGCCCTGCACCGCCGGGCGCGGGCCATCGCGGCCGCCCGACGGCAGCTCGCGGCAGGCGACGAGCCGGAGATCGTCCCGGACGCCCTCGACGAGGCGACTCTCGTCGAGGCGCTCGCCGACCTGGGCCCGGCGCAGGCGTACTCGGCCGAGGGCTACGCCCGGCTGCGCGCGTACGCCCGGGAGTTGGGCCTGCTGCGCTACCGGCTGGACCAGTCGTTGCCGGACCTCATCGCGGACGTCGAGCGGACGATCGGCCTGGACGTGGAGGTGGCGGTGCGGGCCGGCCGGGACGGCGCCGGCGACGCCGGCCTGGCGCGGGGGCACCTGGACGCGCTCGGGGACGTCGCGGCCCGGTTCAGCGGGGAGACGCCGGGGGCCACGCTGTCGGCGTTCCTCGCCTACCTCGCCGCGGCCGAGGACGAGGAGCGCGGGCTCACCCCGGGCGAGGTGGAGGTCGTCGAGGGGGCGGTGCAGATCCTCACCGCGCACGCGGCCAAGGGCCTGGAGTGGGACGTGGTGGCGGTCGCCGGGCTCTGCCGGGGGGTGTGGCCGGGGCCGGTGCGCAACTCCGACCACTGGCTGGGCGGCCTCGGCGTGCTGCCGTTCCCGCTGCGGGGTGACGCCGACGGGCTGCCCGCGCTGGCCGTGGCGGAGGCGGAGGAGCAGCGCGGGGTGGCCCGGGCGCTTGAGGACTTCACCGACGACTGGCGGGCGCACGACGAGCGGGAGGAGCGGCGCCTGGCGTACGTGGCGGTGACCCGGCCCCGCCGGCTCCTGCTCTGTTCCGGGCACTGGTGGGGGGAGGGGACCAAGCGTCCGCGCGGCCCGTCGGTGCTGCTGCGCGAGGTGCACGACGCGTGCGTCGACGCGGGCGACGGGCACGTGGTCGACGAGTGGGCCCCGGAACCGGCGCCGGACGCGGTGAACCCGACGACCGAGGTGGTGCTCCGGGCGGAGTGGCCGGCCGACCCGCTGGGCGCCCGCCGGCCGGCGCTCGCGGAGGCGGCGGCGCTGGTCCGCCGGTGCCTGGCGGACGGGCCGGGCACCCGCCCGGGGGCCGGCGAGGCGGCGGGCGCCGACGGCGGACGGACGGGCGTTGCCCCTGACGAGGCTGCTGTCGACGCGGCGGCCGAGGACCCGGAGGTGCTCCGGTGGCGGCGGGAAGCCGACCTGCTCCTCGCCGAGCGGGCCGAGTTGACCCGGCAGGCCGGCCCGATCGAGGTGGAGCTGCCCGGGCAGCTCTCGGTCACCCAGCTCGTGGCGCTGCGCCGGGATCCGGTGGCCCTGGCCCGGTCGTTGCGGCGCCCGCTGCCCACCGAACCGAACCCGTACGCCCGCCGGGGCACCGCCTTCCACGCCTGGCTGGAGCAGCGGTTCGGGGTCGACCGCCTGCTCGACGTGGACGAGTTGCCAGGCGCGGCGGACGCCGATGCCGCCCCGGACGAGGCGCTGGCCGAGCTCCAGGAACGCTTCCTGGCCAGCGAGTGGGCGGACCGGGCGCCGGTCGAGGTGGAGGTGCCGTTCGCGACGGTGATCGCCGGTGTGGTGGTCCGCGGCCGGATGGACGCCGTCTTCAGCCGGCCCGGGGGCCGGTTCGACGTGGTCGACTGGAAGACCGGTCGGCAGCCGACCGGGCCGGCCGCCGAGGCGGCGGCGGTGCAGCTCGCCGTCTACCGGCTGGCGTGGGCGGAGCTTGCCGGCGTGCCGGTTGAGCGGGTCGGGGCGGCGTTCCACTACGTGCGGGACGGTGCGACGGTCCGGCCGGTGGACCTGTTGGACGTGGCCGGCCTCACCGCGCTGATCGCCGCGATCCCCGAGCGCCCGGAAGGGGGTGCCGGTCCGCCGCATCCGTGATACGTTGGTCGCGTTGCAGTTATGGTTCCCAGAGACTCTGTGTGCGCCTGGTGGATTGTGGCCCCAGGCGCTCTTTGTTGTGTCCGGAGTTCTCCGGGCGGGGCGACCAGAAGCGACAGGCGAGCCGCGCACTTCCGCGCGGACGCTCCTCTTCGAGCCCGCAACACCTGCGGGTTCGACGTTCCGTCAAGGAGACGAAATGGCTATCGGCACCGTCAAGTGGTTCAACGCTGACAAGGGCTTCGGCTTCATCACCCCGGACGACGGCGGCTCGGACGTCTTCGCCCACTTCTCGGCCATCCAGAGCTCCGGCTACCGGAGCCTGGACGAGAACCAGCGGGTCGAGTTCGAGGTGACCCAGGGCCAGAAGGGCCCGCAGGCGGAGAACATCCGCCCGCTCTGATCCTCCGGGATCGCATGACCCCCACCGTGCCCTCCGGGCGCGGTGACCGGACCGGCCCGTCCCGCCGTCGACCTGGCCACCAGGCGGCGACGCGGGGCGGGCCGGGGCCGGTACCCACTTCGGTTCGTGCTTGTGAGTCCCGGCGGAGATCCGCCGGCGACAGCGCCGCCCGGCGCCCTCCCTCGACACGTGCCGCGTCGAGGAAGGCTCCACCATGACCACCGTCACCCCGTCGTTCGCCGGCACCGGGCTGGCCCCGGCGTTGCTCGCCGAGCTGGCTGCCCAGGGCATCACCGCGCCGTTCCCGATCCAGGCGGCGACGCTGCCGGACTCGCTCGCCGGCCGGGACGTGCTCGGCCGGGGCCGTACCGGCTCCGGCAAGACCCTCGCGTTCGGACTTCCCGTCCTCTCCCGCACCGCCGGCCGCCGGGCCCGGCCGGGGCGGCCGCTCGCCCTCGTGCTGGTGCCCACCCGTGAGCTGGCCCAGCAGGTCACCACGGCCCTCGACCCGTACGCCCGGGCGGTCGGGCTGCGCTGCGCCACCGTGGTGGGTGGCCTGTCCCTCAACCGCCAGGCCGCCGAGCTGCGGGCCGGAGCCGAGCTGGTGGTGGCGACCCCCGGACGCCTGCACGACCTGATCGACCGGGGCGACGTCCGGCTCGACCAGGTCGACGTCACCGTGCTGGACGAGGCGGACCGGATGGCCGACATGGGGTTCCTGCCGCAGGTCACCCGGCTGCTCGAGCAGGTGGCCCCGGGTGGTCAGCGGATGCTCTTCTCCGCCACGCTGGACGGCGGCGTGGACAAACTGGTCCGCCGCTTCCTCACCGACCCGGTCACCCACTCGGTCGACCCGGGCACGGCCACCGTCACCGCGATGAGCCACCATCTGCTGCACGTGGAGGCGGCGGACAAGCAGGCCGCCCTGAGCTGGATCGCGGCCCGTGAGGGTCGGACCATCCTGTTCATGGGGACGAAGCACCGTGCGGACCGGGCCGCCCGCCAACTGCTCGCCAAGGGTGTACGCGCGGCGGCGCTGCACGGCGGCAAGTCGCAGCCCCAGCGCACCCGCATCCTGGAGCAGTTCCGCACCGGGCAGGTGACCGCCCTGGTCGCCACCGACGTCGCGGCCCGGGGCATCCACGTGGACGGGCTGGACCTGGTGGTCAACGTGGACCCGCCGACCGAGGCGAAGGACTACCTGCACCGGGGCGGGCGTACCGCCCGCGCCGGTGAGTCCGGAACGGTCGTCACCCTGGTCCTGCCCGAGCAGCGGCAGGAGGTGTCCCGGCTGATGGCGACGGCGGGGATCCGTCCGGAGTCCTCCCGGGCCCGTCCCGGTGACGCGGAGCTCGCCCGGGTGACCGGCGCCCGGGAGCCGTCCGGTGTGCCGGTGACGATCGCGCCGCCGCCGCCGCCCGCGGGCGGGGCGAACGGCCGGACCGGCGATCCGGCGGGTCGTGCCGGCGCTCCCGCTAGCCGTGCCGGTCACCGCTCCTCGGGCCGTCCCCGCCGGGCCCGGCGTCCCCGCACCACCTGACCGGCCGCCCACCGGCGCCCGCGTGCTGAGTCGGCAATCAGCACCGGGCGGGTCCGATGTGCGACTGTCGCTGACCCCGCGCGCGGTGGAGGCTGTGCGTCGGGGGACAGCGCCGGGCCGACGCGCGCGGCGCGGAAGGGACGGCCATGACGGGGGACACCGGTTCGAGCGCGGCGCGCGAGCTGCTGCTCGTGGTGGCGGTCGCCGCCGCGGGCGTACTCCTCGCCCTGGCCGCGGTCTTCGCGCCCTGGCACGCCGTGCCGGACGGTGCCGCCCCCGCCGGGTTGGTGGAACTGCACTTACCGGGAAGCGGATCCGCGACGACCGAGGGCTAGACGGTCGCCGACGGCCGCGCGGACGTGCTCATGTCATCGACCGGCCGGGTCGAGGACGCCCCAGCGGCGTCGGATCGCCTTGTCCGCCGCGCCGAAGGCGGCGTCGACCAGCAGGCCGACGACCAGGATCACGATCATCACGGCGATCAGCCGTTCCGCTTCGCTGAGTTCGCGGGCGTAGGTGAGCTGCGCGCCGATCGACGTCCGGGTCGCGATGACCACCAGCAGTTCGCCGGCCATCAGGCTGCGCCACGCGAACGCCCAGCCCTGCTTGAGGCCCGCCACGATCGCGGGCAGGGCCGCCGGTGCGATGACGTACCGGTAGAGGCGTACGCCGCGGGCGCCGAGGTTGCGGCCGGCGCGCAGCAGCAACGGCGGCACGTAGTCCACGCCGTGGATGACGCCGTTGGCGACGGACGGTGCGGCGCCCAGCACCACAACGAAGAAGATCGCCTGCTCGGTGAGCCCGAAGAGCAGGATCGCCAGCGGGAACCAGGCGATCGACGGCATGGTCTGCAACGCGGTGATCATCGAGCCGAACGCCGCCCGGAGGATCCGGACCCGGGCCACCCCGAGGCCGAGGGCGAGCCCGATGGACAGGGCCGCGGCGAAACCCACGGCGGCCCGCCGCGCGGTGGTGGCGAGACCGTCCCAGAGCGCCGCGCTGGTGAGGTAGTCCGCCAGGTCGGCGAAGACCGGGCCCGGGGGCGGGAGGGCCCACGGGTCCTTCCAGCCGGTCCAGACCACGGCCTGCCAGACGAGCAGGGCCAGGGCGAGGGCGGCGAGCTTCGGCCAGGTGGCCGCCCACAGCCGGGCGAGCCGGGAGGCCTCCTTCTCCCGGCCGGCGATCTCCAGCGCGTCGAGCCCGGAGATCTCCGCGTCGGTACGCGGTGCGCCGGTGCGGATGTCACTGGCCATGGCGGCCCACCTCCGCACGGAGCCGGTCGGTGACGTCGGCGGCGATCGCGGCGACCTCGGGTGAGTCGATGCGCCGGGGCCGGGGCACGTCGACCGGGGCGGAGTGGGTGATCCGGCCCGGGCGGCTGGACAGCAGGATGACCCGGTCGGCGAGCCGGGCCGCCTCCCGGACGTTGTGGGTCACGAAGAGCACGGTGAGGCGCCGTTCCGCCCAGATCCGCTCCAGCTCGTCGTGCAGGATGTCGCGGGTCATCGCGTCCAGCGCGCCGAACGGCTCGTCCATCAGCAGCACCGGGGTGTCCAGCGCGAGCGTGCGGGCCAGGGCGACCCGCTGCCGCATGCCGCCGGACAGCTCGTGCGGGCGCTTGTGACCGAAGTCGGCCAGGTGGACGGTCCGCAGCAGCTCGGCGACCCGTTCCCGGCGTTCGGCCCGGGGTAGCCCGCGCAGCTTGAGCGGAACCTCGACGTTCCCCTCGACGGTGAGCCAGGGGAAGAGCGCGGGCTCCTGGAACATCAGTCCCGGGTTGACGCCGGGCGGCAGGTCGATCCGTCCGCCGCTGGGCCGGTCGAGCCCGGCGACCAGGTTGAGCAGCGTGCTCTTGCCGCAGCCGGACGCGCCGACCAGGCAGACGAACTCGCCGGGCGCGACGTCGAGGGAGACGCCGTCGAGGGCGAGGACGGCGCTCGCGCCGCGCCCGTACACCTTGGTCACGCCGTGCAGCGCGACCGGACTGGTCGCGCTGCGCGGCGCCGTCGTGGTCGACGTCATGGCTGGGCGACCTCGGGCTGGCCCTGTGCCTTGAGCGCCTTGTTGAGGTAGCTCAGGTCGTACAGGCCGGTGAGGTCGACCGGCTGGGTCAGCTCGACGGCGACGGCGTGGTCGAGGCCGGTCTTCAGCGACGCGGCGATCGGGTCGTTGGTGAACTCCAGGGTCGACCACGCCTGCCTGATCAGCGTCAGGTCGAGGGGCTTGCCGGTGATCTTCCCGACGTGGTCGGAGATCGTTTGGTGTGCCTCCTCCGGCCTGGTGTTGACGAACTCGTTCGCCGCGACCTGGCCCTCGACCAGCTTCTGGACCACGTCCGGGTGTGCCTTCAGGAACTTGGTGCTGACGATCAAGTTGGTGATGACGAACTTCCCGCCCGGCCAGAGGTCACGCTCGTCGACGAGCACCTTGCCGCCGGCGTTGACCAGCCGGGAGACGAAGGGCTCGGGCACCCACGCGCCGTCGATCTCGCCGCTGCCGAAGGTCTCGATCGTCTGGGCGTTCTCCTGCGGAACGATGGTGACGTCGCCGCCGCCCTCCTTGGTGGTCCGGAGGCCCTTCTCCTTGAGCCAGTAGCGGATCGCCACGTCCTGCGTGTTGCCGAGCTGCGGAGTCGCGATCTTCTTGCCGCGCAGTTGCTCCCACGAGGTGATCTCGGGCTTGACCACGAGGGCGACGCCGCCGGAGGCCGCGCCGGAGACGACCCGGACCGCTTCGCCATTGGACTTCGAGTGGGCGTTCACGGTCGGGTTCGGGCCGATGTACGTGGCGTCGAGCGCCCCGGAGAAGATCGCCTCGATGGCCGACGGGCCGGCGTTGAAGGTGGTGGTCTCGAGCTTCACGCCGTCGCCCAGCTTCGCCGCGAAGATGCCCTTCTCGACGCCCACGACGGCCGGCGCGTGGGTGATGTTCGGGAAGTAGCCGAGCCGCAGGGTGAGCGGGCCGGACCCGCCCCCCGCGCTGTCGCCGTCGTCGCTGCAGGCGGCGGCGGTGCCCAGGGTCGCCGCGCCGACGACGGCGACGGTGGCCAGGGAGACCAGCCGGCGGCGCAGGGGGGAGCGTCTCATCATCCGTCCAATCCGCAGTATTCCTACTTGGTTGGTAGGAAGAGTGGACTTGGCGCGGGTCGACGTCAAGGCGCATCCACATCGCGGGACGGCAAGGTCGCCGGTACCGGGAGCGCCGACACGTTAGGGTCGTTCCCGTGCCGACGCGCAGAGCGAAGATCCCAACGACCAAGTACCCCGTCGAGCGGTTCGACCTCGACAACGGCCTGCGGGTGGTGCTCACCCCCGACCGCAGCGCTCCGGTGATCGGGGTGGCGGTCGTCTACGACGTCGGGATCCGTTCCGAGCCCGAGGGGCGCACCGGCTTCGCCCACCTCTTCGAACACCTGATGTTCCAGGGCTCGGAGAACCTGGAGAAGCTGGCCCACTTCCGGCACGTCCAGGGCGCCGGCGGCACCTTCAACGGCTCGACCCACCTCGACTACACCGACTACTTCGAGACGCTGCCCAGCAACGCTCTGGAGCGGGCGCTGTTCCTCGAGGCGGACCGGATGCGCGGCCCCCGGCTGACCGAGGAGAACCTGCGCAACCAGGTCGACGTGGTCAAGGAGGAGATCCGGGTCAACGTGCTCAACCGGCCGTACGGCGGGTTTCCCTGGCTGACCCTGCCACCGGTCATGTTCGACACCTTCCCCAACGCGCACGACGGCTACGGCTCCTTCGACGACCTCGAGTCGGCGACGGTCGCCGATGCCGCCGACTTCTTCCGGCGCTACTACGCCAGCGGCAACGCGGTGCTCGCGGTCAGCGGCGACATCGACGTCACCGGCGCGGCCGAGCTGATCGAACGGCACTTCGGCGACGTGCCGGCCCGTCCGGCACCGGATCGGCCGAGCTTCGTCGAGCCGGACCTGAGCGCGGAGCGGCGGCGGTCGTACACCGACCGGCTGGCTCCGCTGCCGGCGGTGGCCGCGGCCTGGCGGGTGCCCGACCCGGTCGGCGACTTCGCCGGTTACCTGCCGTACGTGGTGCTCGCCGAGGTGCTCACCGACGGCGACGCCTCCCGGCTGGTCGAGCGGCTGGTCCAGCGGGACCGGACGGTGACAAGCGTCGGCGGGTACCTGGGCTTCATGGGTGACCCGTTCGACGTCCGCGACCCGACGGCCCTCCTGCTCCAGGCGCACCTCCCACCCGGTGGCGACGTGGACAAGGTGCTGCGCACCGTCGACGAGGAGTTGGACCGCCTGGCCACCGACGGGCTGGCCGACGGCGAGCTGGCCCGTACCCAGGCCCGGATGGCCACCCACCTGCTGCGCGACACCGACGCGGTGCTCGGCCGGGCGCTGCGGATGGCCGTCCTCGAACAGCAACGCGGCGAGCCGGGCCTGCTCAACGAGCTGCCCCGGCTGGTCGGCGAGGTCACCGAGGAGGCGGTCCGGGCCGCCGCCGCCACCCTGCGACCCGAGCGCCGTGCGTCCATCGAGGTCATCGCCGGCGGTGCCCGATGACGACGACCATGCCGCGCGCCCTGCCGCCGCTCGGCCCCACCCGCGGGCTCAAGCTGCCGAAGCAGGCCGAGCGCACGTTGCGCAACGGGCTCACCGTGATCGCGGTACGCCGGCCGGCGGTGCCCCTGGTCGAGCTGCGGCTCTGGATGCCGTTCGGGCGGGTGCACCTGGCCCGCGGTGCGGTGCTCGCGCAGACCCTGCTCTCCGGCACGGAGACGATGACCGCCGTGCAGATCGCCGCCGAGCTGCAGAAGGTCGGCGGCGGGCTGTCCGCCGGGCTCGACCCGGACCGGCTCATGCTCTCCGGCGCCGGGCTGGTCACCGGCCTGGACCGGATGTTGGAGATCCTGGCCGACGTGCTGACCGGTGCGACCTACCCGGCCGACGACGTCGCCACCGAACGGGACCGGCTGATCGACCGGATCCAGGTGGCGCAGAGCCAGCCCGCCCACCTGGCCCGCACGGCCCTGCTCGAGCGGATCTACGGCAAGCACCCGTACGCGGTGCAGACCCCCGAGCCGGAGCAGGTCCGGGCGGTGCGCCCGGGCGTGCTGCGGAGCCTGCACGCCCAGCGCGTGCACCCGGCCGACGCCGTCCTGGTACTGGTCGGCGACGTGCAGCCGGACCGGGCGCTGGACGCGGCCGAGAAGGCGCTGTCGGGCTGGAACGGTGCCGGGCACGTCGCCGACCTGCCGCCGGCCCCGCCGCTGGAGCCCGGTCCACTGCTGCTCGTCGACCGTCCCGGCTCGGTGCAGTCGTCGCTGCGCGTCGCGCTGCCGGCGGTGCCGCGGACCCATCCCGACCACGCCGCGCTGCAACTGGCGAACCTGATCTTCGGCGGCTACTTCTCCTCGCGTTGGGTGGAGAACATCCGCGAGGACAAGGGCTACACGTACGGGCCGCACTCGCTGGTGGAGCACTCGGTCGCCGGGTCCGTGCTGGTCGCCGCCGCCGAGGTGGCGACCGAGGTGACCGGGCCGGCGCTGCTGGAGACCGTGTACGAGCTGGGCCGGCTGGCTTCGGTCCCGCCCGGCGAGGAGGAGCTGGAGCAGGCCCGCCAGTACGCCCTCGGCACCCTCCAGCTCGGCATGTCCACGCAGGCCGGGCTGGCGTCGCTGACCAGCGCGTACGCCGGTAACGGCCTGCGCCTGGACTTCCTTGCCGAGCACGCGGGGCGGCTGGCGAAGGCCACGGTGGCCGACGTCGCCGAGGCGGCGCTCCGGTACCTCGCCCCGGCCCGGGCGGTCACCGTGGTCCTGGGGGACGCCGAGCGGGTCGGCCCGCAGTTGGCGGCGCTCACCCCGGTCGTCACCGAACCGGTCCGGCAGTGAACGGCGGCGAGCCCGCCCCGCCGCTGGCCCGCTCCACGCTCGACCGGTCGGCGCACCGGCGCGGCGACCCCGACTGGCTGGGCCGTGCCTGGGGGCGGGCCCGGGTGCTGGTGCTCGACAGCGGCAACGACGGCCGGGCGCTTGTGCGCGCCGATGCAGAGCCGCCCGCACTGGTGCTGGTCGGGCCCGGCGACGTGCCGGACGAGGCCGTCGCCCGGGCGATGTTCCTCGGCGTCGAGCCGGACGACGTGCCGGTCTTCGTCGTCGACGCGCCGCTGCCGGCGCTGGCCGGCACGCACGCCGTGCACCTTCGCGAGGTCGGCCACCTGCTCGCCGACCGTGACGCCGGCATCTTCACCACCGGCCTGGCGCTGCTCAACTGGCACCGGACGCACGCGTACTCGCCGCTCAGCGGGCAGACCACCACGATGGACGAGGCCGGCTGGTCCCGGATCGCTCCGGCGGGTGAGCGGATGTGGCCGCGTACCGACCCGGCGATGATCGTCCTGGTGCACGACGGTGTCGGCGGGCTCGACGGTCGTTGCCTGCTCGGCAACAACGCGACCTGGCCGCGGGTCCCGGGCGAGCGGCGCTTCTCCTGCCTCGCGGGCTACGTCGAGCCGGGGGAGTCGGCCGAGGCCGCCGTGCTGCGTGAGGTCCGCGAGGAGGTCGACGTCGCGGTCACCGACATCGCGTACGTGGGCAGCCAGGCCTGGCCGTTCCCCGGGTCGCTGATGCTGGGCTTCCACGCCACGGCCGACCCGCGGCAGCCGCTGCGGGTCGATCCGGCGGAGATCGCGTACGCCCGCTGGTTCTCCCGGGCAGAGGTCGGGGCGGCGCTGGCCGGGCGGATCGTCGACGTGGACGGTGACCGGCTGGTCCTGCCGCCGCCGTCGTCGATCGCCCTCTTCCTGATCCGCCGCTGGCTCGACGGCCACTGCTGACCGGCTCACCGGTTCCGCCGCGCCGATCCTGGCCGGGCCGGGCCGGAATACGGTCCCGGCCCGTGACCGCCGTTGCCGCGACGGTCACGGGCCGGGAACCGTGCCGTCGTGGCCGGCTGGGGCAAGGAACACGGCGGGGGAGCCGGGCCGACCACGACGGACGCCTGTGGTCAGCCGCCCCGGTCGTCCGGCCAGGTAGGCCAGGCCGGCTGCGGCTCGTCCAGCGGGAGCACCTTGACCCGTTGCCGACCGGCGCGGACGGCGCCGACCGAGGCGAGGGCCCGGGCCAGCAGCAGTGCGGCGTCCCGGTCCTCGGCGTGGACGACCTGCCGGCGCGATTCGGGCCGGGCGGTCTCGTCGCGCAGCCGGCCTCCGCCGGCCCAGGCGGCGGCGATGTCCGTGTCGGCTGCCGCGCGGACGTCGGTGCGAACGATCAGGAACCGCATGTCGGTCTCCGGATGTGCCGCGACGATCGGGAACGGGGTGGAAGTTCCACGTCATTCACCGGCCATGCTACGCCGCGTAGCGGCCCCGGCAACCGAAACGCCACCATCGGCCGGCAGGCCTGTCCGATCAGGCGAGCGGGGAGTCCGTTCAGGACATGCGTCGGGGCCGCCGGCTCGACACCGGCGGCCCCGACGGGTGGGCCCGGTCAGGTCCGGTCGAACCGGCCCTCCTTCGTGCCGGCGAGGAAGCTTCGCCACTCGGTCCGGTCGAACAGCAGCACCGGCCCCCCGCGGTCCTTGCTGTCCCGCAGGGCCACCGCGGCCGACAGCGGCGCCACCTCGACGCAGTTCGAGGTCTGGCTGCGCGTGCTCTTTCGCCACGGTGCCCCGGCCAGCTCGGCGAGGGCGGACGACGTGTTGCGGATCTCGTTCATGGTCTCACTCCTGTGGTGAACCGACCGATGGAACGAGTGGTGCCGCACGACCCGACGGCGGGGTGCGGCGTGGGTTCACCGTTCCGTCAGGCGCCCGGGGTGCCGGCGGCGTTGGGTCGGCGCCGTTGCCGGTCCGTACGCCACTGTGGACGGGGCCGCCGCGTCGGGGAGCCGTCCCGTGGCCTGGATCAGCCAGGAGAGGGTGTCCGATGCGGAGAGCGCCGTCGTGCATAACCACTCGAACACCACTTTATAGCGATTTAGTGCTTTTACCTCGGTTGACATGGTGTTCAGGAAGCCGGCCTCGATGGCGAGCGTCTCCGGATCCTGCGGGTCGGCGAACCGGTAGAGGGAGAACGCTGTCGGTGGCAGGTACCAGCCGCCCACCCGCGCGTCCCGGGGCAGCACGTGAAGGGTGACGTTCGGCAGCATGGCCAGCTCGCAGAGCTGCCCCAACTGCTCCCGCAGCACGTCGGGCGGGCCGGCGCGGCCGCCGAGCGCGGCCTCCTCGAACACCGCCGTGTACCGGGGCGCGTCCGGGGCCCGGGTCAGCAGCGACTGTCGGGCCAGCCGGGCGCCGACCTCGGTCTCGATGTCCTCGTTGTCCTCCGGCTCGCCGGCCGCCTCGTCGACCTCCCGGGCCGAGGCGATCCGGACCCGCGCGTACCCGGGAGTCTGGAGCAGGCCCGGCACCAGGACCGGGTTGTACTCGGAGATCTCGACGCAGCCCGCCTCCAGCTCGGCGAAGCTGCGCTGCTGCTGGGTCATCACCGGGTAGTTCCTCAGCCAGCCGCGCATGTCGCCGGCCTCCTGGGTGATGGTCAGCAACTCGTCGCGCAGCGCGTCGTCGGCGCGGTAGAGAGCCAGCAGGTCGCGGACATCCTGCGGGTCGGGCCGACTGCGACCGTTCTCCAGCCGTGACAGCTTCGACGCGGACGCCCAGCCGACCTGTTCGATGACCTGATCCCCGGTGAGACCGGCCGCCTCGCGAAGCCGGCGCAGCTCGGTGCCCAACCTGCGCCGCCGCAGGATGGGACTCGGTGAGGCAGGAGGCACGATGTCCTCTTTCCCGTAGACCGCCGCGGACGCGACGGTAACTGTATGAGATTCGCCCCCCACCGTCAGTATGGACGGCGCGACCGGCGCCGGAGGTTCCGGCGGGGGCGTGTCTTGTCCGAAAGACGGCACGCCGCGCACCACCCCTCGACGGAGGACACATGCGAACCGTCCTGCGCCGCCCGGACTTCCGGCTGCTCTTCGGTGGGCTGCTGGCGAGCATGACGGCCGAGTCGATCCTGCTGCTCGCGCTCGCCGTCTGGGTCAAGGAGCTGACCGGATCGAGCGGGCAGGCCGGGGCCACCATCTTCGCGATCATCGCGCCGATGACGCTCGCGCCCCTGGTCGGCTGGTTCGTCGACCGGCACCCGCGCCGGCCGCTCTTCGTGGCCGCCAACCTGATCACCGCGGCGCTGCTCACCCCGCTGTTCGCCGTCCGCGACCGCACCGACGTGTGGATCATCTACCTGGTCGCGGCGCTCTACGGCCTGTCGTACATCATGCTCAGCGCGCTGCTCAGCGGCCTGATCCGGCAGTTGGTACCGGCGGAACTGCTGGCCGACGCGAACGGCGTGCTGCAGACCGTACGCCAGGGGCTGCGGCTGATCGGCCCACTCGCCGGGGCCGGCCTCTACGCGGCCGCCGGGGGGTGGCTGCTGGCCGGTGTCGCCATGGTGGGCTTCCTGGCCGCCGCCGCGGTGGTCGGCCTGCTCCGGGTGACCGAGCCGGCCCGGCCGCGGCGGGACCCGCGCTGGTCGGCCGAACTCGTCGCCGGCCTGCGGCATCTGGCCGGCGAGCGGGCGCTGCGCCGGGCGCTGCTGGGCTACGGCGCCGGCTCGTTGGTGATGGGCTTCAGCGAGTCACTGATCTTCGCGTACGTCGACCTGGGGCTCCGCCGCGACGCCGCGTTCGTCGGCGTGCTGGTGACCGTGCAGGGAGTCGGCGGGCTGGTCGGCGGGCTGCTGTCGCCGAGCATGGTGCGGCGGACGGGCGAGGTGGGGACGCTGGCCGCGGGGGTGGCGCTGTTCGGGCCGGCGGCGCTGGCGCTGGCGTACCCGAGCCTGTGGTTGGGGTTCGCCGCCGTGCTGCTGGCCGGGGTGTCGCTGCCGCTGACCATGGTCGGGCTGCACACGCTGATCCAGCGGCGTACTCCACCGGCGCTCATCGGGCGGGTGGCCGCCGCCTCCGAGGCGGTGGTCAGCGGCCCCCAGGCGCTCTCCATCGGCGGCGGCGCCCTGCTCGTCGGTGTGCTCGACTACCGCCTGCTCTTCGCGGCGGTGGGCCTGGCGACGCTGCTGGCCGGCGCCTATCTCTGGCACAACCGGTCGCTGACCCCACCGCCGCCGGCGTCCCCGCTCCGCGCGCTGCCGGCCCCGAGACCCCCGGTCGATCATGAAGTTATCGGCGCGACACGCCGGTCCTCAGGACGCTAACTTCATGATCAACGGGTGGGTGGGTCAGGCGGCCAGGTTGGCCAGGTGTTCCTTGACCTGGGTGATCGACGGGTTGGTCAGCGCGCTGCCGTCGGCGAAGCGCAGTGTCGGCACGGTCTGGTTGCCGCCGTTGACGCTCATCACGAACGTCGCGGCCTCCGCGTCCTGCTCGATGTCGACCACCTCGTACCCGATGCCCTCCCGGTCCAGCTGCGACTTCAGCCGGTGGCAGTAGCCGCACCAGGGGGTGGAATACATCGTGAGCATCGTCTGGCCTCCAAGGTCCGGTCGGGAGTCAAGCAAGGCTATCCGCAGCAACGTCGGGCCCGGCTGGAAGAATTCCTCGCTGTGGTGGTTCACTCAGCGTCCGAGCGCGTGCTCGCCGGGCTCGACCCGGAGCAACGGTCGGCGGTGACCGCCCCGGCCGGTCCGGTCTGCATCCTGGCCGGTGCCGGCACCGGGAAGACCCGCGCGGTCACGTCGCGGATCGCTCACCGGGCGCTGAGCGGTGAGATCTCCGCCCGGCACGTGCTCGCGGTCACCTTCACCGCCCGGGCGGCCGCCGAGATGCGCAGCCGGCTCACCGCGCTCGGCGTGCCCGGCGTGCAGGCGCGCACGTTCCACGCCGCGGCGCTGCGCCAGGTGCGGTACTTCGCACCCCGGCTGCTCGACGGGCGGGCGATGCCGGAGCTGCTGGACAGCAAGGTCCGGCTGGTCACCCTCGCCGCCGCGAAGGTCGGCATCCGGGCCGACCGCACCGGTGCCCGCGACCTGGCCGGCGAGATCGAGTGGGCCAAGTCGTCCCTGGTCGAGCCCGGGGAGTACGTGGTGGCGGCGGCCAAGGCGCTCCGCGACACCCCGTACGAGCCGGCGAAGGTCGCCGAGGTCTTCGCCGCGTACGAGAAGGTCAAGCGGTCCGGTGGCGTGATCGACTTCGAGGACATGCTGCGCGCGGCGGTCTGGGGCATCGAGGAGCACCCGGACGTCGCCGAGCAGGTCCGCGCGCAGTACCGGCACTTCGTCGTCGACGAGTACCAGGACGTCAACCCCCTCCAGCAGCGGTTGCTGGAGGCGTGGCTCGGCGGCCGGGACGACCTGACCGTGGTCGGCGACGCCAGCCAGACCATCTACTCGTTCACCGGCGCCACCTCGTCGTACCTGGTCGACTTCCCCCGCCGGCACCGGGGCGCGACGGTCGTCCGGCTGGTCCGGGACTACCGCTCCACCCCGCAGGTGGTCGGGCTGGCCAACGCCGTGATCTCGCAGGCCCGGGGCACCGAGGCGCGCCTGCGCCTGGAGCTGGTGGGACAGCGCCCGACCGGCCCGGAGCCCGAGCTGCGGATCTTCACCGACGAGCCGGCCGAGGCCGCCGCGGTCGCCGCGCGCTGCCGGGCCCTTGTCGACGCCGGCACGCCGGCCCGGGAGATCGCCGTGCTGTTCCGGACCAACGCCCAGTCCGAGGCGTACGAGAAGGCGCTGACCGAGGCCGAGGTGCCGTACCAGGTGCAGGGCGCGGAGCGGTTCTTCGAACGGGTCGAGGTGCGGCAGGCGATGGTCGCCCTGCGGGCCGCCACCCGGTCCATTCCCGGCGAGACCCCGCTGCCGACCGCCGTGGTCGAGGCGCTGGCCGCTGTGGGCTGGGCGCCGGACGCCCCGCCGGCCGGCGGGGCCGCCCGCGAGCGGTGGGAGGCGCTCGCCGCGCTGGTCCAGCTCGCCGAGGAGTACGCGGCCACCGCACCGGTCCTGCCGATCGGGCCGGCGGCGGCCGTCGAGCGCCCGGTCAACCTCGCCGATTTCACCGAGGAACTGGCCCGGCGCGCCGCCGCCCAGCACGCGCCGACGGTCGAGGGTGTGACGCTCGCCTCCCTGCACTCCGCGAAGGGCCTGGAGTGGGACGCGGTGTTCCTGGTCGGTCTCTCCGAGGGCACCCTCCCCACCACGTACGCGAAGACCCCCGAACAGGTGGAGGAGGAACGTCGGCTGCTCTACGTGGGCATCACCCGGGCCCGGGAGTGGCTGTGGCTGTCGTACGCCTCTGCCCGCTCGCCCGGTGGGCGGGCCCGGCGCCCCTGCCGGTTCCTGCCCCAGCTGGACCGGTCGGGCGGAACTGAACGGGCCGGCGCCGGCGGGGTACGCCGGGCCGAACGGCGGCGTACCCAGATCGTCTCCTGCCGGATCTGCGGCGCCACCCTGCTCGCCGGTCCGGACCGCAAGGTCGGCCGGTGCGCCACCTGCCCGTCCGACCTCGACGAGGAGCTGCACGAGCGGCTGCGCGAGTGGCGCCGCCGGGTGGCCGGCGGTCAGCGCGTGCCGGCGTACGTGGTCTTCACCGACGCGACCCTGGTCGCGCTGGCCGAACGGCGTCCCAGCCGCCCGCAGGACCTCACCGCGATCGCCGGGATCGGGCCGCGCAAACTGGGCCTCTACGGGGAGGCGGTGCTGGCGCTGGTGGCCGGCGCGGCGGTGGACGAGATCTGCCCGGAGAAAACTTTCGAAATCTCGCCGTAAATTCGTTTGCCCTCGCCCCGGGGTGCGTCATAGCCTCATGGCACACCTCGCGAGCGGCGGCATTCAGGCTGCTCACGAGCGTGGGGTCCAGTCGGCACGAGGAAACGTCAGGGAGGTGGCACCGATGGAGATCTTCTACATGAACGAGCGTCCGGCGGCGCTGCCCGCTGCCGTCGCTCCGCTGTCGGCTGTCCGGATGGCCGTCGCCGCTGCGCGACCGTCGGTTCCGCAGGTGCACCAGGTCGAGACTCAGGCCGAGCTGATTCTCGCGCCGGCACCGAACGGGATCCAGGGGACCAGTGGCTTTACGGCCAAGGGTGTCGATGGCGTCAAGCGGCGCATGGACGTCCGCGGTGTTCCACCTCGAGGTAGACCGGTCTGATACCAGACCACCGGCTCACCTCGAGGCCGCGGAACCCGCATACCGGGATCCGCGGCCTCAGTTTTTTGCCCTGCCGAAGTACGTCGGAAGTGCGATCCACGAGATCGAAGTGAGAGAGAGGTGACCGGGCGATGAGTCTGGCGTTGGCCCCGCTCGACGCGAACGTCGAGTTGGAGGCGAACCTGCCCTGCCGGAAGTTCGACCCCGACCTGTGGTTCTCCGACTCGCCCGCCGAGCTCGAGCTGGCCAAGTCGCTCTGCGGGGACTGCCCGCTGCGCGTCGAGTGCCTCGCCGGTGCGGTGGAGCGGGCCGAGCCCTGGGGCGTCTGGGGTGGCGAGATCTTCGAGCGTGGCGCGGTCGTTCCGCGCAAGCGGCCCCGTGGCCGTCCGCGCAAGGAGGACGTCGCCCGTGACGCCGCGCTCCGGGTCGAGGCCGAGGCGCGCCTGGCGGCCAGTGGGCTGTCCACGCGCGACGCGGTCCGGCTGGCGGCCTGACAACTTCCCGATCCGATCCAACCAGCGCCGGTGTCCCACCGGCCGACCAGAAAGCTGACGAAGATGCTGCACCTGTCCAACGGCACCGACCTGCAACTACTCAACGAAGCGTTGTCGAGGGCTCGAATGCTCCGGCCTCAGGCCGGTCGCACCACCACGAGCACTGAGGCACACCGTTCCGCCCGTACCGTCGCCATGGCCGCCCGCAGCCGGTCGGCCCGCGAGCTGGGCACTCTGTAAGGAAGGGCCCCTTCTTGACGCCTGCGGTACAGGAAGGGTCCCCGCTCAACAACCACGCGCGACGGGCGCGCCCGGACCACTCCGGGCGCGCCCGCCGGCGTCTCAGCCGACCGGGGCGAAACCGGGCAGCCAGCGCTCCAGGATCCGCCGGTACGGCGCCTTCGCCTCCAACTGGCAGAGCACGCCGATCGAGCCGAGCGTCACCCGGTGGATCAGCAGGTACGACGGGGGCAGGTTGAGCTGCCGGCTCAGCTGGTAGGCCGGCGAGCGGGGGCTGGCCAGCCGGGTCGCCTCGGCCCGCAGCCAGGCCCGGGTGAACCGGAACTCCTCGGCGGCGATGGGCTCGAGCATCGGGCGGAGGAAGTCCAGGACCGCCCGGGCGTCGATCTCCTCGGCGGAGCCGATGAAGCCCTCCGACCGCAGGCCCTGCACCACCTCGTCGGCGTCGCCCCGCAGCGCCAACCCGGCGATGCGGCCGATCGGTTCGGGTGTGCCCTCGGGCAGCCGGGCCACCGCTCCGAAGTCGATCACGCCGAGCCGGCCGTCCGGCAGCAGCCGGAAGTTGCCCGGGTGCGGGTCGGCGTGCAGCAGCCCGGCCCGCATCGGCGCCGAGAGGTGCAGGGTGGCCATCAACCGGCCCGCCTGGTCGCGTTGCTCCTCGGTGCCCTCCCGGATGATCTGGGACAGCGGCGTGCCCTCGACCCACTCGGTCACCAGGACCCGGGGCGACGCGGCGATCACGGCCGGGACGTGGATCTCCGGGTCGTCCGCGTACGCCTCGGCGAAGGCACGCTGCGACTCGGCCTCCAGCTCGTAGTCCAACTCCTCGGTGATCCGCTCCCGCAGCTCCACCAGGAGCGGCTTGACGTCGAGCCCCGGCTGGATGGCCCGGAACATCCCGCCCAGCCGGGAGAGCTGCTTGAGATCGGCGAGCAGGGCGTCACCGGCGCCCGGATACTGGATCTTGACTGCCACGTCGCGGCCGTGTGGCGCGCCCGCGGCGTCGTAGCCCGGGTCCCGCCAGAGCGCGCGGTGCACCTGCCCGATGCTGGCGGCGGCGGCCGGGGTGTCGTCGAAAACGACGAACCGGTCCCGCCAGTCCGGGCCGAGCTGCTCGGCGAGCACCTTGTGCACGCTCGCGGCGGGCAGCGGTGGCGCGGCCTCCTGGAGCTTGGTAAGTGCCTGCCGGTAGGGGGCGGCGACCTCTTCGGGCAGGGCCGCTTCGAAGACCGACAGTGCCTGGCCGAACTTCATCGCACCGCCCTTGAGCTGCCCGAGGACGCTGAAGAGCTGTTCGGCTGTGCGTTGCTGGATCTCCGCGGAGATGACGTCGGAGGCGAGCCCGGTGACGCGCTTACCCATGCCCAGGACGGTCCGACCGGCGAAGCCGAGCGGCAGAGCGGCGAGCTTGGCGGTCCGGGACACGGCCCGGCGCGGGATGTCGGTCACTTGGTCATTGTTACCGACTCGGCGGGTCCGCGGCTGCCGTGCGGCCGGGCTGGGGGTGCCCTTCCGGTGCCGAGGTGGTCGGCGAGCCGGGCCTCATCGGCGTTTCCGTGAGCAGGCGCAGGTCGGGTGCGGTGCCCAGAGCCGGCGGCGCAGCCGAGCCGGTGCGGTGACGTCGACGGAGCAGGCGACCGTCTCCGGTGTGCCTCCGTCGAGGTGTGCCAGTGCCTCGCCGGTGGCGTACGCCGCGGCGGCGAGCAGCGTCGCCGCGGCGCAGGCGCTCTCCGGGGCCTCCCCGGCGAGCTGCGCGGCGAGCGCCGGCCAGTCGGCGTCGCGGTCCGCCCGGTGCAGGTCGAGGCAGTTCAGGCAGGGGCCGACGGGCGGGCGGACCAGCGGCCCGACGACCGGTACGCCCTCGCGGAGGTCGATCAGCAGGTGCGCCTGCCGGCGCTGGGCGTGCGCGGTGGCGAGCAGAGCGGCCGGCCGGTCCGTGCCGACCTGGATCACGAGATCCGCCCGGCCCGGGCGGAGCGGGCCGGTGGCGGTCTCCGGCGCGGCCCGCCGCAGCGCGTCGCGGACCGCGTCGTCGAGCGGGCGACCGAGGTCGGCGGCGGGGATCCCGGTACCGACCAGGTCCGCCGGTCCGACCGGCCCGGCCAGCTGCGGCCGGACGTGGCCGATGCCGGCTTGGGCCAGGGCCGTTGCGACCGGGGCGCCGAGCCGGCCGGCGCCGGTCACCAGCACGCGGGCGGACCGGCGGCGGCGCAGCACCTGGGCGGGTGTCCCGGGCAGCCGCCGGGCGGCCAGGGCGAGCGCCCCGGCCTCGGCCGCGAGCCGGGCCCGTGGCGGGCCGGCCAGGTCACGCGGCAGCAGGGTGTGCGCGGGTACGACCAGGCCGGCCGCCCGCAGCGCGTCGAGCAGCGTGCGGGCCTCGTCCCGGCCGACGTCGAGGTTGGCGGCGTGTTCGAGGACGTGCCGCTCGCTGTGCGCCCCGTCGAGGAGGTCGAGGAGCCGGGCGGCCCGGGGATTGGCGAGTTCCAGCAGCACGGCCCGGCCGGGGTCGACGCCGAGCTGCAGCGTGTGCCGGTCGCGCCACAGGAGGGTGAGACCGGGAAGCAGGGTCGGGCGGGGCAGGGCGACGCGGCTCATGACCACGAATCGTGACCGCGTCCGTGCTTTCCGTGGATCGTTGTCCACAGGTGTGCACAGCCCTGTCCAGGGTTGTCCACAGGATTCGGCGAGTTTTCCACAGGCGCTACACGCGCCTGTCCGGCAACCGACAGTGGCCGGTACGGCGGAAGGGGTGGCCGTCGGCCACCCCTTCCACGCGACCCGGACGGGTCAGACCTTCGCCTTGCCCAGGATGCGGTTCACTGTCGTGCCGCACACCGGACACTTGCCCTTGGCCATGTTCATCCCGGTCTTCGAGACCTCGACGTGTCCCTCGAAGTCCCGCTTCTCCTTGCACTTGACGCAGTAACCGTTGTAGGTCTGGGCCTGGTCGGCCACGGGTGCCCTCCTCGTCTCGTCCACCGGCGAACGCTCATCCGGCGGTGTTCCCGGCGGCGGGCCACGGGGGCACCGGCGCTGGGCCTTTCGTCGCGGTCACCGTCGTGACCGCTGGTCCGCGGACCCTACCCAGGTCTGGGCGGTTCCATGTCAGCTCCGCATCGACTCTGTGAGCAAGTTGACGTCGAGAGTGTGCATGGCGAATTAGGTCGGATAAGTGAGTTTGGCGGGGACACGCCGACCGGATGCCCGGATAACGGGTCCGAGGCACCCCCCGCGTGACCTGCGGCCAATGATCACCTACGGTGAAGATCGGCGCCCGCAGGCCACCGATCGTCGTCACGGATCGTAGATCGCGACGCTCTGTCACAGAATTTTTCAGGACTCCTGGCAACCAATCCCCATTTTCCGGGCGCGTGTCGTGGGGTTGGCTCTTGCGGATCCCTGGTCAGTACGCATTAGCTTTCCCTCGTGACAGGAATCCGAGGCTGCGCGGCCCGCTGATGGCAGCGCCGCGCAAGCCGGTCGTCGAGGTACGGCGCAGCCAGCGCCGGCGGCGCACGGTGTCCGCGTACCGCGATGGTGAGCGCGTCGTCGTCCTGATCCCGGACCAGTTCTCCCGCGCCGAGGAGAGCGAGTGGGTCGACCGCATGCTCGCCCGGCTCGCCGCCCGCGAGGGCCGGCTGGCCCGGTCCGACGACGAGCTGCTGGCCCGGGCCACCCGGTTGATCACGCTCTACCTCGCCGATTACGGGCTGGCCGCCGTTCCGGCCAGCGTGCGCTGGGTGACCAACCAGAACGGCCGCTGGGGTTCCTGCACCCCCGCCGACCGGACGATCCGCATCTCGCACCGCGTGCAGGACATGCCGGACTGGGTCATCGACTACGTCCTGCTGCACGAGCTGGCCCACCTCATCGTGCCGAGCCACAACGCCCGGTTCTGGGAACTGGTCGGCCGGTATCCGAAGACCGAGCGGGCCCGCGGCTACCTGGAGGGCGTGGCGGCCGTCTCCACCTCCTGACCCGCCCGTCCCGGCCCACACCCCCCAGCCGCCGTGGCCGCCAGACCGACGGCACCTCGGTCTCCCGGCCCGGTGCCCCAGCATGACGTCGGTCGACGCCCGGGACGGCGCGGAGCCGACCAGAGCCGCGGGCGGCTCGGGGCGTAGGGTCGGGCCGTGGCACGACGTGTGGTGGTGGCGTTACTCGGTCCGGTCGCCTGGACGCCGCCCGGCATCGACCCGACCGAGTGGCGCACCGCGCTCGCCGAGGACGTGGTCGACCTGCTCGCCACGCTGAACGAGGTCGAGACGGCGGTCGCGGTGACGCCAGCCGACCGCTGGCTCGCCGACGCCGTGGTCTGGCCCGGGACCAGGGTGTACGAGGTGCCGGAGCCGACCGTGAACGCCGTCCTCGCCGCCTGCGGGCCGGACGTCCGGCCCGCCCCGGAAGCGATCGGGGACCCGGCCACCCGCGACCCCTCGGCCCTGGTCCTGAGCGGGGGCGACGGCGCCGGGGCGGAGAGTCGTGGGTCCGGTGCGGGCGAGCCGGTGCCCGAGCAGCCGGCGTGGGGCGAGCGGGGCCTGCCGGCGGGAGCCGACCGCGAGGTGCCCTCCGGCGCCTACGGCCAGGTGGCGGTGGTCGCCGGTGACGCGCCGGACGTACCGGGGCTGATCATCGGCAAGCTGCTCCGGCCGCTCACCAGCCGGCCGCTGGCGGTCGCCCCGGTCGAGGGCGGCGGGCCCGGCCTGCTCGGCGTGGCGGCCCGGCTACCCGTACCGCAGTGGCTGCCGGAACTGGACCTGGACAGCGCGGTGCCCGCGGCCCTGCGCGCGGCGGCGCCCCGGCCCGGCGACCTCGCGGTCACACCGGCCTGGCACCGCCTGCGCGGCGCGGCCGACCTGGCCCGGCTGAACCCGGCCCTCGAGGGCTGGGACGCCACCCGCGCCCTGCTCTCCGGGAGCGGCCGTCTCCGCTGACGCGACCGCCGCCCCCGGGAGGCGTCGGGTCAGCGGCTCTCCGGGCCCTCGTCCGGGCCGGGCGGAGGGTTCTCCTGCGGACCGCCCGGCGCGTTGAAGTCGAAGCTCTCCAGCTCACCGAGGTCGAGCTGGGACCGGGCGAAGGCCACCGGGTCGGCGAAGTCGTCGTCGGAGGGCAGCAGGTCGGGGTGGCCCCACAGGGCGTCCCGGCCGGCGATGCCCCGGTGCTCGGTGAGCGCCGCCCACAGCGCCGCCGCCTCCCGCAGCCGGCGCGGACGCAGCTCCAGGCCGACCAGGGCGGCGAAGGTCTGCTCGGCCGGGCCGCCCGCGGCCCGCCGCCGCCGGAACGCCTCACCGAGCCGGACGACGTTTGGCAGCCGGTTGCCGGCGGCGCTGTCGACGACATGGCAGACCCAGCCCTCGACCAGCGCGAGCGCGGTCTCGAGGCGGGCCAGCGACGCCTTCTGCGCCGGGCTGTCCTCCGGGGTGAAGATGCCTTCCAACGCGATCGCCTGCATCGACTCCGGGTCGGTCGGGTCGACCCGGCCCATCGCCTCCTCGATCGCCTCGCGGTTGACCCGGATGCCCGCCGCGTACATCTCCACCGCGCTGAGCACGTGCCCGCGCAGCCACGGCACGTGCTGGAAGAGCCGCTGGTGGGCGGCCTCGCGCAGGGCCACGTAGAGGCGGACCTCGTCTTCGGGCAGCTCCAGGCCGGCACCGTACTCCCGGATGTTGGCCGGGATGAGCGCGGCCGTGCCGGCCGGGCCGAGCGGCAGCCCGATGTCGCCGGCGGAGAGCACCTCGGCGGCGAGCGAGCCGAGGGCCTGCCCCAGCTGGCCGCCGAAGAGCGCGCCGCCGAGCGTGGCGACCATCGACTGCATCGGGCCGAGCTGGGCACGTGCCTCCGGCGGCACCAGGTCACCCATCGCGCCGACCATCCGGCTGGCCACCGGATCGCACAGCTTGCGCCAGACGTCGAGGGTCTTGTAGATCCACTCGTTCCGGTTCCACGCCACCGAGGTGTGGATGCCCGACGGCAGGGCCGAGGCCGGCTCCAGCCACAGGTCGGCGAGGCGCAGCGCCTCCTCCACCGCGTTGCGCTCGTACGGCGAGACCGCCGGGTCGCCGGCGGCGGCGAGCTGGCTCGCCGCCACCTGGCGCGCCAGGTCCCAGTTCACCGGGCCGCTGCCGGGCGCCGAGAGCAGGTGCTGCAGCTGCGCCATGAACTGCTGCATCTGCGCGGGGTCGTTGGGGTCTGGTGGTTGCCCACCCGGGAGCGCGAATCCGAACGGAATATCAGGCACGAGCTCTACGGTACGCGCGCCGCGCCCCAGGTCGCGTCCGCTGGCGTTGCGCTCAGGGCGAAGTCCCGGCTGGTCCCGCGGACGGCGACCACCCGATCGGTACGCTCTGCCGCATGAGACGTCGCGGCGTGACCGTCCTGCTCGGTGCTCTGCTCACCACCCTGCTCAGCATCGGCGTGCTGGCGGCGCCCATCCCGTACGTGGTGCTCGGCCCCGGCCCGACGGTCAACACGCTGGGCACGGAGGACGGCAAGGAGGTCATCCAGGTCACCGGGCGGGAGACCTCCACGTCGGCGGGGCAGCTGCGGCTGACCACCGTCGGTGTGCAGCCCTCGGTCAAGCTGCGCTCCGCAATCCAGGGCTGGTTCTCCGACGACGAGGCGGTGGTGCCCCGCGAGCTGGTGTACCCGCCCGGGGAGTCCCGCGAGGAGGTCGAGGAGCGCAACGCCGAGGACTTCAAGGTCTCCCAGACCAGCGCGGAGACGGCGGCGCTGCGCGAGCTCGGGTACCCGGTGCAGGTGGTGGTCAAGACGGTGGCCGGCGACGGCCCGTCGGCCGGCGTCCTCAAGCCCGGCGACGTGGTGACCTCGGTCGACGGGCAGCCGGTGACGGCGGCCAGCCGGCTCACCGAGCTGATCCGTGCCAAGCCGGCCGGCACCGCCCTGGAGATCGGCTACACCCGCGACGGCGCCGCGGCCACCGCGAAGATCACCAGTCGGGAGCAGGACGGCCGGCCCCGGATCGGCGTCGAGATCGACCAGCAGCAGCCGCACCCGTTCACCCTGACGATCTCCCTGGAGGACATCGGCGGCCCGAGCGCCGGTCTCATGTTCGCCCTCGGGATCGTGGACAAGCTGACCCCGGAGGACCTGACCGGCGGGCGGATCATCGCGGGCACCGGCGCCATCGACGATGAGGGCCGGATCGGTCCGATCGGTGGCATCGCGCAGAAACTGGTCGGCGCGAAGGACGCGGGCGCGACCGCGTTCCTGGTGCCGGCCGACAACTGCGCCGAGGCCGTCCGCAACCCGCAACCAGGGCTCCCGCTGCTCAGGGTGGCCACGCTGGACGAGGCGCTGACCGCCCTCGAGACGCTGCGCGCGGGGGGCGAACCGGCCCGCTGCTGACCGCCGCGGCGCACGCGCCGTGACCGTGGACCGACACGTTCAGGAAGACCCCGTACTCTAGTGGCCTGGTCGGAGCCGATCACATCGAGCGTGCGGAGCCAACAGTGGTCATGCGTAGCAGTGCCCCCCTGCCGAGGATGAGCCGACGCGGACGCGTCACGATCGGTGTCCTGGTCGGGGTGTTCGTGCTCTTCACCCTGCTCGGCTGGGGTGTGCAGGCGTGGACCGACTGGCTGTGGTTCGGCGAGGTCGACTACAAACAGGTCTTCACCGGGGTGCTCGTCACCCGGCTGCTGCTCTTCCTCGCGGTCGGGCTCGGCATGGCGGTCGTCGTCGGCGGCAACCTGTGGCTGGCGCACCGGATGCGGCCCCGGCTGCGGCCGCAGTCGCCGGAGCAGGCGACGCTTGAGCGTTACCGGATGTTGCTCAGCCCCCGGCTCGGCATCTGGATCGCCCTGGTCGCCGCCGTGGTCGGCCTCTTCGCGGGCCTGTCCGCGCAGAGCCGGTGGAACCAGTGGCTGCTCTTCCGCAACGGCGGGGACTTCGGCGTGAAGGACCCGGAGTTCGGTGTCGACGTCGGCTTCTACGTCTTCGACCTGCCGTTCTGGCGTTACCTGCTCGGGGTCGGGTTCACCGCGGTGGTGCTGGCCCTCATCGGGTCGCTGGCCGTGCACTACATCTTCGGCGGCGTCCGGCTGCAGGGCGTCGGCGACCGGATGAGCAACGCGGCGCGGGCCCACCTGAGTGCCCTGGTCGCCGCCTTCGTGCTGCTCAAGGCCATCGCGTACGTGCTGGACCGGCGGGCGATGCTGCTGGAGTACAACGACGGTGCCAACGTGTACGGCGCCGGCTACGCGGACGTGAACGCGCTGCTGCCGGCGAAGGAGATCCTCGCCTACATCTCGGTGGTCGTGGCGATCGCGATCCTCGTCTTCTCCAACGCCTGGATGCGCAACCTGGTCTGGCCGGGCATCTCGCTGGCCCTGCTCGGTGTCTCCGCGGTGGCCATCGGCGGCATCTACCCGTGGGCGGTGCAGACCTTCGAGGTGAAGCCGAGCGCCCGGGACAAGGAGGCGCCGTTCATCCAGCGCAGCATCGACGCGACGCGCGCCGCGTTCGGGCTGACCGCCGTGGCGACCGAGCCGTACGCGGCCAGCAACCTGACCCCACCGGCGACCCTGGCCACCGACACCGCGGTGGTGCCGAACGCGCGCCTGCTCGATCCGCAGCTGGTCAGTGAGACCTACACGCAGCTCCAGCAGGTCCGCGGCTTCTACGACTTCGGGCCGAAGCTGGACATCGACAGGTACACGGTCGACGGCAGCACGCAGGACTACGTGGTCGGCGTCCGGGAGATCAACTACGGCGAGCTGACCGCTCAGCAGAGCAACTGGATCAACCGGCACACCGTCTACACCCACGGCTACGGGGTGGTCGCCGCCCCCGCCAACCAGGTCGTCTGCGGCGGCCAGCCGTACTTCGTCTCCGGCTTCCTCGGCGAGAAGGCCCAGGAGGCGTGCTCCTCGCAGACCGAGCAGATCCCGGCCACCCAGCCGCGCATCTACTACGGCGAGCGGATGGAGGCCGGCGACTACGCCATCGTCGGCAAGGCGAACCCGGACGCCAACCCGGCCGAGTTCGACCGGCCGGTGGGCGAGGGCGACGACGGCCGCGAGTCGTACTACACGTACACCGGCTCCGGTGGCGTCGAGATCGGCTCGTTCACCCGCCGCCTGCTGTACGCCATCAAGGAGCAGGAGACGAATTTCCTGCTCTCCGAGGCGGTCAACGAGAACTCGAAGCTGCTCTACGTCCGCAACCCGCGCGAGCGGGTGGAGAAGGTCGCCCCGTTCCTCACCGTGGACGGCGACCCGTACCCGGCGGTGGTCGGCGGCCGCGTGCAGTGGATCATCGACGGCTACACCACCGCCGCGACCTACCCGTACGCCGAGCGGATCAACCTGCAGACCGAGACCACCGACGAGCTGACCAACCGGGGCACCTTCCAGCTGGCCCGGGAGAACGTCAACTACATCCGCAACTCGGTGAAGGCGACCGTCGACGCGTACGACGGGACGGTCACCCTGTACGAGTTCGACGACGGCGACCCGGTGCTCAAGGCGTGGAACAAGGCCTTCGGCGGTGAACTCGTCAAGCCGAAGTCGGAGATCCCGGCCGAGCTGAACGCCCACTTCCGCTACCCCGCCGACCTGTTCAAGGTGCAGCGCAACCTGCTCACCCGGTTCCACGTCACCGACCCCGGTGACTTCTACTCCGGCCAGGACTTCTGGCAGGTGCCGAACGTGCCGGACGCTCCGGACAGCGGGCAGAAGCAGCCGCCGTACTACCTCTTCACCAAGCTGCCCGGCCAGGAGGCGCCGCGCTTCCAGCTCACCGCCGCGGTCACCCCGAACGGCCGGCAGAACCTCGCCGCGCTGATCTCCGGCTCGTACGAGGACGGGCAACCCCGGCTGGCGGTGCTGGAGCTGCCGGACCAGACCCGGGTCTCCGGCCCGGTGCAGGTGCACCAGCAGATGACCAACAACGCCCAGATCCGGCAGCAGCTCAACCTGCTCTCGTCGAACCAGGCGCAGGTGCAGTACGGCAACCTGCTCTCCCTGCCGTTCGGCAACGGCATGCTCTACGTCGAGCCGGTCTACGTGAAGAGCAACCAGCAGGACGCGTATCCGCTGCTGCAGAAGGTGCTCCTGTCGTACGGCGACGGCGGCTCGTACGTCGTGCTGGCCGACAACCTCACCGACGGCATCAAGCAGCTCGTCGAGCAGGGCAAACAGGCCGGCGCGCCGACCCCGCCGCCGCCGTCCGGGGAGAACCCGCCGTCGCCGCCGCCGACCCCGTCGCCCGGCGCCACCCCGCCCGCCCTCACCGGCGAGCTGGCCGAGGCGGCGAACCGGGTCCAGGCCGCGATCGCCGAGGTCCGGGCCGCGCAGGCCTCCGGTGACTTCGAGCGGTACGGCCGGGCGCTGAAGGCGCTCGACGAGGCGATCACGGCCTTCCAGGCGGCCCAGGGGGCGGCCGCCCCGACGCCGGCCGCCGGCGGCACGCCGACGCCCAGCGGCAGCCCGGCGCCGACACCCGGCGGCTGACCAGTAAGAACGGCAGGCGCCCTCGGATCCGATGAGCGGATCCGGGGGCGCTGTCGTGTTCGGGACGGCCGAGGTGCAACCCGGCGGGGCGCCGCCCCGTTCACACAGCAGTGACGGTGACCGGCCCGGGAGACACGTGATGGGGACATGAGAGACGCGGCGAGTTTCGACGAGTTCTACCGGAGCACCGCGCACCGGATGCTCCGCTACGGCCACGCGGTCGCGGGCGACCACGCCGAGGCGCAGGACCTCGTGCAGGAGGCGTACGCCCGGGCCTGGCGGCAGTGGGGCACGCTCGTCGCGCACCCCGCCCCCGAGGCGTGGCTGCGCCTGGTGGTGGCCCGGCTGAGCACCGACCGGTGGCGGCGGCTCACCGGCTGGCGGGCGGCGGTGCGGCGCAGTGGCGCGCCGGACCCGGTCGCCCCGCCCAGCGAGGACAGTGTGCTGCTGGTCGGCGCGCTCCGGCAGCTCCCGGCCAACCAACGGCAGGCGCTCGCCCTGCACTACCTGTACGACATGACCGTCGAGGACATCGCCCGCGAGATGAACGCGGCGACCGGGACCGTCAAGTCCTGGCTGTCACGGGGGCGCGCCCGGCTGGCGGCCCTGCTGCCCGACATCAGCGACGAGCGACTGGAGGCGAACGATGTCGCGTGACCTGTCCGACTTCTACCGGTCGCTCGCCGACCGGGCGGATCCCCGTACCCTTCCCGAGCCGGAGGTGCTCCGCAGGGGCGCCGACCGGCGGGCCCGGCTCCGGGCGGTCGGCACCGCGCTCACCGCGGCGGTCCTGGTCGCCGGGGTGGCGACCGGCACCCGGCTGGTGCTCGCCGACGATCCGGCACCCGTGGCGCCGCCGGGCGGGACACCGACGGCTCCCGTCCCGACCCCGTCGGCGCCGCCGTCGGCGACACCCAGCGGCACACCGTCGACCTCGACAACCGGGCCTTCGGCGCAGCCGGGGCCCACGTCGATCCCGGACCGGGCGTTCTTCCGGCTCGCCCCGGCCAACGACAAGGGCGCCGCGAACTTCGTCGACGCCGAGGTGCTGCCGTCGCTGTGCGGAGCCCGGTTCACCACCGACGACGAGATCGTGCAGCGCCGGTCCCGGCACGTGGCCTACAAGAAGCCGGAGTCGCCCGCGGACTACGTGCCCGACGGCAGCTACGTGCACACCATCACGATCTACGAGGCCGGGCGTGCCGACGACGCGCTGCGTGAGCTGCGCCAGGCGGTCCGTGCCTGCCCGGAGCAGGAGGGCACGGGCGGCGGCAACCCGGCGACGTCGCGGCTGCGGCTGCTCGACGACAGCGGCTACGGCGACGAGTCGGTGCTCTTCGAGATCCGTACCGACGCCCGGGACCTGGAGGGGAACCCGGTCGAAGGGGAAGAGGTGCGGCTGATCCGGGCGATCCGCGTCGACGACGTGGTGACGATTCTCTGGGAGCAGGGCTGGGAGGGCACGTCGGCCGAGCGTTCCCAGGTCGACGCCGACAGCCGGCGTGCGGTGGTCGCGCTCGAGGCGTGGCTGGGCTGAACCGGACCCGGGCGGTTCCGGCGCGGCACCGGAACCGCCCGGCGGTCCACCGGTCGTTTTGCACCGCACCGGGGTGGTGCGATACGGTTGACGGACCGACGCGGGGTGGAGCAGCTCGGTAGCTCGCTGGGCTCATAACCCAGAGGTCGCAGGTTCAAATCCTGTCCCCGCTACCACGTCGGAAGGGCCCCGAGGAGGATTCCTCGGGGCCCTTCGGCGTCCCGCGCCGTCGGTGTCCGGTGTTTCTCCGGCGGTGTCCAGGGGGCGAGGATCATGGCCCGATGCGATGGGGTACAGTGGTGAAGCCGACGCGGGGTGGAGCAGCTCGGTAGCTCGCTGGGCTCATAACCCAGAGGTCGCAGGTTCAAATCCTGTCCCCGCTACTCGTCCGAAGGCCCCGGAGGATTCCTCCGGGGCCTTCGTCGTGTCCGTGCCCGGCGGGTCATCCGCCGACCGCCGTGCCGGGGTTGCGCTTCTCGGCGAGGATGGGGCCATGTCTGTCTTCGGTAGGTGGTGGGGCCGGCTGAGCGCGGTCCTCGGTGCGGTCGTGCTGTCGGTGTTCGTCCCCGTGGCGGCGTGGGCGTCCAGCGGCCCGGGCGAGATGGCGGTCGAGGCCGTCCGGCGGCGCCGCGGTGGCGGCTTCGGCTTCCTCGGGCTGCTCTGCTGCCTGGTCGTCGTTGCCCTGATCGTCTTCTTCATCGTGCGCATGATGAACCGCAACCGCCGCGGCGGGCCACCGCGCTGATCCGGCCTCCGCCGGGCGTGCCGCGGCCGGCGGCTCCGGCCGGCCTCCGCGGTGGACCACCGGCGCGGGCCGTACGCGGGCCGCGTGGTGTACTAGGGCGCGTGGAACTTCTGCACTCGGGCAAGGTCCGGGACGTCTACGCCGACGGCGACGACCTGATCCTGGTCGCCTCCGACCGCATCTCGATCTATGACGTGGTGCTGCCGACGCCGATCCCGGACAAGGGCAAGCTGCTCACCGCGCTCTCGCTGTGGTGGTTCGAGCAGCTCGCCGATCTGGTGCCGAACCACGTGATCTCGGGGACCGACGTGCCGGCCGAGTTCGCCGGCCGGGCGATCCGCTGCCGGCGGTTGGAGATGGTCCCGGTGGAGTGCGTCGCCCGGGGTTTCCTGGCCGGCGGTGGCCTCGTCGAGTACCAGCACACCGGCACCGTCTCCGGCGTGGAGTTGCCCCGCGGTCTGGTCGAGGCGTCGATCCTGCCCGAGCCGATCTTCACGCCGTCCACCAAGGCGCCGGTGGGGGAGCACGACCAGCCGATGACCTTCGCCGAGGTGGTGGACAAGGTGGGGCTGGAGACCGCCGAGCGGCTGCGCCGGATCACCCTGGACCTCTACCGGCGGGGCGCCGAGCTGGCCGCCGACCGGGGCATCCTGATCGCCGACACCAAGATCGAGCTGGGCTGGGCGGCCGACGGCACCCTTATGGTCGGGGACGAGCTGCTGACGTCCGACTCGTCCCGGTTCTGGCCGGCCGAGTCGTACCAGCCGGGGCGTGCCCAGTTCTCCTACGACAAGCAGTACGTCCGGGACTGGGCCACCGCGAGCGGATGGGACCGGCAGGGGCCGGCGCCGGAGGTGCCGGCCGAAGTGGTCGAGGCCACCCGCGCCCGCTACGTCGGCGTGTACGAGAAGCTCACCGGCAACCGCTGGGCTTGACGTAGTGCGCCGACCGGGCGTCCGCTGATCCGTACGATGTCCAGACGTGCGTGACATCGCCGTCTTCAGTGGAACCGCCCATCCCGAACTCGCCGCCGAGATCTGCACCCACCTCGGCGTGCCGCTGTACCCGGTCCGCGTCTCCCGGTTCGCCAACGACTGCCTCGAGGTGCAGCTACAGGCCAACTGCCGGGAGCGGGACGTCTTCCTGATCCAGCCGCTGGTGCCGCCGGTGCAGGAGACCCTGGTCGAACTCCTGCTCATGATCGACGCGGCCCGGGGCGCGTCGGCCGGCCGGATCACGGTGGTGCTGCCGCACTACGCGTACGCCCGGTCGGACAAGAAGGACGCGCCGCGGATCTCGATCGGCGGCCGCCTGGTCGCGGACCTGCTCACGTCGGCCGGCGCGGACCGGGTGCTGACGATGACCCTGCACGCGCCGCAGGTTCACGGTTTCTTCAGCGTTCCGGTCGACCACCTGCACGCGCTGCGCGAGCTGGCCGACCACTTCCGGGGTCAGGATCTGGGCAACAGCGTGGTGGTCTCGCCGGACCTGGGCTACGTCAAGGAGGCGGCGGCGTTCGCCCGGCGACTCGGTACCCCGGTGGCGGCCGGGACCAAGCAGCGCCTGGGTGACGACCGGGTGCGGATCAGCGCGGTCATCGGCGAGGTGCGGGGCCGCGACGTGATCGTGCTGGACGACGAGATCGTCAAGGGCAGCACGGTGGTCGAGCTGATGGGGCACCTGCGCGAGCAGGACGTGCGCTCGATCCGACTGGCCTGCACGCACGGCCTCTTCTCCGGCGACGCGTTGCAGCGGCTGAGCGGTCAGGAGGAGGTGCTGGAGATCGTCTGTACGGACACCGTGCCGATCCCGCCGGAGAAGCGTGTCGAGAAGCTCAAGGTCCTCTCGGTGGCGCCCGCCCTCGCCGAAGCCGTGCGGCGCATCCACAACGGCGAGTCGGTCAGCGCCCTCTTCAGCTGACCCCCGGTCCCATCCCCAGCGCTTAGTCGTGGGTGGGGGTGGGGTGAGGGGTCAGGGCTGTCGTGATGCGGACGACGGTGCCGGCGGTGCTGGTCTCGACGTCCATGGCGTCGCTGAGTTCGCGGGCCAGCCACAGGCCCCAGCCGCCGGCCGTGTCCGGCGCCGGGCGGCTGCGGTCGGTGAGCCGTTGGGCGCTGATCCCGTGCCCGTGATCGGAGACCTCACAGACCAGCCCGCCCCGCTGCCGCCACATCCGCAGGGAGCCCCGGCCGCCCCCGTGCCGGACCGCGTTGGTGATCAGCTCGTTGACCGCCAGCACGAAGTCGTCCAGCCGCTGCCCCCGGAGCCCGGCGGCACGCGCGCAGGAGGTGACCGAGTGCCGTAGCTCGGTCACCTGAGCCTGGTCGAAGGCTTCGGTGATCAGCAGGGAAGGTTCGATGGGCACAACCGTACGCGGTGCGTGCGGTTCCGCATTCGTCATGGCCCCTTCCGGCGACGACTCGCAGTGGTTTACGCGGCATTTCCACCGTACGTCAGGGTTCTCTGACCCGCACCCGCCGGACCGGCGGGTCGCCGCCGCTGTGGCATCGTGTCGACGTGCCCACGTCACCCGGTGGTTTCGAGGTCCCGCTGTGGCGGGCCATCGCCGTGTTCCGGGTGGCCTCCCTCGCGTACGTCTGCGTGGTCGCCGTGCGCCACGCGGACCGGTACGCGCACCCGCTCGCCGCCGCCGGCCTGGTCCTGGCGATGGCGGCCTGGACGGCCGCGGCGGCGATCGGGTACGCGCACCCGGCGCGACGCGGCTGGCCGCTGCTCCTGGCCGACCTGGGCGTCGTCATCGGCGTCGTGCTCGCCACCCCGTGGGCGGTCGGGCGGGAGGCGCTCGCCGCGGGCGTGCCCACCCTCGCGGTGGCGTGGCTGGCGGGCCCGGTCCTGGCCTGGGCGGTCTCCGGCGGTCGGCGGCGGGGCACGGTGGCCGCGCTGGCGCTCGGCGCCGCGGACCTCGCGACCCGGGAGCGGATCGGCGAGTCCTCGCTCACCGGCGTGATTCTGCTGCTCCTCGCCGGTGTGGTGGTCGGGCACGTGGCCCGCCTCGCGGTGACCGCGGAGGAACGGCTCCAGCGGGCCGTCGAGCTGGAGGCGGCCACCCGGGAGCGGGAACGGCTCGCCCGCCACATCCACGACTCGGTGCTGCAGGTCCTCGCGCTGGTACAGCGGCGCGGCGCGCACCTGGACGGCGAGGCCGGCGAACTGGCCCGGCTCGCCGGTGAGCAGGAGGCGGCGTTGCGCGCGCTCATCGCCGGCGCGGCACCCGCCCCGGCCGACGGGCCGGCGGATCTGCGCGCGCTGCTCGGGCGGTACGCCTCGCCGACGGTCTCGCTGTCGGCCCCGGCCGACCCGGTGCCGTTGCCCGGCCCGGTCGCCCGGGAACTGGCCGCCGCGACGGCCGCCGCGCTGGACAACGTGGCGCGGCACGCCGGCGGCCGGGCCTGGGTGCTGATCGAGGACGAGGAGGCCATGGTGACCGTGTCCGTTCGCGACGAGGGCCCGGGCTTCGCCGACGGCCGCCTGGCCGAGGCGGCGGCCCAGGGCCGGCTGGGGGTGGCCCGCTCCATCCGGGGCCGGATCGCCGATCTCGGCGGGACGGTCACCATCACCTCCGCCCCGGGTGCCGGGACCGAGGTGGAGCTGACCGTGCCCCGGCAGCGGCGGTGAGCCGGGCCGCCGTCGAGCCACCGGCCGGCGCGGCGCTGGCTCAGGGCGGCGCGGCGCTGGCTCGGGCCGGCGGATCAGCGAAGGAGGAGACGTGGCGCGGGTGATGGTGGTCGACGACCACCCGATGTGGCGGGAAGGGGTGGCCCGCGACCTGACCGAGGCGGGCCACGAGGTGGTGGCCGCCGCCGGCGAGGGGCGGCAGGCCGTCCGGATCGCGGCCGCCGCGCGGCCCGACGTGGTCGTCCTCGACCTGCAGCTGCCGGACGTCTCCGGGGTGGAGGTCATCCGGGGGCTGCGCGCGGCGCTGCCCGAGGTCCGGGTGCTGATGCTGTCGGCCAGCGGTGAGCAGCAGGACGTGCTGGACGCGGTCAAGGCGGGCGCCACCGGCTACCTGGTGAAGTCCGCCGCCCCGGCGGAGTTCCTGGACGCGGTGCGACGGACGGCGGCGGGGGAGCCGGTCTTCACGCCCGGGCTGGCGGGCCTTGTGCTCGGCGAGTACCGGCGCCTGGCGGCCGGGCCGGCCGCCCCCGAGCGGGACGGAGCACCCCGGCTCACCGAGCGGGAGACCGAGGTGCTGCGTCTGGTGGCGAAGGGGATGTCGTACAAGCAGATCGCCGAGCGCCTGGCGATCTCGCACCGGACCGTGCAGAACCACGTGCAGAACACGCTGGGCAAGCTCCAGCTGCACAACCGGGTCGAGCTGACCCGGTACGCGATCGAGCAGGGCCTCGACGACTGAGTCGACCGGGTCAGACCGAGTGGGGCGGGCGCGTCTCGTGGATCGCCAGCTCCTCGGCCGACGCGCCACCGCCGGCCGAGCCGGCGTCGTACGCGACCGAGTCGGTCTCCTGGTCGGTGTGCGCGCCCTCGTCCGGCTCGACCAGCCGGCCCACCTGGGCGTCGGTCACGCTGCCGAGCTGCCCGTGGTCGTAGAGCGAGACCGGGGAGTTCGGGTCGGAGGTCGGTCCCGGATCGATCACGTCGGCGTCGAGCTGGGCCTGCGCGGCCTGCTCCTCGCTGTCCGCCTCGGCCGCGATGTCCGGGTCGACCGGGCCGGCCAGCGGGTCGTCCGCCGGACGCTCGTACTGCTCCCGGTCGAGCTTGTAGTCCAGCGACTCCCCGTCGAGCTGCTCGTCGGCGGTGGTCCCGAACCGGTCGACCGCCACCGGCGTGCGGTCCCCGGGCAGCTGCGCCGGCTCCGGGCCGTCCGCCTCCCGCCCGGTCAGGACGTCGTCGTTGGCGGTCGAGTCGTCGTCCGCGGTGTCGGGCAGGCCCTCCGCCTCGGGATCGGACACGGGGGTCGGGTACTCGTCGTCGCGCATACCGCTGCTCTACCCCTGCCACGTGCCCCGTAACCGTCGGCGGGGGCGGTCAGGTCTGGTCGTCGGGGTGCAGAACGCACCAGACGACCTTCCCGTCCGGTACCGGAGTGGCACCCCACCGTCGGGCGACGGTGTCGATCAGGAGCAGGCCCCGGCCGCCGGCGGTGTGCAGCGGCGCCAGCCCGGTGAAGGCCGGCAGCCGCGACGAATGGTCGCGGACCGCCAGGTGCAGGGTGCTGTCGCGGGGCGCCAACCGGACCGTCATCGGGGTCCGGGCGTGGGCGACCGCGTTGTTGACCAGCTCGGTGACCGCGATGCAGCCCGGCTCGGTCAGCTCGGCGACGCCCCACCGGGCGCAGCCGTCGCAGACCAGTTGCCGGGCCTGGCGGGCGCTGCCCACGACCGGGGGGAGGTCGACGGTGAGCACTGCGGCCAGCGGCGTGGCGGCGAGGGCGGCCAGCGCGCCGTCCAGGGTGGGCCAGGCGGGAGCGCCGGAGACCGCGCCGGTGGGGTCGCAGAGCAGCAGGTCGGCGGCGGGCCAGTCGTGAACGGCCCGGCGCACCTCGCCGAAGACCTCCCACAGCGCCGGGTCGGTCACCCGCAGGCCGGTCAGGTCGGCCACCAGCGGGCCGGGCCGGTCGACCAGGCGGCCGAGCAGCGCGTCCCGCACCCGGCCGGTGCCCGGCGGGTCGAGCACCCCGCTCAACCGGACCACCCCGGACGACTCGTCCGTCTCCACGAGGCAGCGCACGTCGGTCGGCAGGACGGCCCGCCTCTGCCCGCCGCGCGACGCCCCCGCACCCGGCCGGTCGGCCCGATCCATCAGAAACCCGCCCGTCCCCGCCGGGTCATCGCCGCGACCGTCCCGACCGCCGTACCGGCGGCGGCCAGGCCGAGGGCGGTGCCCATCCGGACCAGGTGGCGCCGCCGCCCGTGCCAGCCGCCCTCGTGTTCCGCGGCGGCGTCCGGCGTGAAGACGTTCCCGCTGCTGTCGAGGCGGGCGGCCGGGCCGAACTGGGTGCGGTGGGCGTACCAGCCGAGGACCCGTTCGGCCAGTGCCGGGGCGACCCGCCACTGAAGGCCGATGAGACGGGCGGCGCCACCGGCGTACGCCTCGCGGCGCGGCCGCCGCAGCATGCGGACGATGGTGTGCGCCACCACCTCCGGCGGGTAGACCGGGGGCGGCGGGGTCAGCTCCCGTCCGCTGTGGTTGGCGGCGTGCCGGTAGTACGGCGTGTCGATCGTGGCGGGCAGCACCGTGCAGACGGAGATGTCGCCCCGGCCGGTCACGCGCAACTCCTGGCGGATCGTGTCGGCCAGTCCGCGGATCCCGTGCTTCGTGGCGTTGTACGCCGACTGGTACGGCATGGCCACCTCGGCCAGGACCGAGGCGTTGTTGACGATCACGCCGCCACCGGCCGCGGCGAGGTGGGGCAGGGCCGCCCGGATGCCGTACGCGGTGCCGAGGAGGTTGACCTCCAGCACCCGGCGGAACTCCTCGACCGGGATCTCGTCGAACAGCCCGACGGCGGCGACGGCGGCGTTGTTGACCCAGCCGTCGAGGTGGCCGAACTCCTCGGCGGCGCGCGCGGCGAGCCGTTGCACCGCCGCCGGATCGGTCACGTCGGTCGGTACGACCAGGGCCCGCCCGCCCAGCTCGCGGCAGCGCTGGGCGACCTGCCGCAGGGCGGGGTCGCTGCGGGCGGCGAGGACGACGGCGGCGCCCCGACTGGCGAGCGCGTACGCGGTCGCGGTGCCGATCCCGCTGGAGGCACCGGTGACCACCACGACGGCGTCGGCGAGGTTGCGGGTGAGAGGCATTCTCCGCCGGTACCCCGGCCCGGAGGGGTCATGCGGACAATTTCCGGCTCCGATCCGCGGCCCACCCGTTTCTTGCCTGAGGGCAACTGTCCGCGGCACCCGTCAGGCTCCTTCCGATCTGCCAGGTTTCGGCTCCCGGACCCCGGGTTAATGGGACCCTCTGACCGGGAGGACCACCGCTGAGAGAACCGCCTGGAGGTGACCATGCGCGTCGGCCTCGTCTGCGCGCACGCCGACCCGTCCCGGCGCGCCGGTGGCCCGGCCGTCGGCACCCATCAGCACATCGCCCGGGTGGCCGCCGAACTGGCCGGGCGGGGCCACGAGGTGCGGCTGTACGAGCGCCGCGACGCCCCGGACCTGACGGCGACGGAGACGATCGACGGTTACCTGGTCGAGCGCGCCCCGATCGGTCCCGCCGCCAGCATCCCCACCGCCGAGCTGGTCCCGTTCGTCGCCGAGTACGGTCGCTGGCTGGCCGACCGGTGGGCGGGGGAGTGGGCGCCGGAGGTGGTGCACGGGCACTACTGGGTCGGCGGGCTCGCCGCGGCGCACGCGGTCCGGGAAACCGACATCGCGGTCGTCCAGACCTTCCACTCCCTCGGGGTGGAGCAGCTGCGTCACCTGGGCGCCCGCTACGACGCGCCGGACGAGCGGATCCCGCTGGAGCGGGCCCTCATCCGCGCGGTGGACATCGCGGTGGCCCAGTCCAACGACGAGGTCGACGAGCTGACCCGGATGGGCCTGCAGCGCACGTCGGTGGCTCTGGTGCCGCCGGGCGTGGACACCGGGCAGTTCCATCCCGACGGGGAGGCGGCGCCGCGCGAGGCGCGACCGCGGATCCTCTCCGTGGCGGCGCTCGCCGCCGGCCACGGCCAGGAGGACCTGATCCGCGCGATGCGGCTGGTCGGCGGCGACGCGGAGCTGGTGATCGCCGGCGGCCCGCCCGCCGAGCAGCTCGCCCGGCACGCCGAGGCCCGCCACCTGCGCGAGCTGGCCGAACGCAACGGGGTGGCCGACCAGGTGACCCTGGTGGGTGCGGTGCCGCACGAGCAGATGGCCACCTGGTACCGCTCGGCCGACGTGGTGGCCTGCACCCCGCACTACTCGACCGCCGGGCGGGTGTCACTGGAGGCGATGGCCTGCGGCGTGCCGGTCGTCGGCTACGCGCTTGGCGGGATCGCCGACGCGGTGGTCGACGAGGTCACCGGGCGGCTCGTGCCCCCGGGCGACGTGCGCACCCTCGGGGTGACGCTGCGCCGCCTCATCGCGGACAACGCCGGGCGGTTCGCGTACGGGCACGCGGCCGTGGACCGGGTGCGCTGCAGCTACACGTGGGACCGCACCGCCGGCGCGCTGGAACGGCTCTACGAGCGGGTCGTCCGCCGCCGGCGGCCGGTGGAGGCCGCCTGACGGCCGGGCCGGGCGTCAGTCCGACGGCCGGGCCGCCGCGCGCCGCTCGGTCGGCACGGCCGCGCTCAACCCGGGCGGGCCGGCACCGACCATCGCCCGCGCCCGTTCCCGCTCGCCGGCGACGGCGTGGTGGTGCTGCGGCTCCGCGTACCGGGTCAGGCCGATCACCGCGGCGAGGGTGACCAGGAAGCCGATGGCGGCCAGCCACTCCCGCCCCGGCCAGATCTTGTCGTTGAGCAGCAGCAGACCCACGATCGCCGCCGGCACCGCCCCGGCGGCGTCCATCGCCGCCACGGCCGCCGTGGTCGATCCGCGCTGCATCGCCAGACCGAGCAGCAGTTGGCCGACGATCGAGTGGGCGACAAGCAGGTAGAGCAGCGGGTCGCCGACGAACGCCTCGACCGAGTGCGCGGACGCCAGCGGCCGGGCCGCCACGGCCGCCGCCGAGAACGCCAGCCCGGCCAGCGAGCCGAGCGCCACCGAGCCGGGCGCGCCGTGCAGGCGGACCGCGAAGAAGCCCAGCACGGCGATCACGCCGAGCGTGGCCGCCAGGGCGACCAGACCGGCGGTGCCGAGCTGCCGGGAGGGCGCCGGTCGGGCCGACAGCACCAGGCCGGCGATCCCCGCGAAGAGGAGCACCAGCAGGGCGATCTCGGCGGCGGGCAGCCGCCACTTGAGCACCAGCACCCCGAGCAGCGCGGTCACGCCGAGGCCGGCGGCCACGCTGGCCTGCACGAGGAAGAGCGGCAGGTCCCGCCGGGCCAGGAAGGCCAGCACGAAACCGCCGACCTGGCAGCCCAGGCCGACCAGGTACGTGCGGTGGCCGGCGAGCCGCAGCAGCAGCCCCGGATCGAACGAGTGGTGCACGGTGGTGCGCGCCGCCGCGACCGACTGGAGCAGGTTGGCGATGCCGTACGCGACGATCATCGACGCGAGGAAGCACCAGCCGGAGGAGACCACCTGGCGAGGATAGAGGTTGACGAAGGTCAGCGCGCGGACGGCCGACCCAGGCGGGCGAGGATGTCGGCGTGCAGCGGGCCGTTCGTGGCGATCGCGCTGATCTCGCCGGAGGCGGTGCCACCAGGGGCGGGCCGCCCCGACAGACCGGTGAACGTGCCACCGGCCTCGGTCACGATCGGCACCAGCGCGGCGATGTCCCACAGGGACAGCTCCGGCTCCACCATCACGTCCAGTGCGCCCTCGGCGAGCAGCATGTAACCGTAGAAGTCGCCGTACGCCCGGCTGCGCCAGGCGTCCCGCATGATCTGCAGCACGGCCGGCAGCCGGCCACGCTCCTCCCAGCCGGTCAGCGAGGAGTAGCAGAAGCTCGCGTCGGCCAGGTCGGTCACCGCCGACACCCGGATCGGCGTGCCGGAGGCCAGGTCCGGCCCGGCGTACGCGCCCGCACCGAGCGCCGCCCACCACCGCCGGCCCAGCGCCGGGGCGGAGACCAGCCCGACGACCGGTCGGTCGCCCGCCAGCAGCGCGATGAGCGTCGCCCACACCGGCACACCCCGGATGAAGTTCTTCGTGCCGTCGATCGGGTCGACGACCCAGCGCCGCCCGTCCTGGCCGGTCGCGGGCTGCTCGCCGTACTCCTCGCCGAGCAGGCCGTCGCCGGGCCGGTGCGCGGCCAGCAGCGCGCGGATCTCGCGCTCCACGGCGGTGTCCGCGTCGGACACCGGGGTGAGGTCGGGCTTCGCGTCCACCCGCAGGTCCAGCGCGCGGAACCGCGCGGTGGAGACCGCGTCGGCGGCGTCGGCGAGCCGGTGGGCGAGGGCGACGTCGTCGGCGTACCCGGTCATGCCGCTGACAGTAGCGCCGCCCGGTTCAGGCGCCGGCCGGCGGGTCGCCCGGATTCCGGGGGTCGGGCTCGCCGCGCGGGTCGCCCTCCCCGGCGCGGGAGGCGAGCAGCCGGCGGTACGACGCCAGCCGGCGCGGGTCGGCCCTGCCGGCGGCCACCCACGCGTCCAGCCCGCAGGCCGGCTCCTCGGCGGTGTGCGGGCAGTTCGCGGGGCAGTCGACCGTGCCCTCCACCAGGTCCGGGAAGCCGTGCAGGAGGCTGTCGGCGGAGACGTGCGCCAGCCCGAAGCTGCGTACGCCCGGCGTGTCGATGATCCAGCCCTCGTCGTCCGCGCCGGCGACCGGCGGCAGCCGGAGCGCCACCGCGCTTGTCGACGTGTGCCGGCCCCGACCGATGGCGCTGACCCGGCCGACCGCCCGGGCGGCGTCCGGGACGAGGCGGTTGACAAGCGTCGACTTGCCCACCCCGGAGTGCCCCACGAGCACCGAGATCCGCCCGGCGAGGAGGCTGCGCAGGGCGTCGAGGGCCGAGTCCGGGCGGATCAGCACGTACGGCAGCTCCAGCTCGGCGTAGTACCCGAGCACCGCCTCCGGCCCGGCCAGGTCGGCCTTGGTGAGGCAGAGCAGCGGCTCGACGTCGGCGTCGTACGCCGCCACCAGGCACCGGTCGATGAACCCCGTCCGGGGCGGCGGGTCGGCCAGCGCGCTGACGATCACCAGCTGGTCGGCGTTGGCGACTACGACCCGCTCCAGGCGTCCCTCGGCGGTGGTGGCGTCGTCCTCGGCGGTGCGCCGCAGCACCGAGCTGCGGTCGGCGATCCGGACGATCCGGGCCAGCGCCCCGGGGGCGCCGGACGTGTCGCCCACCAGCCCGACCCGGTCGCCGACCACGACCGACTTGCGGCCCAGCTCCCGGGCGCGCATCGCGGTCACCGCCGGCGCGTCGTCGGCGGCGCCGGGCAGTACGCAGGTGTAGCGGCCCCGGTCGACGGCGGTGACGAACCCCTCCACCGCGTCGGCGTGCCGCGGGCGGGTCCGGGTACGCGGGCGCGAGGACTTCCCGGGCCGGACCCGTACGTCGTCCTCGTCGTACTCCCGCCGTCTCGTCGCCAGGACCTGCCCCCTCAGCTCTTCCCGGTCACCATCGCTGACCATAGCGCCGGAAACTCCGGCATCGTCTTCGAGGTGCAGGCGACGTCGCTCAGCTCGACGCCCGGCACGGCCAGGCCGGCGATCGCCGCGGCGTGCGCCATGCGGTGGTCGTGGTACGTCTCGAACACCCCGCCCCGCAGCGGCCGGGGGCGGATCTCCAGCCCGTCGTGGGACTCGGTGAGATCGGCGCCCAGGGCGACGAACTCGCGGGCGAGCGCCGCGATGCGGTCCGTCTCGTGGCCCCGGATGTGGGCGACGCCGGTGAACCGCGACGGGGAGTCGGCGAGCATCGCCAGCGCGGTCAACGCCGGGGTCAGCTCGCTCACGTCGGACAGGTCGGCGGTGAGGCCGTGCACGGCGCCGGTGCCCCGGACGGTCAGCCCGGCGGTGGACAGCGTCACCTCGCCGCCCATCGCCTGCAGCAGCGTACGGAGCCGCTCGACCGGCTGGGCGCTGCCGCGCGGCCAGCCCCGGACGGTCACCTCGCCGCCGGTGACCAGGGCGGCGGCGAAGAAGGGCACCGCGCCGGACAGATCCGGCTCGATCTCCCAACCGCGGCCGGTGAGCGGGCCCGGCTCGACCGTCCAGACGTCCGGGGTGCTGTCGTCCACCGCGGCGCCGGCGGCCCGCAGCATCTGCACCGTCATCCGCAGGTGCGGCGCGGACGGCACCGGCGGGCCGACGTGCCGGACCACCACGCCCCGGTCGAAGCGCGCCGCGGCCAGCAGCAGCCCGGAGACGAGCTGACTGGACGCGGAGGCGTCGATCACGACCTCGCCGCCGGTCACCCGCCCGGTGCCGAGGACGGTCAGCGGCAGGCTCCCGGTGGGCGGCATGTCGACCCGGACGCCGAGGCGGCGCAGGGCGTCGATGAGCGGACCGAGCGGGCGGACCCGGGCCTGCGGGTCGCCGTCGAACGTGATCCGCCCGTCGGCGAGACCGGCGACCGGGGGCAGGAAGCGCATCACCGTGCCGGCCAGGCCGACGTCGACGTGCGCCGGCCCGACCAGCGGGTGCGGCCGGACCAGCCAGCGCTCGTCGTCGCTTATCGACATGTGCGCGCCCATCGCCCGCAGCCCGCCGGCCATCAGCTCTGTGTCCCGGGCCCGCAGCGGGCCGGCCAGCGTCGAAGGGCCGCTGGCCAGTCCGCTGAGCACCAGGGCCCGCGCGGTCAGCGACTTGGAGCCGGGCAGGCGCAGCGTCGCCGAAACCGGGTCCGAAGCGGTCGGAGCGGTCCACGGCCGCAGCGGCCGGGTCGCGGTCAGATTCCCCACGGTTACATTCTGCCGCCTCCGCCGCCCGGTGCCGCCGTCCACCCGGCCGTACTCCCGGTCAGCGGGACAGCCGGGCGGCGCGCCGCGGGTTAGCGTGTGCGGCATGTGCGGGAGGTACGCGACGACCCGGTCCTCGGGCGATCTGAGCGCGCTGTTCGAGTCGTACGACGAGACGGACGGCCGGCTCGGCCCGGACCACAACGTCGCGCCGACCGACCCGGTGCCGCTGGTCCGGGTCACCGCGGAGGGTCACCGCGTGCTGTCGCTCGGCCACTGGGGCCTCGTCCCGGCCTGGTCCCGGTCCCCGGCGGGCGCCGCCCGCATGATCAATGCCCGCGCGGAGACGGTGGCGACCAGCCGGGCGTACGCCCGCGCGTTCGCCCGCCGCCGCTGCCTGGTGCCGGCGGACGGCTGGTACGAGTGGGTCCGCCGTCCGGGCGGGAAGCAGCCGTACTTCATGACGCCCCGGGACGGCTCGGTGCTCGCGTTCGCGGGCATCTGGTCGGTGTGGGACGGCCCCGGCGGCGCGCTGCTGACGTGCAGTGTCGTGACCACCGCCGCCCTCGGCGACCTGGCCGACGTGCACGACCGGATGCCCCTGCTGCTGCCGGCGGACCGGTGGGGCGCCTGGCTGGGGTCGACCGACCGGCCCGAGGGTCTGCTGGTCCCGCCGTCGCCGGAGTGGCTGGCCGGGCTGGAGATCCGGCCGGTGGGGCCGGCGGTCGGCGACGTCCGCAACGACGGTCCGCATCTCGTCGAGCGGGTCGCCGCGCCGCTGCCGCGTGCCCGTGCGGTCGAGCCCGAGGAGATGACGCTCTTCTGATCTGCGGGCGGTGGTGCGGAGCGTGATTTGCCGGGGTTCCGGCTGAAACGTCGCTGCGTTGTTCGCCCATGTTCCCGCTTACCCCTTGTATTGACGTCGGGAAGTGCGATACAACACAGCGCCGGTGGTGGGCGTCGATTCGCACGGGGCGGATGGTGTCCATCGATCTTGCCGGTCCCACGGGGGAGGTGGGTGGATGACCCGGGCACGTATGCCCCGTCCACACGAGGTGGCCGCCGCACGACGAGACCCGCGCCTGCTGCGCGCGCTCCGTGAACGTCACCAGGACGAAGCATGGCGAACCAGAGGCACCTGTCAGAGCGTCGATCCGGAGACGTTCTTCCCGGCGCCCAACGAGCCGGCCGACGCGGCCGTGGCGCTCTGCCGCTCCTGTGACGTGCAGGGCTCCTGCCTCGCCTGGGCGCTGGAGGTCGGCGACTGTCACGGCGTCTGGGGCGGCACCACGCCGCGCGAGCGCCGGGCGATGCTCGTCGCCTGGCGCAGCGAGGTGCAGCCCGACCCGGACGCCGCCGACGAGGCCGGCCCGCCGGTCCGGGACCGGCTGCTCACCCTGGTGCCGTTGAGCCGCTGAGCCGGGTGCGCGACGTGCCGCACGGCTGATCCGGCGGCGCGTCCCGGGCGGGCGGCGAGGCGGCCCCAGAATGGCTTCGTGGCACTGACCGAGGAGATCCCCACCCCACGCGGGCCGGCCCGGGTGGACGTCGACCTGCCGGCCGGGTCGCCCGTCGGTCTGTTGGTGCTCGGGCACGGCGCGGGCGGCGGAGTGGACGCACCCGATCTGGTCGCGGTCCGCGACGCCGCGGTGGCCGCCGGGCTGGTTGTCGCGCGGGTGACGCAGCCCTACCGGGTGGCGGGCCGGCGCGCGCCCGCACCGGCGGGGCAGCTCGACGAGGCCTGGACGGCCGTGGTGTCCGCGCTGCGGGAGCGCTGGCCAGGCGTACCCCTGGTGGTCGGGGGCCGGTCCAGCGGCGCCCGCGTGGCCTGCCGCACCGCGCCGGCGGTCGGCGCCGTGGCCCTGGTCGCCCTCGCGTTCCCGCTGCATCCGCCGGGCCGTCCCGAGCGCTCCCGGGCCGACGAGTTGGTGACCGGCCTGCCGACGCTTGTGGTCAACGGCGATCGCGACCCGTTCGGGGTGCCGGCGGCGGGGCCGGCGGTACGCGTGGTGACCCGCCCGGGGGAGCGGCACGACCTGCGTAAGGACCCGGCCGGCACGGCGGCCGTGGTGATCGACTGGCTCCGCGCACACGGCTGGACGACCCCCTGAAGGCCGTCCCCGCGCCGGTCCCCGGCATCGGGCGGTCGGGTGGACCTGCCCGATGAGGCGTGACCGGGGTGGGAAAACCTCGTTGCTCCGGATGGTGCCGTATGCCCCACTTCGGGGAGCGGTACCGGTCCTCCCAGGCCCTTCCTGGTCCCAGCGTCGGTCTCCGCCGAGGTCGAGCCGGGACCAGGAACGGGGCCCGCGGCCGGAATGTCCCGCCCGGCGGTACGCGTTACACCCGGCGGACGACTTTTCCGACGAGGGGGGTGACCGGTGCCGACCGAGACGCAGGCCCGGGAACGGGACGAGCGCGGCGCGCGGCAGCTGCGCGAACTGCTGAACGGCCCGGAATGGCCGGCGGTGAGCGCGGGCACACCCGGCGGAAGTGAATCTGCCGTTGAGCGGGTACACGTATCCTCGGCGGGGAAGCATCCGACGCGAGGGGATGTGCGGTTGACCACCGAGAAGACGGACGAACGCAGGGCCCGTTTCGAACGGGACGCGATGCCCTTCGTCGACCAGCTCTACGCTGCCGGCCTGCGGATGACCCGCAACCCGGCGGATGCCGAGGACCTGGTCCAGGAGACGTACCTGAAGGCGTACGCGGCCTTCCACCAGTTCGAGCAGGGCACGAACCTGAAGGCCTGGCTGTACCGGATCCTGACCAACACCTACATCAACTCCTACCGTCGCCGGCAGCGGCAGCCGATCCAGGCGCCGACCGACGAGATCACCGACTGGCAGCTCGCCGAGGCGGAGTCGCACACCTCCAGCGGGCTGCGCTCCGCCGAGACCGAGGCGCTGGACCGGCTTCCGGACAGCGACGTCAAGGAGGCCCTCCAGGCGCTGCCGGAGGAGTTCCGGCTGGCCGTCTACCTGACCGACGTCGAGGGCTTCTCCTACAAGGAGGTCGCCGACATCATGGGGACGCCGATCGGCACGGTGATGTCGCGGCTGCACCGCGGGCGTCGTAATCTGCGCAAGCTGCTCGAGCAGTACGCGGCGGAGCGGGGCTTCACCTCCGCGTCGTCGGCCAAGGGCTCGACCGCCGCTGCCGGCCGGGAGGTGTGACGTGAGCTGTGGAGAGCCGCACGAGACGGACTGCCGTGAGGTGCTGGCGGAGGTCTACCTCTACCTGGACCTGGAGTGCGCCGAGGAGCGCCGTACGTTGATCCGGCACCACCTCGACGAGTGCGGGCCGTGCCTGCGCGAGTACGGCATCGAGCAGGAGGTCCGGGCGCTCGTGGCCCGCTGCTGCGGCAACGAGACGGCCCCCGAGCAGCTGCGTGAGCGGCTGCGGGTCAAGCTCACCGAGCTGGTGGTCTTCGAGACGCGCGAGTCGCGCGAGCTGGCCGACTGACGAACGAGACGTACGCGGGCCCGGGTCGTCGACCCGGGCCCGCGGCACGTCCGGCTCAGGAGTTGGGGCGCTTGCCGTGGTTGGCGGCGCTCTTCTTACGAGCCTTCTTCTTGCGAGCCTTCTTCGCCATGGCGACCTCCTCGTGATGGCCGTACCCGTCACCGGCGCCCGGTACGCGCGGCGTCCGGCCCGGTCCGACCCGCTGATGCTAGTGCCGCCACGGCCGGGTGCCGCCCTGCGGGGCCGTCGCCGGTACGCCGCGCCGGCCGACACGCCGCTGCGGCGGGCGCGGCCCACCCACCCGCTCCGCGCCCATCGTGCCCAGCCTCATGATTGGATACGTCGGCAGGCAGTCGCGAGAGGGAGGGCCGGGAGATGGCCGAGGAGATCCGCGCCGAGATGGTGGCGAACGTCTGGAAGGTCGTCGCGTCGGCCGGGGACACCGTGTCCGAGGGTGACACGCTTGTGATCCTGGAGTCGATGAAGATGGAGATCCCGGTCGTCGCCGAGTCCGACGGGGTCGTTAAGCAGCTCGCGGTCAACGAGGGCGACGTCGTGCAGGACGGCGACCTGATCGCGGTGATCGATTGAGTGTCCGGGTTCGTCCCGCCGGGCCGGCCGACCACGCGGCGGTGGCCCGGCTGACGGTCGCCGCGTACGAGGCCGACGGGCAGCTCAAGGGCGAGAACGGGTACGCGACGGTCCTCGCGGACGTGGCCACCCGCGCCGAGCACGGCGAGGTGCTGGTGGCCGTGGACGAGGCCACCGACGCGGTCCTCGGCTCGGTGACGTTCGTGCTGCCCGGCACCCGGTACGCCGAGCTCTCCGCCCCGGGCGAGGCGGAGTTCCGGATGCTCGCGGTGGATCCGGCCGCCCAGGGCCGCGGCGTCGGCGCGATCCTGGTGGAGGCTTGCGTGGCGCGGGCGACCGCGCTGGGCTGCTCAGCCGTGGTGATCTGCGTCCGGGACGGCTTCGCCGCCTCGGCGCAGCGGCTCTACGAGCGGCGCGGGTTCGTCCGTTCACCGGAGAAGGACTGGTCGCCGCTGGCCGGCGTGCGCCTGCTCGGCCTGCGGCTGGACCTCGCCGCCTGAGCGTGCGGTGCCGGCCCGTGCGGCCCGGCCGCCGCCGGCCCCGCCGGGGGACGGGTGTCAGGCCGGCTCGCCGTCGGCCCGGGAGCCGATGCCGGCGAGCAGCTCGTCGGCGACCTCCAGCGAGAGCCGCCGCCGCTCGGCGTCCGACACCTCGGGCGCCCGCAGCGCGAACCAGCTGCTGTGCACGGCGAAGAGCGCGAGAACGGCCCGGAGCTGAGCCTTCGGCGAGGTGTCGCCGCCGCAGAGGACGTTGGCCAGCCGGAACATCCGCTCCCGCATCCGCTGGCCCGCGGCGAGGCTCTTGAGCACCGTCTGGTTCTGCTCGAAGAAGCGCATCACCGACGGCAGTTGCCCGGTGAACATGGTGTCCGCGTAGCGGGCGAGCACCGCCCGCCGGGTGGCCAGGGTGTCGGGCTGCGCCTCGGCCCAGGCGACGAGGTCGTCCATCTGGTCGAGGCGGTCCTCGACGAAGCTGCTGACGATCTCGTCCTTGCTCTTGAAGTGGTAGTAGAGCGCCGCCTTCGTCACGTTGAGCCGCTCGGCGATCTCCCGGAGCGAGGTCTTCTCGTACCCCTGCTCGGTGAAGAGCTCCAGCGCGACGGCCTTGATGCGCTCGCGCGTGCCGCCTGTGCTCTCCCTCACCCTCACCACCCGATCCGCTTGACGGCTGTTGGATACCCAACTTACCGTCCGGCTAGTAAGCTGGCTAGCCGGTCGGCAAGTAAGCTGCAGTTGATCTCGGGGGGAGCCTACCCATGGCCCAGGCAGCCCAGGCGCCGGCACGACCGAACGTTCGGATCGTGCTCTTCGGCCTCATGATCGCCATGATGCTGGCGATGCTCGACAACATGATCGTCAGCACCGCCCTGCCGCGCATCGTGGGGGAGTTCGGCGGGCTCGACCACTTCACCTGGGTCGTCACCGCGTACGTGCTCGGCACCACGGTCTCCACCCCGATCTGGGGCAAGCTCGGAGACCTCTACGGGCGCAAGCCGATCTTCCTGACGTCGGTGGTGATCTTTCTCGTCGGGTCCGCGCTCTGCGGGATGGCGGGCTCGGCCCTCCTCGGCGGTCCGAACGACGGGATGGTCGAGCTGATCGCGTTCCGGGCCGTCCAGGGCCTCGGCGCCGGCGGCCTGATGGTCGGCGTGATGGCGATCATCGGCGACCTGGTCCCGCCGCGCGAGCGGGGCCGCTACCAGGGCATGATCGCCGGCATCATGGCCATCGCCATGGTGGCCGGCCCGCTGGTCGGCGGTTTCATCACCGACCACCTCTCGTGGCGCTGGGCGTTCTACGTGAACCTGCCGCTCGGCGGCGTGGCGCTGGCCGTGCTGGTGGCCACCCTGCACCTGCCCCGGCACCGCACCGAGCACCGGATCGACTGGTTGGGCGCCGCGCTGCTCTCCGTCGGCATCACCGCCGTCGTGCTGATCACCACGTGGGGCGGCAACGAGTACGACTGGGGCTCCCCGCAGATCCTCGGCCTGGCCGCGCTCGCCCTGGTCGCGCTCGTCGCGTTCGGTCTGGTCGAGCGGCGGGCCGCCGAGCCGATCCTGCCGCTCGGGCTCTTCGCCAACCGCAACTTCGCGCTGATCTCGGTGATCGGCTTCCTGCTCGGGTTCGCGATGTTCGGTGCGATGAACTTCCTGCCGCTCTACCAGCAGACCGTGCAGGGCGCCTCGGCCACCAACTCCGGCCTGCTCCTGCTGCCGCTGATGTTCGGCATGCTGGTGGTCTCGCTGGTGGTGGGCCGGACGATCACGAAGACCGGCCGCTACCGGGCGTTCCCCATCGTCGGCGGGGTCGTGATGACCGCCGGCATGGCTCTGCTGACCCGCCTCGACCTGCACACCGGCAAACTCGAGTCCTCGCTCTACATGGTCGTGCTCGGCGTCGGCATGGGCTTCCTCATGCAGACCTCGATGCTCATCGCGCAGAACAGCGTCGAGCAGCGCGACCTGGGTGCGGCGAGCGGGGCGGCGACGTTCTTCCGCTCGATCGGCGGCTCGTTCGGCATCTCGCTCTTCGGGGCCGTCTTCGCCAACCGGCTGGCCGACTCGTCGGCCGGCGGGTCCTTCGGCAGTGGCGGCGAGGCGGGCGCGGCCATGGACCTGGAGCGGCTCCGGGACCTGCCGGCCCAGGCCCGGGACCTCGTCCTCGGCGGCCTCGCCGATTCGATCTCGCACGTGTTCGTGTGGGCGGTGCTGTTCACCGTCGCGGTGCCGGTACTCGCCTGGTTCATCAAGGAGATCCCGTTGCGCACCGCGAACACCCCGCCCCCGGCACCGGCCGACGAGGCGGAGACCGCCCTGGCCAAGGCCCCGACCCCCTGACCTGACTGTGAGGCCGCAACTGGCCTCGTCGCCCGTGTGGGTGCGGGCGGGTCAGTGGCGGCGCAGGAGGGTGACCAGGCGGTGCCAGAGGCGGCGCAGGCCACCGGGGGCACGCTCGCCCGGTGGCGGGGCGCCGACCAGTCGGTAGGCGAGCGTGCGCGCCGCCGTGGGCAGGTCGGGGGTGGCGAGCGCCAGGTGGCCCAGGGACGCGGCGATCGGGACCGGTCGCGTCCGGGCCACCTCGGCCGCGTCCGCGAGCCGCTCGGCGACCACCGCGGCGACGTCGCCGCGCACGGCCGGGTCGACCCAGGCGGCGGTGACCAGGGCGAACGCCGCGGCCTCGGTGGTCCAGTCCTCGATTCCCCAGACCAGATCCAGCAGCACCGCCCGGCGGGTGGACGTCGGCCACGGTTCGTCGGTGCGGTGGTGCAGCAGCCCCAGGCAGGTCCACACCTGCACGCTGCGGACCCACAGTGCCGGGTCCTGGTCGTCGAGGACGCGGCCGAGTCCGGTCGGCGGGGCCGCCGGCGGGTGGGCCAGCAGGCCGAGCAGTTCCGCCAGGTCCAGGGTGGCCAGGGCGACGGCCGCGTCGTACGCCGCCGGCGGGTGGGGCCACGCCGGGTGCACGAACTGTCGCAGATGCTCGGCCGCCTCCGGCGACGGCGGCGCGACGGCGGGCGTGACGGCCGTGCCGTCGTACCGCCACAGCCGGTGGGTGGTCGCGCGCCGGGGTTCCCGCGGGTCCGGGCCGGGTCCGCCGGTCACCTCCACCCGCAGGTCGGGCACCGCCCCGGCGAGGGTACGCAGCGCGCTCGGCGGCGTGGGCGACGCCGACCGGAGGGTGCCACCGGAACCGTCGGCGGCCCGCAACGCGTCGGCGAGCGGGCCGACGGCCGGCGTCACCTGCCCGAGCCACGGCCGGCCGGCGCAGGACTCGGCGAGATCGGCGTGCTCGTGGGAGTCGTCCGGGTGCTCCCTGGCGAAGTCGGCGAGGGCGACCAGGTGCGCCACGTCGCCGTCGCGGCGGAAGCGCAGCCGGTGCGCGGTGTGCACCGCACAGTCGAAGGACGGGTCCCGGGCCAGGGCCCGGTCGATCCAGGCGAGGGCGTCGTCCAACCGCCCGTGGTCGGCGAGCGTGCCCGCGATGTCGGCGTAGACGGCCAGGTCGTCCGGGTCGTGGGCGACCGCCCGTTCGAGCGCGGCGAGCGCGTCCCGGATCCGGCCCGCGCTGCGGTACGCGTACCCGAGCCACACCTCGCCGATCTTCGACGGCTCGGTGCGTACGCCCCGGGTCGCCCAGCGGACGGCCAGCGCGACCTCGCCGATCCGGCGGGCCAGCGCGGAGGCCGCGCCGAGCAGGAGGGCGTGCTCGGGGTGGACGGTCACCGCGTTGCGGGCCAGCGCCAGGTACGGCGTGAGGGCCGCCCGGCCGGCCCGGGGCACCGGGTCGGGAGTGGCGGCGCAGATCTGCATGAGGATCCGGGCGGTGCGGTCCGGGTCGAGGCGCTCGGCCAGGTCGGGAGCGGTCACCCAGGGCACCTCCGCCCACGGGGTGGTGGGCGCGTGGCCGGTGGCCGCGACGAGCAGGTCCAGCCCTTCGGCGGGTCGGCCGGCGGCGGCGAGCAGGTGGGCCCGGGCCACCACGGTGCCGACGAACACGTTCTGGTGCAGCGGGAAGAGGTCGAGACCGCCGTCGCCGGCCGCGGCCAGCCGGGCGAGGAGTTCGTGCGCCTCCGGCAGGGTGGGTGCCTGCGCCAGGGCGCCCGCGACGTGGGTGGCGGCGTGCGCCAGGTCGCCGTCGGCCAGGGCGAGCCGGGCCAGGGCCAGTTCCTCCGTCGCCGGCAGGTCTTGCTCGTCCGGGGACACGGCGTCCTCTCGCGTCGGTGCTCTCGGGGGTCGGGTCAGCGTAGGTGATGTTGAGGATTCTTTGTGATCGTCTGCGCAATGCTGCTCGTTGCGTTGCTCGGCATCGGAGAAACGTGCAAGACTGAGCAGGAAACGCGCGGCAATCGCGCACTGGGAGGAGTTTCCGTGACGCGTCCAGGGGCCGGCATGGCCGCCGACATCGACGAGCAGCCGGCGGGGTACGCGCGGCTGGTCTCCGCCGAGCACGCCGGGGCGATCGCCCGGGTCGCCGCGGCCGTCGCCGACCGCCGACCGCGGCACGTGGTGTTCACGGCACGCGGCACCTCCGACCACGCCGCGCTCTACGGGGCGTACCTGGCCGAGATCCGGCTCGGCCTGCCGGCCGGGCTCGCCTCGCCCAGCTCGGTCACCGTGTACGGTGCGCGACCGGACCTCTCCGACGCGCTCGTCGTCGGGGTCAGCCAGAGCGGCGGATCACCCGACCTCACCGAGGTCCTGCGAGCCGCCCGCGCCTCGGGCGCGCTCACCCTCGCCGTCACCAACGCGCCCGACTCGCCGCTCGCCGAGATCGCGGAGCTGAGCGTCGACATCGCCGCCGGGCACGAACGGGCGGTCGCCGCCACCAAGACGTACACCGCCGAACTGCTCGCCCTGCTGATGCTGGTGGAGGGGATCCGGGCCGGTGACGGCACGCTCCCGGCCGAGGAGCGGGCGGCCCTCGACGCACTGCCCGAGCTCGCCACCCGCACCCTCGCCGACGAGACCCCCGCCCAGCTCGCCCCGCGGTACCGGTTCGCCGCGCAACTCGTCACCACCGGCCGGGGGTACGCGTACCCCACCGCCCGGGAGGCCGCTTTGAAGCTGATGGAGACCTCCTACCTGCCGGCGCTCGCCTTCTCCGGCGCGGACCTGCTGCACGGCCCGCTCGCCATGACCGACCCGGACGTGCCGGTGCTCGCCGTGGTCGGCTCCGGCCCTGGCGGCCGGGCGATGGGAGAGGTGCTGCCGCGGCTCGGCGAGCGCCGGGCGGACGTCGTGGTGGTCGGATCGGCGGACGTGCCGGGCGCGACGCGGATCGCCGTTCCCGAGGTCGACGAGCGGTACGCCCCACTGCTGGACATCCTGCCGCTGCAACGCCTGGCGCTGGCGCTCGCGCTGGCCCGGGGCGAGGACCCGGACGCGCCGCGGGGCCTCAAGAAGGTCACCGCGACGATGTGAGTGCCGGCGTGGCAGGCTGGTCTGCGTGTCCACGCTGCGCGACCTCGCCGAGGAGCACACCCAGCTCCGCCCGGCCGACATCGACCACCTGCACCGGATCGCCGGCGACTGGCAGCTGCTCTCCGACCTCTCCTTCGCCGACCTGCTGCTCTGGGTGCCGGTGGACGGGGACGGGACGTTCCTGTGTGTGGCCCAGGTACGGCCGACGACGGCGCCGACGGCGTACCAGGACGACCAGGTGGGGCGGATCATCGGCGGGCCGGAGGTGGCCCACCTGGAGGTCGCCTACCGGCAGGGCCGGATCTGGCGGGAGGGCGACCCGGTCTGGTACGGGGACGTGCCCGCGCGGCACGAGGCGATCCCGGTGCGGCTGCGGACGACCGACGGCGAGCACGGTGAGGTGATCGCAGTGGTCGGGCGGGACACCAACCTGTCGACCGCGCGGACCCCCAGCCAGCTGGAGCTGAACTACCTGACCACCGCGGACGACCTGGCGCAGATGGTCGCCGACGGCACCTTCCCGCCGGCACGGCACCCGGGGGAGACCACCTCGGCCCCCCGGGTCGGCGACGGGCTGGTCCGGCTGGACGCGAGCGGCAAGGTGACGTACGCGAGCCCGAACGCGCAGTCGGCGTACCGCCGCCTCGGCTACGCCGCGCACCTGGTGGGCGAGGATCTCGCGGCCCTGCACCGCCGGCTCGCCGCGGATCCGCTGGAGGGCACCGACGCGGCCAACGGGGTACTCGCCGCCCTGCGCGGAGAGGCCCCGCCGCGCCGCGAGATCGAGGCCCGCGGGGCGACCATGCTGACCCGGTCGCTGCCGCTGATGCCCGCCGGGGTGCCCATCGGCGCGCTGGTCCTGGTCCGTGACGTCACCGAGGTCCGTCGTCGCGACCGTGCCCTGATGACGAAGGACGCCACCATCCGGGAGATCCACCACCGGGTGAAGAACAACCTCCAGACGGTCGCCGCGCTGCTGCGGCTGCAGGCCCGCCGGGTGGGCATCCCGGAGGCCCGGACCGCGCTGGAGGAGTCGGTACGCCGCGTCGCCTCCATCGCGCTGGTGCACGAGACGCTCTCCATGTCCAGCGACGAGGTGGTCGAGTTCGACGGGATCGTCGACCGGGTGGCCAGCGCGGCGACCGAGGTGGCCGCCACCGAGTCGACGGTCCGGATGCGCCGGCAGGGCAGCTTCGGCGTGCTCCCCGCCGAGATCGCCACGTCCCTCGTGATGGTCCTCAACGAACTCCTGCTGAACGCCGTCGAGCACGGCTTCCCGGCCGGCGGCGACGCCCCGGCGGAGGACCGGCCCGGGACCGGCGGGTCGGCACCGGAGGTGGTGCTCTCGGCGCACCGGTTCCGCAAGATGCTGCACGTCTCGGTGGCCGACAACGGCAGCGGCCTGCCGCCGGACTTCGACGCGGAGCGCGGTGGCAACCTCGGTCTGCAGATCGTCCGCGCGCTGGTCACCGGTGAGCTGCGGGGCACGATCGAACTGCGTGCGTGTGCCAGCGGGGGCACCGAGGCGATGCTTGTCGTCCCGCTCGTCCGGCCGTAACGCCGCGCCCGTCCGCCCCCCGGCCCCCCGCCGCCACCCCTCGCCGCCGCGATCTTGCACTTCTGGCCCTCGTTACGCGCCCTTCGCCCCCTTTGCCGGGGCCGAAAGTGCAAGATCGCGGGGGTTAGCGGGGGGTCAGCAGGGCTGTGGTCAGGCCCGGGTGGGGCCAGACCTGGTCGGTCGTCCAGCCGGCGCGCAGCGCGGCCCCCTTCGCGCCGGGCACGGCGGTGAGCGGGTCGGCGTGCCGACCGGCGACCACCAGCCAGACCCGGCCGGCGCCGGCCAGGCACTCGGCCGGGCGCGCGCACTCGGCCGCCCACAGGTCGGCCCGGCGGGCCTGATCGGCGGTGACCAGCACGTCCCGTGGGCGGTGGTCGCCGAGGTGGTACTCCAGACCCAGATCGAGGAAGAGCCAGCTCCCGCGGGGCGAGTAGACGACCGCGTCGCCCGGCCGCTGCTCGGCGGCCACGACCCGGGCGGCCCCCGCGTAGTCGACCGACGCGGAGCGGGGCCACTCGTGCGTACGACGCAGCGCCGCCTGATCGGGCAGGCCGAGCGCGCCGGCCAGCGCCACCACGCCCAGGGCCGGCAGCAGCGGGACACCGGCCAGCGCCGCGCCGGCCAGCAGGCACCCGAACGGCACCACGAAGACGAGGTAGCGGGGCACCCACAGCGGGACGAGCAGGCCGGCGGCGAAGACCAGCAGCACCGGCAGGACCACGGCCGCCCCGGGCAGCAGCGCCCGCCGTCCCAGCCGGGCGGCGCCGAGCGCGGCCAGCCCGACCAGCACCCCGCCGACCACCCCGCTCTGCGCCACCCCGCCGGCCAGGCCGGTCAGGTCCTCCGGGCGCGCGGCGTCCACCCAGTCGAGCTGGCGGGCGCGCTGCCCCCGGGCGACCAGCAGCAGCGGCCCGACCAGCAGCACCGCCGGCACGAGCGCCAGCAGCCAGGCCGCGACGCCCCGCCGACCGTGCCGCCGGGCGGCGGCGAGCACCACCACCCCGTGCGCCGCCAGCAGCGTGAGCGCGACCAGGTGGGTCAGGCCGAGCGCGGCCACCGTGACGGCGTACCCGGCCCAGCGTGCGGCGCGGCGCGCCGGCCGGGTCCCCGGTGGCGGGTCGAGGGCGGCGACGAGCAGCAGGGTGGCCAGCACCGCCAGGGCGGTGGCCAGCGCGTACGGGCGGGCCTCCTGCCCGTACCGGGAGGTGCCGGGGAGCACCGCGAAGAGCAGACCGGCGAGCAGACCGGCGGACCGGCCGGACAGCCGCTCGCCGAGCACCGCGGTCAGGGCGGCGGCCCCGGTCATCGCGAGGGCGGCCGGCAGCCGCAGCGCGGCCGTCGAGTCGCCGGCCACGGCCACCCAGGCGTGCATGAGCAGGTAGTACGGCCCGGTCGCCGCGTCGATGGTGTCGGCCAGCCGGAGCAGGTCGCCGACCGGGCGGGTGGCGGCGCTCCACGTCGCCAGCTCGTCCCGCCAGAGCTGTGCCCGGTCCAGACCGGCGAGCGTGACCGCGAGCGTCAGCAACGCCGGCGGCACCCACACCGGCAGGCGCCGCAGCACGGACAATCCGCCCACATCGCCGAGCCTTGCACGGCGTCCGCGCCCGGCGGGGCCGGTTCCGGCGACCACCCGCCCGTGATGTGGGATGCCGCACGCACACGTTGGCCGGCGCTGTGACGGTGTGGCAGCATGACGTCATGACCGCCGCTGTCGTCCGCCGCTTCGTGGCCCGCCGCCACGTCGATTACGGCCGCGTGCGCAGCGCGATCTGTCCGGCCCACTGACGACGCCCGACCCATCCGTCTCGGGCGCTGCGCGCCGGCTGTTCCGACACCGTTGTCTCCAGCCCGTTCCACACGGGTAGGCCGCTGCGCCCGCGCTTCCACGAGCCACACCAGACAACGGAGGACGCCGCGATGGCGGTCAGCAGCATTCCGGCCCGGCCCGAGGACCCGACGGCCCGACCGGTCCGGGCCCCCCGCCGGCCGCGCGGGGAGGGCCAGTGGGCGCTCGGCCACCGCGAGCCGCTCAACCCCAACGAGCGGATCAAGAAGGACGACGATCCGTTGAACGTCCGGGCGCGGATCGAGAACATCTACGCGCACCGGGGCTTCGCCTCGATCGACCCGCAGGACCTGCGCGGCCGGTTCCGCTGGTGGGGCCTCTACACCCAGCGCAAGGCGGGCATCGACGGCGGGCGCACCGCCGTGCTGGAGCCGCACGAGCTGGAGGACGAGTTCTTCATGCTCCGGGTACGGGTCGACGGCGGCCAGCTCAGCCTCGCCCAGCTCCGGGTGATCGCCGACATCTCCCGCGAGTTCGCCCGGGACACCGCCGACATCACCGACCGGCAGAACATCCAGTACCACTGGATCCGCGTCGAGGACATGCCGGAGATCTGGCGCCGGCTGGAGTCCGTCGGCCTGCAGACCACCGAGGCGTGCGGTGACTGCCCCCGCATCGTGCTGGGCAGCCCCGTCGCCGGTGTCGCCCGGGACGAGGTGCTCGACCCGACGCCCGCGATCGACGAGATCGTCCGCCGGTACGTCGGTGACAAGCAGTTCTCCAACCTGCCCCGGAAGTTCAAGTCCTCGATCTCCTGGCTCGTCGACACCCCGTACGAGGCGAACGACATCGCGTTCCTGGGCGTCGAGCACCCCGAGCACGGCCCCGGCTTCGACGTCTGGGTCGGCGGCGGCCTCTCCACCAACCCGATGCTCGCCAAGCGGCTGGGCGTCTGGGTGCCGCTGCACGAGGTGCCGGACGTGTGGGCGGGCGTGGTCGGCATCTTCCGCGACTACGGCTACCGGCGGCTGCGCAACCGGGCCCGGCTGAAGTTCCTGGTCGCCGACTGGGGTGTGGCGAAGTTCCGGGAGGTGCTGGAGAAGGAGTACCTGGGCCGCGCCCTGCTGGACGGGCCGTCGGCGCAGCTGCCCGCGAAGCCGATCGACCACATCGGCGTGCACGAGCAGCGCGACGGGCGCAACTACGTCGGCGCCGCCCCGGTGGTCGGCCGCGTCTCCGGCAGCCAGCTGGCCCGCCTCGCCGACGTCGTCGAGGCGCACGGCAGCGACCGGGTCCGGCTCACCCCGTACCAGAAGCTGCTGGTGCTCGACGTCGCGCCGGAGCGGACGGAGTCCCTGGTCGAGGCGCTGCGCGGGATCGGGTTGGAGGCACGGCCGTCGGCCTGGCGGCGCGGCACCATGGCGTGCACCGGCATCGAGTACTGCAAGCTGGCCATCGTCGAGACCAAGGCGCGCGGCGAGGAACTGGTGGCCCGGCTGGAGGAGCGGCTGCGCGACTTCGACGCCGACATCTCCATCCACCTCAACGGCTGCCCGAACGCCTGCGCCCGCACCCAGGTCGCCGACATCGGCCTCAAGGGTCAGCTGGTGGTCGGCCCGGACGGCCGCCAGGTGGAGGGCTTCCAGGTGCACCTCGGCGGTGGCCTCGGCATGGCGCAGGGGCGGACCGCCGGGTTCGGCCGCAAGCTGCGCGGTCTGAAGACCACCGCGGAGGAGCTTCCGGAGTACGTGGAACGGCTCGCCCGGCGGTACCTCGCCGGCCGCACCGAGGGTGAGGCGTTCGCCAACTGGGTGATCAGGGTCGACGAGGAGGAACTCAGATGAGCGAGTCCAGGTCCGTGCCGCTGTACTGCCCGTACTGCGGGGAGGAGGACCTGCGGCCGAGCGCGACCGGCCACGGTGCCTGGGAGTGCCACGCCTGCGCCCGGGTCTTCACCGTCAGGTTCACCGGCCTGCTCGCGAAGGTGGTGGCGCGATGAGGCTGGAGTCCGCCGCCGGCCTGGGCCTGGTCGGCACCGGTGGGCCGGCCCCCGCCGAGCCGGGGCGTCGTGACCCGCGGGAGCTGCGCGCGCTGGCCGAGGAGGCCGGCCGGGAGCTGGAGGGCGCCCCGGCGCTGGAGATCGCGCGCTGGGCAGCGGAAACCTTCGGGGACCGCTTCTGCGTCACCAGCTCCATGGCCGACGCCGTCCTGGCCCACCTGGTCTCCCGGGTCGCGCCCGGCGTCGACGTGATCTTCCTGGACACCGGGCTGCACTTCCCGGAGACGCTCCGGGTCCGCGACGAGGTGGCCCGGACCCTGCCGGTGAACGTCCGGTCGATCCGCCCCCGGCTGACCGTCGGCCAGCAGGACGGCGAGTACGGTCCGCGCCTGTTCAACCGGTCCCCGGACGACTGCTGCCAGCTGCGCAAGGTGGAACCCCTGGAGCGGGGGCTCGCCGGGTACGACGCGTGGGCGGCCGGGCTGCGCCGGGACGAGTCGCCGACCCGGGCGAACACGCCGGTGGTGACCTTCGACGCCCGTCGCGGCAAGGTGAAGGTCAACCCGATCGCGGCGTGGACGCAGGCCGACGTGGACGCGTACATCTCGCGGTGGAACGTGCCGGTCAACGAGTTGTTCAACCGCGGCTACGGCTCGATCGGCTGCTGGCCCTGCACCCGCCGCACCAAGGCGGGAGAGGACCCGCGGGCCGGCCGCTGGGCGATGTTCGAGAAGACCGAGTGCGGGCTGCACGTGTGACCGGCGCGCCGGACCCGGTCGTCCTGGTCGCCCACGGCAGCCGGGATCCGCGCGCCGCCGACGCCACCCGGGCACTCGCCCGGGCGGTGTCCGCCGCCCGGCCGGGCCTGCGGGTGCTGCCCAGCTGGCTGGACCACACCCGCCCCGGGCCGGCCGAGGTGCTGCGGGAGTTGGCCGCCGCCGGGCACTCCCGGGTGGTCCTCGTGCCGCTGCTGCTGACGGCCGCGTACCACCGGCGGGTGGACATTCCGGAGGCGGTTGCGGCGGCTCGCGTGACGGCGCCCGAGCTGACGGTCCGGGTGACCGATGTGCTCGGTCCGGGGCCGGTGCCGATGTCACGACCGCACCGGCCGGACCTCGCCGGCACCTCGGCGGTGGCCCTGCGGGCCGTGGACCGGGCGCTGCTGGCCGGCCTGCGGCGACGACTCGCCGAGGCGGAGCCGGACGGCTACGACGGGCTGGTGCTGGCCGCGGCGGGCACTCGGGACCCGGCCGCCCGGGCGTCGGTGGGACGCGTCGCGGCCGCCCTGGGGACGGCACTCGCCACCCCGACCCGGGTCTCGTACGCCTCCGCCGCCCCGCCGGGCGCCGGCGCGGCGGTGGCGCGGCTTCGGGCCCGGGGCGCGCGACGGGTGGCGGTGGCCGCGTACTTCCTGGCGCCCGGGCTGTTCCACGACGCGGTGGCCGCGTCGGCCCGGGACGCCGGCGCGGTGGCGGTCGCCGCCCCGCTGACGGACGCCCCGGAACTTGTCGACCTGGTCCTCCGCCGCGTCGCCGCGGTGCAAGGAAGGGCCCCTTCTTAACGTCTCCGGTAGTGGAGGGGCCCCCTGTTAACACCTGTTCCGGGGCAGCAGAACGCCCCGGCGGCTGAGCCGACCGGGGCGTGGTGCTTTCGGTTGGTGGTCAGGCGGTGTGAGCGCGAAGCACCCGGAGGCCGCCGCGACGCTTGACGGCGCGCCGCTCCTCCTCGCTCATCCCGCCCCAGACGCCAGCGTCCTGACCGGACTCGAGGGCCCACTGCAGGCACTGGTCGGTCACCGGGCAGCGCCGGCAGACAGCCTTGGCCTGCTCCACCTGCAGGAGGGCCGGACCGGACGTCCCGATCGGGAAGAACAGCTCCGGGTCCTCGTCGCGGCAGACAGCATGGTGACGCCAGTCCATGGCGGCAACACTCCTCATTCTGGATGGGTGGCAGATGTTGCAGTGGTGCTTTTCCTATATGCGTCCGCAGCACCGGCCGTAACGGTTCGCATACGGCTATCCGGCAGTGCGTGAGCAGGCTGTTGGCCCCGTGGACCTGCTGGAACAGCTCAACCTGCCGAGCATATCCAGGCAATGTCCCGGTAACTCAAGTTCGCTTGTGAATACTTTCACGAACGCTCGCGATGTCAAGGGTGACGCTCGGAAAAACTCCGCGCGGTGAGCAAGCCCACAACCCATTTGTCCGTATTTGCCGGGGATCCGGTTACCCGGAGTGCCACAGCCGAGGATCAATATAGTACGGTCCGCGTGACGTTGCTGACATTTCAGGCACTCGCCCCCGGTGTGGCGCCCACCGTTTCCGGTTACGGTGAGCCGTCGTCAACCAACGGGAGTACCCGAGACCTAGCAGATTACTCTCAGCGCGGCGGGCACGGAGGTAAATCTGACTTTCTCCCGCTCGCCCAGGTACTCGCCGTCCAGCTGGAAGGCCTGCGGGCTGCGGGCGACCAGGGTGAACTCGGCCACGTCGTGGAGCCGCAGCACCTGCTTGCCGTGCGGATCCGCCTCCCGGGAGAAGAACTGCGTGACCGTCCGTGTCGTGCTGGCGACGCGCAGCTGCCGCAGGGCCAACACGTCCAGGCCCAGGTCGAACGACGCCTCCGGGTTCGGGTTGACCTCCCGGTCGCCGAGGTACGTCCAGGGGGCGGTGTTCTGGATGATGACGGTGGCCAACTGCTCCTCGGCCGGCTCGCCCGGCCGCTCGAGCGCGATGGCCGGATGCCGCCGGTCCGAGCCGAGGAAGTACTGGGCGACGGTCGACCGGAAGTAGAGCGCGGGCGTCGAGACCCGACCCCGCCGGCGAGCCCGCTCCACCCGGTGGATGACGGCGGCGTCGATGCCGAAGCCGGCGCAGAAGGTGAAGTAGCGGTCGTCCGCCCGGCCCAGCCCGATCGTGCGGTGCCGGCCCAGCCGCAACCCCTCCAGGATCATGCTGGTGCCGTCCGGCCACTCGCGGGGCAGCCCCAGGGCGCGCGCGAAGACGTTCGTCGAGCCGCCCGGCACGGTCGCCAGGGCGGGCAGCCGCTCGGCCGTCGACGCGCCCGTCGGCACCGTCGACGGCTGCGCCGACATCAGGCCGTTCACCACCTCGTTGACTGTGCCGTCGCCGCCGAGCGTGACGACCACGTCGACGCCCTCCTCGGCCGCCTCCCGGGCCAGCGTGGTGGCGTGACCGCGCCGCCGTGTGTACCGCACCGAGAGGTCGACTTCACTGCGCAGCGCCCGGACCAGCACGTCCCGGCTGCGCTCGCTGGTGGTGGTGGCCTTGGGGTTGACCACCAGGACGGCCCGCATGGGCGGCACTGTACCGCGCCGTGCCACGGGTATCGTGGCGCGCGTGACGATCGCCTCCGACCCGATCCCCGGCCCGCTCCGGACGGCAGTCCTGCTGCTTCGCGGCGAGGCGGTCGCCCTCGGCCTGGTCACCCTCTGGCTGCTGTGGGCCGACGTCACGGCACCCTCCGTCGACCTGGCGTCGGCCCTGCTGGTGACGGCGTTCGCGGCGGGGGCGGCGGCGGCGCTCTGGGCGCTGGCCGGAGGGCTCACCCGGCGGCGGGCCGGAGCGCGGGCGCCGGCGATCGTGCTTCAGCTCATGCTGCTGCCGATCGGATGGTTCATGATCCAGGGTGGACTGGGCTGGCTCGGGGTGCCGTTGATCGCGCTGGGGCTCGGCGTCACCGCCCTGCTGCTGAGCAACCCGACCACCCGAGCGCTCGGCTTCGAGTGACCGCGGCCCGGCCTCAAAAGGTCGAGGCGCGGCGGGTCAGCAGCGAGATGGTCGCGCGGCCGTCGACGGCGGTCGCGGACGCCGAGGTGGTCAGCGCGGTCAGCACCTTCCAGGCGAAGGACGACTCGGCCGGCAGCTTGGCGCCCCGGACGGTCGGCACTGTCACCTCCACGGTGAGCGCGTCGTCGGTGACGGCGAACCGGCAGTCCAGCTCGGCGTCCCGGGTGGCGATCGCGAGCAGCATGGCGCACGCCTCGTCGACCGCGATGCGCAGGTCCTCGATCTCGTCGAGGGCGAACTGCAGCCGCGCGGCGAGCCCGGCGGTGGCCGTACGCAGCACACCGAGGTAGCCGCCGTCCGCGGGCACCGTCAGGTGCACCACGTCGTCGTCGATCGCCGGCCGGCCGGTCGTTGGAGTCACGCGTCATCCCCCCGGTCGGGGACTCTACCCGGTGCCGTCGAAGGGCGGGCGGGGGCGATGACGGCGGCCAGATCGCGGTAGAAGCCGGCGGCCGGACCGAGGTGGATGCCGTGGACGCCGGTCCAGGTGGAGTCGGGCGCGCGTTCGTACGCGGCCAGCTCGTGCACCATCGCGACGATGGCCGGCACGTCCTCGCGACGTGCCGGCCGGATCGTCGGTGCCGGAGCGTCCGGCGTCACGCCTGCTTGGTCTCCCAGAAGATCTTGGCGATCTCGTCGATCTTCTGGAGGAGCTCGTCGGCCTTGGACGGGTCGGTCGCGCCCTTGGCGCCGGCGGCGCCGGCCAGCTTGGTGGCCTCGTTGAAGAGCTGGTGCAGGTGCGGGTACTTCTCGAAGTGGGCCGGCTTGAAGTAGTCGGTCCACAGCACCCACAGGTGGTGCTTCACCAGGTCGGCGCGCTGCTCCTTGATCAGGATGGCGCGGGTGCGGAACTCCGGGTCGGTGTTGGCCTGGTACTTCTCACAGATCATTTTCACCGACTCGGCCTCGATCCGGGCCTGCGCCGGGTCGTAGACGCCGCACGGCAGGTCGCAGTGGGCGCTGGCGGTCACGCGGGGCGTAAGGATGCGCGGAAGTCGCATCAGGATCCTCCTGGGAAGTTTGCGATGATCCAAGACGACATTACTCCTGGAGCGGGTACCCGGTGGAGGTGAATCCGATGCGCGCGCAGTCGCCGGGGACGGGACACCGGCCGCGGTGGCCGCTGTCGGCCGTACTCGTGACGGGTCCGTCCATGTCGCCCACGTTGCGGCACGGCGACGCGGTGCTGGTGCGGCGCGGAGACCGCCGCGTCCGCGTCGGGGACGTGGTGATCGGGGTCTTCCGCAGTCGGCCGGACCTGCTGGTGGTCAAGCGCGCGGTGCGCCCCGCCGACGGCGGCTGGTGGCTGGCCGGGGACAACCCGCTGGTCGCCGACGACTCCCGGGCGTACGGGGTGGCGGAGGTGCGGGGACGGGTGGTGGCCCGCTACTGGCCGCGCCCCCGGCTCTTCAGCCGCGGTCGAGTATGACCCTACTCACACCCGATGTGCGCGCTCGACACTATGCTCGGCAGGTGTCCGGGTGACCCCCCGCACCTCGCACCGCCGCTCGTCGCCTCACCTCGCGCCCCGACCGGCTGGTCCGTCTGCATCGACAGATCCTGGAGTCACCAATGTCATCGTCCACCGTGGACCCTGCTGATCCCGTCTTCCGGCTGCACCGTGGCGGCAAGATGGCCGTCGCCTCGACGGTCCCGCTGACCAGCCGGGAGGACCTCTCCCTCGCGTACACCCCGGGTGTGGCCCGGGTGTGCGAGGCGATCGCCGCCGACGCGCGCCTCGCCGACGACTACACCTGGACCGGTCACACCGTCGCGGTCGTCACCGACGGCTCCGCCGTACTCGGTCTGGGCAACATCGGTCCGCGCGCCGCGCTGCCGGTGATGGAGGGGAAGGCCGTGCTGTTCAAGCAGTTCGGCGGGGTGGACGCGGTACCGGTCTGCCTGGACACGCAGGACGTGGACGAGATCGTGGCGGTGGTGCGGGCGCTCGCGCCGTCGTTCGGCGGCATCAACCTGGAGGACATCAGCGCGCCGCGCTGCTTCGAGATCGAGCGGCGCCTCGACGAGGCGCTGGACATCCCGGTCTTCCACGACGACCAGCACGGCACGGCAATCGTCGTGCTCGCCGCGCTGCGCAACGCGGCGACGCTGCTCAACCGCAAGCTCGGCGACCTGCGGGTGGCGGTCAGCGGCGCGGGCGCCGCCGGGGTCGCGGTCACCAAGATGCTCGTCGCCGGCGGGGTGAACCCGGAGCAGGTGGTGGTCTGCGACTCCCGGGGCATCATCGGGCGGCACCGCGACGGGCTCACCGGTACGAAGGCCGAACTGGCGGAGCTGACAAACGCCGACGGCCGGCAGGGCGACATCGCCGAGGCGCTGCGCGGCGCCGACGTGCTGATCGGAGTCTCCGGGGGCCAGATCCCGGAGGCGGCGGTGGCCGGCATGGCGTCCGGCGGGATCGTCTTCGCGCTGGCCAACCCGACGCCGGAGGTGCACCCGGAGGTGGCGGCCCGGCACGTGGCGGTGGTCGCCACCGGCCGCAGCGACTACCCGAACCAGATCAACAACGTGCTCGCCTTCCCGGGCGTGTTCCGCGGTGCGCTGGACGCGCGGGCGACCCGGATCACCGACGGCATGAAGGTCGCCGCCGCCGACGCGATCGCCGGGGTGGTGGCCGAGGCGCTGACCCCCGAGGCGATCGTCCCGTCGCCGCTCGACCCGCGGGTCGCCCCCGCCGTCGCGGAGGCGGTCGCCGAGGCCGCCCGCCGCGACGGCGTGACCCGCTGACGGAGTAAGGAAGGGCCCCTTCTTATCGCATTTCGCACAGGAAGGGGCCCTTCTTAACACCCGCTGAGCTTGTTACCGTGCCGATCATGCGTGCCGCCTTCGCCTCCCGTTTCGACGACGACAACCCGCTCGCCGCGCTCTCCGTCGGCGAGCGGCCCGAGCCCGCGCACCCGGCCGACGACTGGGTGACGATCCAGGTCACCGCCAGCTCGCTCAACCACCACGACCTGTGGTCGCTGCGCGGCGTCGGGCTGCGCGAGGAACAGCTGCCGATGATCCTGGGCTGCGACGCGGCCGGCGTCGACCCGGACGGCAACCAGGTGGTCGTCTACCCGGTGATCCCCACCCCGGGCGACCCACGCGGCGTCTCGATCCTCTCCGAGCACTTCCCGGGCACGCTGGCCGAGCGGGTCGCCGTACCCCGGGCGAACCTGCTGCCGCTGCCGGCGGGCCTGGCGGCGACCGATGCGGCGTGCCTGCCCACGGCCTGGCTGACCGCGTGGCGGATGCTCACCACCAAGGGCCGGGTGGACGAGGCCGACGCCGTGCTGGTGCAGGGCGCGGGCGGCGGCGTGGCCACCGCGGCCGTCGCGCTCGCCGCCGCGATGGGCAAGCGGGTGTACGCGACCAGCCGCGACGCGGCCAAGCGGGAGCGCATCGGGGCCCTCGGCGCGACCGCCGTCGAGCCGGGCGCCCGGCTTCCGGAGCGGGTCGACGTGGTCATCGAGACCGTCGGCGCCGCCACGTTCGACCACTCGCTGAAGTCCGCCGCGCCGATGGCCCGGATCGTGGTGTCCGGTGCCACGGCCGGGCACGAGCCGAAGGTCAACCTGCGCCGCGTCTTCGCCATGCAGCTGGAGATCCTCGGTACCTCCATGGGCACCCCGGACGAGCTGACCGCCCTGCTGGCCTTCTGCGCGGAGCGGGGCGTGCGCCCGGTGGTGGACAGCGTCGTGCCGTTCTCGAAGGTCGAGGACGCGTTCGCCCGCCTGCACTCCGGTGACGTCTTCGGCAAGGTGGTCGTGGACCACGCGGCCTGACTCCGTTAAGAAGGGGCCCCTTTACAACGCCAGGCGTTAAGAAGGGGCCCTTCCTTACAGGTGGTTGTCGAGGACGGCGATGTCGTTGCGGGCGGCGCCGGCGGGGATGCGGCGCTTGGCGGCCTGGTCGCCGTAGAGCGTCCAGCGCAGGAAGTCGACCGTGGTGTCGGAGACCACGCCGAGGGAGACGCCGTCGCTGAGCAGGCCGCGCCCGTGGTCGCCCTTCGGCAGGCTGAGCATCGCCTTCGGCCACGGCACCTTGTCGTAGACGGCCTTGCCGTCGGCGTACTCGACGACCTCGTCCGCCTCGCCGTGCACGAACAGCTGCGGCGCGGCGGCGCCGGCGAACGCCGTGCCGACCCCCAGGGCGGTGCCGGCGAAGACGACACCGGCGTCGAGCCGCTCGTCCCGGCCGGTGGTGAACAGCCCGATGGTGGTCACGCCACCGGCGGAGTGGCCGGCCGCCGCGACCCGGTCGGTGGCGAGCCGGCCCTGCAACGGATCGTCGCTGCGCTGGTCGAGGGCGAGCACCTGGGTGAGGGCGTAGGACACGTCGGCGGGCTGGTTGAGCACGTCGAGCACGTTGCCGTCCCCGCCCCGCGCGGTGTGCGGGAACGTCGGCGCGGCCACCACGAACCCGGCCGCCACCCAGCGGGTCAGCAGCGGCGCGTAGTCGGCCGGCCGCCCGCCCAGACCGTGGCTGAACATGACGACCGGGAAGCGGCCGGACGCCGCCGGCAGGGACCGGCGCGGCTGGTCGCCCGGCTCCCCGGCCGCCGGGTACCAGACGGTCACCGGCAGCTTCCGGGTGCCGTCGCGGTTCAGGTCGAGCTGGCGTACGCCCACCGCGAAGCGCTCCTGCGGCGCGCTGCCCGGGAGCGCCGTGGACGCGCCGCTCGGGGCGCTGCTCGGGGTGCCGGTGCCGGTGGCGGTGGGCGGTCCGGTCGGGGCGGCGGCCTGCCGGCCGGTGTCCGTGGAACAGCCGGCGAGGCCGGCCGCGACCAGGGCGCCGGCGAGCAGGGCAGGGGTGAGACGACGCGACATGGCTCCGATTGTCCCTCGCCGGTGGGCAGGATCCGGCACGGACGGGTGCGGGCGCTCCTCGGCGAGCGGGGCCGGTCCGGCGCGCTCGCGGGGGCGTCCGGGGAACGGATGATGGTCAGCCGGGCGATACGCCGGCACATTCCCGGCTGACCATCATCCGTCGGGGCGGGTCCGGGGCGGGTGGCCCTGTTGGTCGGGTCGCTAAGCGCTCAGGGGACGGTGCGCTCCTCGAAGGTCGTCACGCCGGGGGAGCGGGCGACGGTCGGGAGGCGGCGGCGGGCGTCCGGGTCGCCGTAGAGGGTCCAGCGGAGGAACTCCGTCGTACCGGCCAGGACCTGGTCGAAACCGGGCCGCCCGGGCGCCAGGTACGCGCCGTGGCCCTGGCCGAGCAGGCTCAGGAAGGCCGCCGGGCCGGGGGCCCGACCGTAGGCGGCCCGCCCGACCGCCAGCGGCACGACCCGGTCCGCCGTTCCGTGCACGAAGAGCACCGGCGCGGGCGGCCCGGCGAAGCCACCGGCCATGCCGCCGCCGGCGATGACGATGCCGGCGCGCAGCAGCGCCGCCGGTCCGCCCGGGCTGGACCGGCCGGCCATGGTGAACATGCCCGCCGTGGTGAAGCCGCCCGCCGAGTGGCCCGCCGCGGCGACCCGGGTCACGTCCAGGTGCCCGGCGAGCGGGTCGCCGCGCCGGGTGTCGAGGCGCGCCAGGTGGCGGATCACCCGCCAGCCGTCGGCCGGCTGGTGGCGTACGTCGGCGCGGTCGAACCGCCGCGCGTCGCGGCGGGTGTGCGGGTAGGCCGGCGCGGCCACCACGAAACCAGCGGACGCCCAGCGGCTGGTGAGCCCGGCGTGCAGCGCCGGCAGGCTGTGCAGCCCGTGGCTGTAGACGACGACCGGGAACCGCCCGTCGGCCACCGCGCCGCCGTCGGCCGGGTACCAGACGGTCACCGGCAGGGGCCGCGCCGACGCGGGATCGACGGTGAGCGTACGCACGCCGACGGCGTACGCGGCCTCGGGCGCCCGGCGCGCCGGCGGCGGCCCCCCGGTGGCGGCGGTGGCCGGGGCGCAGCCCGCCAGCAGCGCCGTCAGCACGGCGGCGACCAGGGTGCCCCGCCCCGACCTCACCCCCACGGTTCCACGGTAGGTGTCCGGGCCGCCCGGCCGGTCCCGCCGACCGGTCCGGGAGCACGCGCCACCCGGACGGATGACGTCCACCGGCCGGCTCGACCTGCGGGCGCCGCGCCGGCCGGGGACCGTGCGTGTCGACGCCCTTCGCTATGGTCTGCGGCATGGCTGAGAACTACTCCGACCCGAGCGGCAACACCGAGGCCTTCCGCGCCTTCGCGAGCACGCCCGAGCCCGCTGCGCCGGCCGCCAACCGGACGCCCCTGCTCATCGGTGCCGCCGCGGTCGTGCTGGTGCTGGCCGTCCTGGTCGCCTGGCTCGCCCTGGGCTGAGCCGCCTACGACCGGGGACGGCGCGGCGTCAGGCTGCGCCCGCCACCTCCCGCGCCGCCCGGGCGATCTCCCGCTCCTCGTCGGTGCCCACCACGCAGACCGCCACCTCGGTGCCGTCCGGGGAGATGACGCGGTCGCCGCTGCCGGCGTTGCGCTCCGGGTCGACGGCGATGCCCAGTCGCTCCAGCCCGGCCAGCGCCGCCTCCCGGACCGGCGCGGCGTGCTCGCCGACACCGGCGGTGAAGGTGACCGCGTCGACCCGGCCGAGCAGCGCGTAGTACGCGCCGACGTAGGCGGTGATCCGGCGGCAGTACACGTCGAAGGCGAGCGTGGCGGCCCGGTCGCCGTCCGCCCGGCGGGCCAGCACCTCGCGCATGTCATTGGCGCCGGTGAGCCCGAGCAGGCCGCTGCGGTGGTTGAGCAGGTCGTCGATCTCGTCGATGTCCATCCCGCCCTCCCGCCGCAGGTGGAAGATGACCGTCGGGTCCAGGTCGCCGCTGCGGGTGCCCATCACCAGGCCCTCAAGCGGGGACATGCCCATCGAGGTGGCCACGCTCCGCCCGCCGGCGACGGCGGTCGCGCTCGCGCCGTTGCCCAGGTGCAGCGTGATGGTGTTGATCTCGTCGTACGGGCGGCCGAGCAGCTCGGCCGTGCGCCGGGAGACGTACGCGTGGGACGTGCCGTGGAAGCCGTACCGGCGGACGCCGTACCGGGCGGCGATGTCCCGGTCGATGGCGTAGGTGGCGGCGGCCTCGGGCAGCGTGGTGTGGAAGGCGGTGTCGAAGACCGCGACGTGCGGCACGTCCGGCAGGGCCGCCCGGGCGACCTCGATGCCGACCAGGTTGGCGGGATTGTGCAGCGGGGCGAGCGGCACCAGCTCCCGGATCGCGGCGAGCACCTCGTCGTCCACCAGGACCGGCTCGCCGAAGCGCCTCCCGCCGTGCACCACCCGGTGCCCGACGGCGGCCAGCCCGGCCAGGTCGAGCCCGCCGAGGATCTGGCGGACGGCGGTCTCGTGGTCGGCCGGGCCGCCGCCGGGCTCACCGACCCGCTCCACGGTGCCCTTGTCGACGATCTCGTCGCCGTCGTACAGCCGCCACTTCACCGACGACGACCCGCAGTTGAGCACCAGTACCCGCTCGCTCATGAGTCGGCCTCCCCGGCCTGGATCGCGGTGATCGCCACCGTGTTGACGATGTCGGGCACGGTCGCGCCCCGGGACAGGTCGTTCACCGGCCGGCGCAGGCCCTGCATGACCGGCCCGACCGCGACCGCCCCGGCCGACCGCTGCACCGCCTTGTACGTGTTGTTGCCGGTGTTCAGGTCCGGGAAGATGAAGACCGTCGCCCGGCCGGCCACCGCGCTGCCGGGCAGTTTCGTCGCCGCCACCGCCGGGTCGATCGCCGCGTCGTACTGGATCGGGCCCTCGACCAGCAGGTCCGGGCGGCGTTCCCGGACCAGCAGCGTGGCCGCCGCGACCTTCTCCACGTCGGCGCCGGCGCCGGAGCTGCCGGTGGAGTACGACAGCATCGCCAGCCGTGGCTCGATGCCGAACCGGGCGGCGGTGTCGGCCGACGAGATCGCGATGTCGGCGAGCTGGGCGGCGTCCGGGTCCGGATTGACCGCGCAGTCGCCGTACACCAGCACCCGGTCGGCGAGCAGCATGAAGAAGACGCTGGAGGCGACCGACACCCCCGGCACGGTCCGGATGATCTCGAACGCGGGCCGGATGGTCGCGGCGGTGGTGTGGGTGGCTCCGGAGACCATGCCGTCGGCGTACCCGGTCTGCACCATCATGGTGCCGAAGTAGTTCGGCTGGGCCACGATGTCGTGGGCCAGGTCCAGCGTGACGCCCCGGTGTGCGCGCAGCTTCGCGTACGCGGCGGCGAACTCGTCGCGCCACCCGCTGCTGACCGGGTCGACCACCTGCGCGCCGGAGATGTCGACGCCCAGTTCCCGGGTGCGCCGTGCGACGTCGTCGGGCCGGCCGAGCAGGGTCAGGTCCGCCACGTTCCGGCGCAGCAGGATCTCGGCGGCCCGCAGGATCCGTTCCTCGGCGCCCTCGGGCAGCACCACGTGCCGGCGCTGCGTCCGGGCCCGGTCGATCAGGTCGTACTCGAACATCAGCGGGGTGACCCGCTCGGAGCGGCTGACCCGCAGCCGGCGGGCCAGGTCGTCGGTGTCGACGCAGCGTTCGAACGCGCCGAGTGCGGCCTCCACCTTGCGCGGGTTGCCGGCGCTGGGCCGGCCCTCGATCCGGCTGGACGCGGAGACCGTGTCGTAACTGTCGCTCGGCACGGAGAGCACGGCCAGGCCCGGCTTCATCCGCTCCACCAGCCGCATCGCGCGCGGGTCCGGCTGCACGCCGAGGGTGAGCACCAGCCCGGACAGGGCCACCTGACCGGCGACGTGCGCGGCGCTCGTGGCGACCAGGAGGTCGTCGCGGTCGCCCGGCATGATCACCAGGGCGCCCTCGGTCAGGTGGTCGAGCAGCGTCGGCACGTGGGCCGCACCGACCACGTAGTCGAGCACGTCGCGGCTGAGCGCGGCGTCGTCCCCGCTGAGCAGCGTGGCGCCGAGCGCCGCCGCCACCTCGGCCACCGTCGGCGCCGACACGCTCGGCACCTCCGGGATCGCGTACGTGGGCACCGGCAGGTCGGGCAGCGTCAGCGGCCCGGGCACCCGGTTCGCGACGACCGCCAGCACCGTCGCGCCGAGGTCCTCCAGATCGTGGTACGCCCCGCGCGCCGCCGCCGCGATGGCAACCGGCTCCTGCCCGTACCCGTCGACGACCGGGACCACGACGCTGCCGAACTCGGTGGCGAGCCGGGCGTTGAAGGCCAGCTCCCGCGGGCCGGCGCCGTCGCCGCCGTCGGCGAAGTCGCTGCCCACCACGACGACCGCGGGGCAGCGCCGTTCGACGTCGCGGTACCGCTCGACGATGTCGGAGATCAGCCGTTCCCGCCGCCCGTCGGCGACCATCGCGGTGGCCCGGCCGTACGTCGTTCCGGCCAGGTCCCCGATCGGCAGCTCGACGCGGTAGCGCTCGCTGAGCAGGGCGAGGATCGGGTCCGGCACGGCGTCTCGGACCAGCGGGCGGAACACCCCGATCCGGCCCACCTGCCGGGACAGCAGCTCCGCCAGCCCCAGCGCGACGGTCGACTTGCCCCCGCCGGATCCCACACTGGTCAGGTACACACTCCGCGCCACGAGATCCACCCTAGGAGATCACCGGGGCGGCCGCCCGGGTCCTCCGCCCCCACCCCTCGCGTTGATCATGAGGTTATCGCCGTTCCGCTCGGCGTGTCGCCGCTACAACTTCATGATCGACGGGGAGTTGGGGAGGGTCAGTCGTCGTCCTCGTCGTCCAGGCGGGCCAGGTAGGTGGCGAGGCGTTCGACGGGGGTCTCGAACTCGGGGTTCAGGTCGACGAAGTCGCGCAGGCGCTCGGCCAGCCACTCGATGCTGACCTGCTCGTCGCCCCGGCGTTCGACCAGTTCCTCGATGCCGCGGTCGGTGAAGTACATGTCCGGTTCCTCGTTCGTCGGTGTCGCGACGGCGGCGGGGCAGGGACGTGACGTCCCTGCCCCGCCGGTCGTGCGCGGTGCGTTACGGGCGCGGGAGGGCTGCCTCGATCAGGGCGGACTGCTCGACGTCGTGCATCTTGGCCGAACCGACCGCCGGGGCGGCCGCCGCCGGGCGGGAGATGCGGCGCAGCCGGACACCGTCCAGGTGCTCCAGCATGTTCAACGCGACGAACGACCAGGCGCCCTGGTTGGCCGGCTCCTCCTGGACCCAGGCGAAGTCCTCGGCGTTCGGGTACGCCGCCAGGGCGGCGCGGATCTCCTCCACCGGGATCGGGTACAGCTGCTCGACCCGGATGATCGCGGTGTCGGTGACGCCGCGCTCCTGCCGGGCCTGGAACAGGTCGTAGTAGACCTTGCCCGAGCAGAGCAGCACCCGCTTCACCTGCTCCGGCGCCGGGGCGCCGCCGTCGGGCAGCACCGGCTGGAAGGTGCCGGTGGTGAAGTCCTCGACCTGGGAGATGCAGAGCCGGTGCCGCAGCAGCGACTTCGGCGTGAACACCACAAGCGGCTTGCGCTTCGGCGACAGGGCCTGGCGGCGCAGCAGGTGGAAGTAGTTCGCCGGGGTGGTCGGGATCGCCACCCGCATGTTGTCCTCGGCGCAGAGCTGGAGGAAGCGCTCCGGGCGGCCGGACGTGTGGTCCGGGCCCTGGCCCTCGTGGCCGTGCGGCAGCAGCAGCGTGACGGCGGAGCGCTGACCCCACTTCACCTCGCCGGAGGAGATGAACTCGTCGATCACCGACTGGGCGCCGTTGACGAAGTCACCGAACTGCGCCTCCCAGCAAACCAGCGCGTTGACGTTCTCCACCGAGTAGCCGTACTCGAAGCCCATCGCCGCGTACTCGCTGAGCAGCGAGTCGTGCACGAAGAACCGGGACCGCTCCCCGTCGCCGGTGAGCGAGGTCAGCGGGATGTAGTCGTCGCCGGTCTCCGAGTCGACCACCGCGGCGTGCCGCTGCACGAACGTGCCGCGGCGCGAGTCCTGCCCGGCGAGCCGGACGGTGACCCCGTCGTGCAGCAGCGAGCCGAGCGCGATGATCTCGCCGAAGCCCCAGTCGATGTTGCCCTCGACGGACATCTTGGCCCGCCGGTCGAGCAGCTGCTGGATCCGCTTGTGCGGGGTGAAGCCCTCCGGCAGGTTGACGTGCGCCTCGCCGATGGCCTTCACGATCGCGGCGTCGGTCGCCGTGTCCACCTGCGGCTCCGGCTCGTCCTCCCGCTTCGGGCGGCTGAGCTGGCGCGGCGTGGTGGCGGCGTCGCGGGTCGCCTTGAAGACCCGCTCCAGCTGGGCCTGGTAGTCGCGCAGCAGCTCTTCCGCGTCCTCCACGGTGATGTCGCCCCGCCCGATCAGCTCCTCGGTGTAGAGCTTCCGGACCGACCGCTTCGAGTCGATGATCTTGTACATCTCCGGGTTGGACATCGACGGGTCGTCGCCCTCGTTGTGCCCGCGTCGCCGGTAGCAGACCATGTCGATCACGACGTCCTTGTTGAACGCCTGCCGGTACTCGAAGGCCAGCCGGGCGACCCGGACCACGGCCTCCGGGTCGTCGCCGTTCACGTGGAAGATCGGCGCCTGGATCATCCGGGCGACGTCGGTGCTGTAGAGGCTGGAGCGGCTGTACTCCGGCGCGGTGGTGAAGCCGACCTGGTTGTTGACCACCACGTGCACCGTGCCGCCGGTGCGGTAGCCGCGCAGCTGCGACAGGTTGAGCGTCTCGGCGACCACGCCCTGGCCGGCGAAGGCGGCGTCACCGTGCACCGCCAGCGGCAGCACGGTGTAGCCCTCCAGCTTGAGGTCGATCCGGTCCTGCTTGGCCCGGACGATGCCCTCCAGCACCGGGTCGACGGCCTCCAGGTGCGAGGGGTTCGCCACCACCGAGACCTTGACCGCGTGCTCGCCGTCCGGCGTGGTGAACTTGCCGTTCTGGCCCAGGTGGTACTTCACGTCGCCGGAGCCCTGCGTGGAGCGCGGGTCCAGGTGCCCCTCGAACTCCGAGAAGATCTTCTCGTACGGCTTGCCGACGATGTTGGCCAGCACGTTCAGCCGGCCCCGGTGGGCCATGCCGATCACGACCTCGTCCAGGCCGCTCTCGGCGGAGGCCTCCAGCACCTCGCCCAGCAGCGGGATCAGCGACTCGCCGCCCTCCAGCGAAAAGCGCTTCTGCCCGACGTACTTGGTCTGCAGGAAGGTCTCGAACGCCTCGGCCGCGTTGAGCCGGTTGAGCACGTGCTTCTGCTCGTCCGGCGACGGCTTCTCGTACTTGCGCTCGATCCGCTCCTGGAGCCAGCGCCGCTCCTCCGGGTCCTGGATGTGCATGTACTCGATGCCGACGCGACGGCAGTACGAGTCGCGCAGCACGCCGAGGACCTCGCGCAGCTTCATCCGCTGCTTGCCGGCGAAGCCGTTGACCGGGAACTGGCGGTCCAGGTCCCACAGGGTCAGCCCGTGCTGGAGGACGTCCAGGTCCGGGTGCTTGCGGATCTTGAACTCGAGCGGGTCGGTGTCGGCCATCAGGTGGCCGCGCACCCGGTACGCGTGGATCAGCTCGTGCACCCGCGCGGTCTTGTTGATCTGGCCCTCGCCGTCGATGGCCACGTCGCGCATCCAGCGCACCGGCTCGTACGGGATGCGCAGCGAGGTGAAGATCTGGTCGTAGAAGCCGTGCTCGCCGAGCAGCAGCTCGTGCATCACCTTCAGGAACTCGCCGGACTGCGCGCCCTGGATGATCCGGTGGTCGTAGGTGCTGGTCAGCGTGATGACCTTGCTGACCGCCAGCTCGGCGAGGGTGGCCTCGCTCATGCCCTGGTACGGCGCCGGGTACTCCATCGCGCCGACGCCGATGATCGCGCTCTGGCCCTGCATGAGCCGGGGCATCGAGTGCACCGTGCCGATACCGCCCGGGTTGGTGAGCGAGATCGTGGTGCCGGAGTAGTCCTCCATGGTCAGCTCGTTCTTGCGGGCACGCCGGACCACGTCCTCGTACGCCTGCCAGAACTGCCGGAAGTCCATCTGCTCGCAGCCCTTGATGGAGGGCACCACCAGGTTGCGGCTGCCGTCCGGCTTGACCAGGTCGATGGCGATGCCCAGGTTGACGTGCTCCGGGCGGACCACGGCCGGCTTGCCGTCCACGAGGGCGTACGAGTTGTTCATCTCCGGGTGCGCGACCAGCGCGCGGACCAGCGCGTACCCGATCAGGTGGGTGAAGCTGACCTTGCCACCGCGCCCGCGGGCGAGGTGGTTGTTGATCACGATGCGGTTGTCCACCAGCAGCTTCGCCGGGACGGCGCGCACGCTGGTCGCGGTCGGCACGCTCAGCGACGCGTCCATGTTCTGGACGATCTTGGCGGCGACGCCGCGCAGCGGCGTGGTCTGCGGGCCGGCGGCGGTCGGCGCGGCAGCCTTGGCGGCGGGCTTCGCGGCGGCCGGCTTCGCCGGGGCCTCCTTGGCGGGCGCCGCCTTCGCCGGAGCCTCCTTGGCCGGCGCCGGCTTCGGCGCGGGCTTCGCCTCCGGCTGCTTCGCCGCCTTCGGGGCGGGCTGCCGAGTGGCGGCGGCCGCCTCCGGCTGGCCGTCCGGCTGCGGCTCGGCCGGTGCGGCGGCCTTACCGTCGCCGCGCGGCGCGCCCGCGCCCGGCGCGGGGCGGTAGTCGGCGAAGAAGTCGTGCCAGGCCGGGTCGACGCTGGTGGGGTCGCTGAGGTACCGCTGGTACATCTCCTCGACGATCCACTCGTTCGGGCCGAAACCCGCCAGTGGGTTCTCCTGCGAAGTCTGCTGGGTCGACACGGCCGGTAATCGCCTCTTTCACGCGAGTTCGTTGTCACGCCGTGCGCCGATCCTCGGGCGCGCGCGAGTCGGGTCCAAGGCTACGCCGTACCGAACCGGCAGGCATTTCCGCCTCCGTCGCGTGGTCGGTTTCACAGAAGATGCCAGAAGTTCGGCAAACGCTGCGTACGGCACCGATGACTGCTATGCGGGCTGAGTACCCGTACGGATGCCGTACCGCCGTAGAGCCGGCAGGATCGACGCCCATGGACGCCACGGGGGTACGCGGCCGGTACGGCCGCAGTCTGCTTGTCGCAACGGGTTGGTACGCGACGGTGCTCGCCGCGCTCACGGTGGGCACGCTGAGCGTGCCGCAAGCCCCCCGGACCGACTGCTCGGCGATGTTCAGCTGCCTGTCGCCGGCGGAGTCGCTCGCGCTGGCCGGGGTGGTGTGGGGGCTGCCGGCGCTGTTGGCGCTGACGGTGGTGACCCTGGTGGTCAACGCGCTGGTCGTCCGCTTCGTCCGGTCGGTGGTCGCGGCCGGCACGCTGGCCGCGGCGGTCGCCGTCGCGGTCGGCGCCGTCGCGGCAGCGGCCCTCGGGGTGGGGTCGTGAAGCGGTTCGGCCTCGGCGCGATCTTCTTCGCCTGGCTCTACGGCGTCCCGTTCCTGCTGCTCACCGGCCTGGTCCGGCGGGCGTCGGACCCGTACGCCCCGACCCGGGAGGCGGCGCGGGCATTCGGCGCGACCACGGACGCGTTGCTGATCACCGGGCTGGTGCTCAACGCGGCGCTTCCGCTCGCGGGACTGCTGCTCGCCCGGCCCGCGCGGGACGGGTACTGGCAGCGGCACTTCGCCGGTGCGGTCGCCGGACTGGTGGTGATCTACCTGGCCGTGGCGCTGGCGAGCAGCATGGTGAGCACCACGCTGATCGGCCACACCCCCGCGGACGAGGAACCGGCGCCCCGCGTGACCCAGTGCATCCCGGTCAGCGGCGGCCGGGGCTGCCCGGGCGGCTGACGCGGGAAGGCGGCCGGGGCTGCCCGGGCGGCTGACGCCGGGCGGTGGTTCGGTGCCGCGCGGTCGGCGGCGAACCGACCGGCGGGTGGCCGGCGACGACGTCACCGGCCACCCCACGGCTCAGGAGATGTCGCGCTTGCGGGTCAGCATGATCCCGATGGTCCCGGTGACGATCGCGTACCCGATCAGCACGAGCGCGCCCACCCACCAGTCGGGCGTGAACTCGGTGGCCTCGCCCGCGATCATGACCTGCGACGCCACCGCCGGCCAGATGACCTGCCACTTGATCACGGCCTGGCTGTTGAGCAGGTTCGACAGCAGCAGGAACAGCAGCCCGATCACCTGCGTACCGATCAGGTACAGCACCGCGGCCGTGATCACCGCGCCGAGCTGATTCGTGATCAGGGTGCCGATTCCCACCCCGAGGATGGTCCAGATCGCGTACGCGAGCAGGTTGAACAGCAGGGCCCGCTGTACGGCCCACTCGCCGAGCTGAGGGCCCTGGTCGACGGCGGCCAGGAAGATGGCGCCGGCGGCCAGGTCGATGACCGTGGTGGCGAGCCAGAAGAGGAAGCCCAGGATGCTCGCCGCCACCAGCTTGCTGCCGATCACCTTGGTACGGCGCGGCGTCGCCAGGAAGGTGCTCGTGGCGGTCTGGTGGAAGAACTCGTTGGTGACCATCAGGATGCCGATGAGCATCACGAACATCAGGCCGAGGAACTGCCCCGACGTGTAGATGTTCGCTGCCTGCGCCGCTGCCGTCGCCTGGTCCGCCGTGTAGCCGTACTCCTCGCCCCTGCCATCGAACACCTCGGTGGCGAGCCAGGCGTTGAAGGCGAACGCGATGGCTATGGACAGGAACGCGCCGAGGGCCAACCACCACCAGGTGCTGGTGGTGCGGATCTTGAGCAGCTCGGCCCGGACGAGGTTGGTCATCGGATGTCCGCCTTTCCGGCCGTCAGCTCCAGGAAGACCCGTTCCAGGTCGGGGCGTTCCGTGGTGAGTTCGTGCAGTTCCACACCGGCGCTCAGGGCCGTCCGACCGACCGTCGGCGCGTCCACGCCGCCGATCAGCAGCGCCCCGTTCTCGTCGACGTCCACGGTCGCCGAGGCGTCCTTCAACGCGGTCGTCAGCACGTCGGCCTGCGGCGTACGCACCCGTACCCGTGCGCCCTGCGCCATCGAGCCGATCACCTGGTCCACCGGGCCCTGCCGGACCAGCCGGCCGGCGGCGATGATCACCACGTCGTCGGCGAGGAGCTGCATCTCCGACAGCAGGTGGCTGGAGACCAGCACGGTGCGCCCCTCGGCGGCCAGGTTCTTGAGGAAGCCGCGCATCCACCGGATGCCCTCCGGGTCGAGCCCGTTCGCCGGCTCGTCCAGGATCAGCACCCGCGGGTCGCCGAGCATCGCGGCGGCGATGCCGAGCCGCTGCTTCATGCCCAGCGAGTAGCCCTTGAACTTGCGCTTCGCTGCCGGCGTCAGGCCAACCATCGCCAGCGCCTCGTCCGCGCGGGTGCGCGGCAGCCCGGCCGCCGCGCAGATCACCCGCAGGTGGTTGACGCCGGTGCGGCCCTTGTGCGCGCTGGACGCCTCCAGCACCGCCCCGACGTGCCGCAGCGGGTCGGTCAGGTCCGCGTACCGGCGGCCACCGATGGTCGCCTGGCCGCCGGTCGGGGTGACCAGGTTCAGCAGCATGCGCAGCGTGGTCGTCTTGCCGGCGCCGTTCGGACCGAGGAAGCCGGTGACCCGGCCCGGCTCGACCGTGAACGAGAGGTCGTCGACCGCGCGGACGTTGCGGTAGACCTTCGTCAGGCCGGACACCACGATCTGGCCGTCGCTGGTGGGGCTTCGCTGCCCGTCAGTCATTCTTCTCCCATCGTGTGGTGGCGTCGGGGTACGCCGTTGCACAGCGTGGCCGCCTGGCGCAACCAGGTCAATCAGGCGTGATCCGTAGCCGCGTCTCCGTCTCGCGCAGGAGGGACTCCCCCTGAGGAATGATCCGCCAGGATGTTAAGAAGGGGCCCCTTCACCTCGGAATCCGTTAACAAGGGGCCCTTCCTTACGCCTGGACGGCGATCCAGGTGGCGCGGGCCCAGGCGAGCCGGGTGCCGTCCGGGGCGTACAGGCTGGTGTGCACCCGCGCCTTGCGGCCCTCCGCGCCGGCCGTCACGCCGGTCACCACGCACTCGTCGCCCGGCCGGGGGAGCGCTTCGACCACGGCGGCGATCCGACCCAGCACGTACGGCCGGCCGGGAGCGATCACCGACCACCCGCCGGGGCAGTCCAGCGCCGCCCAAACGGTGACGGTGTCCACTCCGTCCGGCACCCGGAACGGGGCGGCGGTCCGCCCGCCCGGCAGCGGCCCGGGGAAGATCCGCAGCCCGTCGGCCCGGTCCGGGCCGCACACGAAGCAGCCGGGGAACGGGTGGTCCACCAGCCCCGGGTACGCGGCCGACGCGGCCCGGGCGGTCGCCAGGTCGACCGGCTCCGCCACCGCCGGGAAGCCGGAGACCGCCGCGACCTGGGCGACCAGGTGCCCGTCCGGGTCGCGGACCTCGCCCGCGTCCAGGGTCAACGGCGTGGCCAGCGGCGGTGGCCGGCGCAGCGTCACCTCCACCGGCCCGGGCACGTCCGGTCCGGCGTGGGCCGCCGCGGCGAAGGTGCCGGCGCTCCAGCCACCGTTGCCCGAGCCCGGTGGGCCGTTGTACCGCGAACCGATGATCATCTGGGTACCTCCGGTCGGTGGGCCGGCCCCGTCGCCGCCCGCCCGGGCAGCCTGCCACGTCGCCCGGCGGAACGGCGGGGGCGGTGACCGCCGCGCGGCGGACGGCCCGGACGCGGATGACCGGACCCGCCCACCGGCGTTCACCCGGTCGACACTCCGCACCACCGCGACCGGCAACCCGAGGACCCTACACAGGACGCATGGCCGTTCTGCCCACCACTGGCGCGCCGCTGACCACCAGCGGATACACGCTGTCGATCGCCGACGACCCGACCCAGGTCGCGGCCGCGCAACGCCTCCGTCACGAGGTCTTCGCCGCCGAGCTGGGCGCCACCCTGCGCCCCGGAACCGGCGGGCTCGACGTGGACGACTTCGACCCGTACTGCGACCACCTGATCGTCCGGCAGGAGAGCACCGGCACGGTCGTCGGGACGTACCGGCTGCTGCCGCCCGGCCGCGTCGACCGCCGGTACGCCGAGGGCGAGTTCGACCTGGCGGCGCTCGCACCGCTGCGCGACGACCTGGTCGAGGCCGGCCGCTCCTGCGTGCACCCCGAGCACCGCACGGGCGCCGTGATCAACCTGATGTGGGCCGGCATCACCCGGTACCTGCACCTGCGCGGATCCCGCTGGCTCGGCGGCTGCGCCTCGGTCCCGGTGGCCGACGGCGGGCGGGCCGCTGCCGAGGTGTGGGCGCTGGCCCGGGTCCGGCACCTCGCACCGCCGCCGCTGCGGGTACGCCCGCTGCGCCCCTGGTTCGGCGAGCCGGACGTGCCGTCACCCGCGAGCGCGACCGGTGGTGCGGCGGCACGCGCGCTGGTACCGCCGCTGCTCCGCGGCTACCTGCGGCTCGGCGCCTGGGTCTGCGGCGAACCGGCGTACGACCCGGACTTCGGCGTGGCCGACTTCTACCTGCTGTTCGCACTGGACCGGATGAACCCGCGCTACCTGCGGCACTTCCTCGGCGGGGCGGAGCGATGACCGCGTACGACCTCTGGCGGCCGGCGTCCGGTTGCGGGCCGGCGTGCCTGCCCGGTGCGGTGCCGGCGGTCCCGACCGTCCGGCGGGCGGCCCGGCTGGCCGCCGGGCTCGGGATGCTGCTCGCCGGGGCGGCGCTGGCCGTGCTGCTCCCGCTGCTGCCGGCGCGGGAGCGGCGGGCCCTGCTGCGGGGCTGGGCGCGGACCACCGCCCGCGCGCTCGGCGTGCGCCTGGTGGTCCGGGGCCGGCTGCCGCGGCGACGCGCGCTGCTGGTCGCCAACCACGTCTCCTGGCTGGACATCCTGGCGGTGCTGGCGGTGGCCCCGGCCCGCCTGGTCGCCAAGCGCGAGGTACGCGCCTGGCCGCTCATCGGTCAGCTCGCCGCCGCCGCCGGGGCCGTCTTCGTCGACCGGTCGCGCCCCCGCGACCTGCCCCGCACGGTCGCGCGGGTGGCCGGCGCGCTGCGGGCCGGACGGCCGGTCGCCGTGTTCCCGGAGGGCACCACGTGGTGCGGGGACGCGGCGGGCTGCCGGCCGGGCGGCGGATTCCGGCCGGCCCTGTTCCAGGCCGCGATCGACGCCGGAGCGCCGGTGGTGCCGCTGCGCATCGGCTACCGCTGCGCGACGACCGACGCCGCCACCACCGCGGCGGCGTTCCTCGGCGACGAGACCCTGTGGCGGTCGCTGCGGCGGGTGCTGGCCGCGCGCGGGCTGGAGGTGTCGGTGGTGGTGACGGCCGCCCTGCATCCGGCGCCCGGTGCGGACCGGCGGGCGCTGGCCCGGGCCGCCGAGTCGGCCGTCCACCTGGTGCCGGCGGCCCGCCCGGCGGCGGCCCGCCCGCGCGCCGTCCCGCCGCTGCTTGCCGAACGGGACCTCGACCTGGCCGCCTGAGCGGCGCCTCACAGGCTCTTTTCAGGAACCGCCCAGGCCCGATGCAGCCTGGGCGCGGATGATGGGCCACATGGCGGCTACCCAGACCGAGGCTCGACTGCTCGTCGTCGAGGACGATCCCAACATCCTCGAACTGCTCTCCGCGAGCCTGCGGTTCGCGGGCTTCGACGTGGCGACCGCGACCAGCGGCAGCGCCGCGCTCAACGCCGCGAAGGACCACCGCCCCGATCTGGTCGTGCTGGACGTCATGCTGCCCGACCTGGACGGGTTCGAGGTCATCCGGATGATGCGCGAGGGCGGCACCCGTACCCCGGTGGTCTTCCTGACCGCGCGGGACGCCACCGACGACAAGATCCGCGGGCTCACCCTGGGCGGCGACGACTACGTCACCAAGCCGTTCAGCCTGGAGGAGCTGACCGCCCGGATCCGGGCGGTGCTGCGCCGCACCAGCACCGGCGAGCAGGCGCCGTCCCGGCTGACCTTCGCCGACCTGGAGCTGGACGAGGAGACCCACGAGGTGTACCGGGCGGGGCAGCGGGTGCAGCTGTCGCCGACCGAGTTCAAGCTGCTGCGCTACCTGATGTTGAACGCCAACCGGGTGCTCTCCAAGGCGCAGATCCTCGACCACGTGTGGAACTACGACTTCCGGGGCGACGACAACATCGTCGAGTCGTACATCTCGTACCTGCGGCGCAAGGTCGACAACAGCCAGCCGCGGCTGATCCACACCCTGCGCGGGGTCGGGTACGTGCTGCGCAAGCCGGCGGCGTGAGCGTCGTCGTCCAGGCGAAGGCGCAGCTGCGCAGCGTCCCGCTGCGGGTCAAGCTGGTCGCGGCGGTTCTCGCCCTGGTCGCCCTGGCCCTGCTCGTGATCAGCTCGCTGACCACGTACTTCCTCCGCGACTACCTGGTCGGCCAGGTCGACTCCCAACTGACCGGTTCGGCGCGCAACATCCAGGCGGCGGTGATCGAGGAGCAGTCCGGCAAGTTCGGCATCCCGACGGACTACCTGCTGGTGGCCGAGGACTCCCGGACCGGCGAGCTGGTCGCCGTCTTCGACGAACAGCGCTTCACCACCGCCGACCTGCCACGGCTGCCCGCGCAGGCCGAGGAGTTCGCGCGGCTCGCCGGTGAACCGCACACCGTCCGGGCGCAGAACGGCCACGTGCGGTGGCGCATCCTCTACACCGAGCTGCCCGGCGGCAAGTGGATGGCGATCGGTCAACACCTCACCGACGTCGACCTGGCCGTCAAGCGGCTGGTCTGGATAGACCTGCTGGTCGGCGGTGCGGTGCTGATCCTGCTCGCCTCGATCGGCGCGGCGATCGTCCGGACCAGCCTGAAGCCGCTCGTCGAGATCGAGCAGACGGCGGCGGCCATCGCCGGCGGCGACCTGACCCGCCGGGTGCCCGATCCCGAGGCGGGACAGGAGTGCCCGACCTCGGAACTCGGGCGGCTGTCCCGGGCGCTCAACGCGATGCTCACCCAGATCGAGGCGGCGTTCACCGCCCGCGCCGCCTCGGAGGCCGCCGCTCGCGCGGCCGAGTCCGCGGCCCGGGACGCCGCGGCGAACGCCCAGGCGTCCGAGGCCCGCGCCCGGCGGTCGGAGGAGCGGATGCGGCAGTTCGTCGCGGACGCCTCGCACGAGCTGCGTACGCCGCTGACCACCATCCGCGGCTTCGCCGAGCTGTACCGTCAGGGGGCCGCCACCGCTCCCGAGCAGACCGCCGACCTGCTGCGCCGGATCGAGGACGAGGCGGCCCGGATGGGCCTGCTCGTGGAGGACCTGTTGCTGCTCGCCCGGCTCGACCGGGAGCGCCCGCTCGCGCCGGCCCCGGTCGAGCTGCCGGTGCTGGCCACCGACGCGGTGGAGGCGGCGCGGGCGGTGGCCCCGGACCGGCGGATCGAGCTGGACATCGTGCCGGGTTCCGGGCCGCTTGTCGTGTACGGCGACGACGCGCGGCTGCGGCAGGTGATCGGCAACCTGATGACCAACGCCCTGACGCACACCCCGCCGGAGGCGTCGGTGACCCTGCGACTGCGGTCCGAGCCCGGCAACCTGGCCGTGGTGGAGGTCGCCGACACCGGGCCGGGACTCTCCCCGGACCAGGCCGAGCGGGTCTTCGAGCGCTTCTACCGGGCGGACGCGGCGCGGACCCGCCGGGCCGGCGGCAACACCGGGACCGGCCTGGGGCTGGCGATCGTCGCGGCGCTGGTGGCCGCGCACCACGGCACGGTCGAGGTGGCGGAGACCCCGGGCGGGGGCGCGACGTTCCGGGTCCGGCTGCCGCTGGCACCGGAACCGGACGACGACGAAGTATGACTTTCAGCCAACCCTCAGGTGGGTTACAGGCTGGTCGAAGTGGCAGGGAAGAAGGTGGATCCATGACCGAGTACGAGTCCGACCCGCAGCGCCGGCCGGCCCCGACCGACGCCGAGCCGTCGCACCCCACCGCCGAGCTGCCTCCCGTCGAGCGCGCGCAGTCCGACTCCCCGACCGCCACCGCGTCCGCGCCGGCCGGCGGCACCGAGCCCGCGCCGGAGGCCACCTCCGCCCCGCCGGCCTCGGCGTCCGCCACCGGCGGCCGGGGCGCACCGCCCGCCGCCACCCCGACCTACCCGGGCGCCGCGCCGTACGGCGGGCACCCGTACGGGACGCCGGGTTATCCGCAGCACCGCTACCCGAACACGCCCTGGTACGGCGGGCAGCAGCCCGGCTGGAGTGGGGGCCAGCCGGGCGGTCCCGGCCAGCCGCACCACCCGGGCCAGCCGCACCACCTGGCCGGGCAGCCGATGCCGCCGTGGGCGGCGCCGCAGGGCGGCCCGGCGGGCCCACGCCCGGGACGCGTCGCGAAGTTCGCCGGTGCGGGTGTCCTCGTGCTGGCGCTGATGTTCGGCTCCGGTGTCACCGGCGGCGCCCTCGCGCTCGCTCTGGGCGGCGACTCCGGCCCCACCCGCACGTACTCCGCCGCACCGGTCCTCGACGGCGCGGACCTGCCGCGCATCGCCGCCTCGGTGCAGCCGAGCGTGGTGTCGATCACCACCGGCAACGGTGAGGGCTCGGGCGTGATCCTCAGCGCCGACGGTTACGTGCTGACCAACAACCACGTCATCGCCTCGGCGAGCGGTGACGTCGTGCGGGTGATCTTCGCCGACGGCGAGACGGCCCAGGCGCGCATCATCGGCACCGACCCGAAGACCGACCTGGCCGTCGTGAAGGCCTCGGGGGTCAGCGACCTGAAGCCGGCGACGTTCGGCGACAGCGACGCCATGCAGGTCGGCGACCAGGTCCTCGCCCTGGGCAGCCCGCTGGGCCTGCAGGGTTCGGTGACCGCCGGCATCCTCAGCGCCCGGGACCGGACGATCCAGGCCGGCAGCTCCCAGCCGGTGCCGGGCCAGGGGGTCTCGTCGATTGCGGGTCTGCTCCAGACCGACGCGCCGATCAACCCCGGCAACTCCGGCGGCGCGCTCGTCAACACGCGCGGCGAGGTGATCGGCATCAACACCGCCATCGCCACCAGCGGCCAGGGCAGCACCGGCAACATCGGTGTCGGGTTCGCCATCCCCAGCAACAAGGCCAAGGACGTCGCCGAGAAGCTCCAGCGCGGCGAGAAGGTCAGCCACCCGACGCTCGGCGTCAGCGTCAACCGCGCCGAGGGCGGCGGGGCGCTGGTCGCCGCCGTGACGCCGGGCAGCGCGGCCGAGAAGGCCGGCTTCCAGCGTGGCGACGTCATCATCCGCTTCGGCGACAAGGTGATCAACGACTCGGACGACCTGGTCGGCGCGGTCCAGGCCGGCAAGGTGGGCGACCGGGTCGAGGTGACGTACAAGCGAAACGGCGCCGAATCCACGGCAACCGTGACGCTCGCCGAAGCGTCCTAACGAGGTACGGACTTTCCTCCTCCCTCCTGCGGCGGGTGGTGGAGCCAAGGGGGTTGGCTCCGCCACCCGCCGCGCCTCTCTCCGACGGCGGTTCACCCGGACCGGGTGAACCGCCGTCACCCGTGTGCCGGGCACCGTCGGACGTCCGGGAACCGAGGTGTACGGAGGGAAGCGATGACGACCACGGCCGTCCGCACCGACGCGCAGATCCAGCGGGACGTGCTGGAGGAACTCGCCTGGGATCCCCGGGTCGAGCCGCAGGAGATCGGGGTCACCGTCGACGACGGCGTCGTGACCCTGACCGGCTGGGTGGACGGGTACGCCCGGAAGTGGGCGGCGCACCGCTGCGCGCAGCGGGTCCGGGGCGTCCGTGCGGTCGCCGACGACCTGGAGGTCCGGCTCCTCGGCACCGAGCAGTACACCGACGGGGAGATCGCGATCGCGGTGAGCCGGGCGCTGGAGTGGGACAGCTTCGTGCCGGCGGAGCGGCTCGATGTCACGGTCGCCAACGGGTGGGTGATGCTCCGCGGCGAGGTGGAGTTCGGCTGGCAGCGGCGGACGGCGGAGGCCGAGGTACGGCGGCTGCGCGGCGTACGCGGCGTGACGAACCTGGTGGCGGTGCGGCCCGCCGGCCGGCCGGACACCGAACGCATCCGGCGGGACGTGCAGCGGGCCCTGCTGCGCGGGATCGGCACCGAACGGGTGACCGTCGAGGTGGAGGGGGACACCGTGGTCCTCGGCGGGGTGGTCCGGTCGTGGTGGGAACGGGACCAGGCCGAGCGGGTGGCGTGGTCGGCGGAGGGGGTCCGGGCGGTCCGGGATCACCTGCTGGTAGGCGGCTGAATGGCCGGTCTGTCCGGTTTAGCCGGGTCGTCACCGGGAAACCGCCACCGACCGCCCGGGGCGACAGCGGCCGGCGGCCAGGCACCGAGGGGGAGGACTCGTGGCGGTGAACCACCCGGACGGCGGCTCGGCTGAGCGGCGGCTGCGGATCGCCATGGTGGTCCCGCCGTGGTTGTCGGTGCCGCCGCCCGGCTACGGCGGGCTGGAGCACGTCGTCGCCGGACTGGTGGACGGGCTCGTCGCCCGTGGCCACGCCGTCACGCTGTTCGGGGCGGGCGAGGGGACCGGCACCGCCGCCCGCTTCGTGTCGACCGTCCCGCAACTGCAGTACGACCGGCTCGGCGAGTCCCTGCCCGAACTGGCCCACCTCGCTCAGGTGAACCACCTCATCGGCCCGGACGACTTCGACGTCATCCACGACCACACGACCATCGGCCCGCTGGTGGCCGGGCGACGGGCGGTGCCGACGGTGGCCACCGTGCACGGCAACCCGGTGGGGGAGTACGGCACGGTGCTCAGCGACACCGACCGTGGCGTCGGCCTGGTCGCAATCTCCCACGCCCAGCGGCGGCTCAACCCGGGGCTGCCGTGGGTCGGCACCGTGCACAACGCGCTCGACGTCGAGGGCATCCCCCACAAGCGGGTCCCCGGCCGGGGACCGGTGCTCTGGCTGGCCCGGTTCAGCCCGGACAAGGGGCCGGACGTCGCCATCCGCGCCTGCCGCGCGGCGGGCCTGCCGCTGGTCCTCGCCGGCAAGTGCAACGAACCCGCCGAGCACCGCTACTACCAGGAGGTGGTCCGCCCGATGCTGGGCGACGACGTCACGGTGGTGCTCGACGCCGACCGGGCGGCCACGTACCGGCTGCTCCTCGACGCCCGGTGCCTGGTCATGCCGATCCAGTGGGAGGAACCGTTCGGGATGGTGATGCTGGAGGCGATGGCCACCGGGACCCCGGTCGTGGCGTTGAACCGCGGCTCGGTGCCGGAGTTGGTCGAGCCCGGCCGCACCGGCTTGATCTGCGCGGGGGCGGACGAGTTGCCCGCGGCGCTGCGGGCGGCGACCGGGCTGGACCCGGCGGCCTGCGTCGCCCACGTCGCGGAGAACTTCTCCACCGCGCGGCTGACGGAGGGCTACGAGGCGGTCTTCCGGCGGTTCGTCGCCGAGGCCGCCGCCCCGGTCCGCGAACCGGCCCGCGTCGCCGCCCGCTGAAGCCAGCCGGCCGATCAGGCCCGGGCCACCGCGAGGGCGGCGACGGCGCTGTCGAGCTTCGCCGCGTACGCCTCGGTGATCGCGCCGTCGCGCAGGCGGACGGCGACCTTGTCGCGCAGCCGGGCCACCCGCTCGGCGAGGTCGTCCTGGCCGGTGCGGGCGGCGTCGGTCAGGTTGCGCAGCTCGTTGCGGAAGTCCACGCCGACGTCCGAGCGGATGCCACCGTCGCTGAGCCCGGCGCCGATCACCCCGTCCAGCCGGTTGACCGCGGCCACCAGGCTGTCGCCGTCCGGGCTGGGCGCCGGCACCGGGGTGCCCGTGGTGGGCGCCGGCCGGCCGCTCGGCGTCGCCACCACGTCCGGCGCGCCGGACGGGGACGGGTCGACCGGCCCGGCCGAGGGCTGTGACCGGGGCGGGGAGGCTTCCTCCTGCCGCAGCGCCGGCACTGCCACCGCGGCGCCGACGACCAGCACGATCGGGGCGACCAGCACGGGCCGCAGCCGGCGACGTCGCCCTCGCTCCGTCGCGGGCGGCGCGGTGGTCGTACCGGGATCCGCCTGCCTCGGCGGGTGGTCCGCGCCCTCCGGGTCGACCGGCCCCCGACCCGTGTCGGCCGGGTCCGGCTCCGCGGCGGTCGGGTCCCGGTCCGTGGCGGTCTGCGGCGGCTGGCCGGCCGGCGCGCCGAGCGCGGGCAGGGTGAGGGTCGGGGCGAGCATCGTCGCGGCCTGCGGATCGGCGGGGAGCATCTGGTCGCGCAGCACCGTGGCGACCTGCCGGGCGGTCGGCCGCGCGGCCGGGTCCCGCGCCAGGCAGCGCAGGCACACCCGGGCCACCTCCGGCGGCAGGCCCGGCACGTCGCCGAGCGTGGGCGCGGCGCCCTCGACCAGCGCCGAGCTGAGCTGCTCCCAGGTGTCGGCCGGGTACGGCACCCGCCCGCTCAGCGCCTCGAACAGCAGCACGCCGAGGGAGTAGACGTCGGTGGCCGGCTGGGCGGGCGCGCCGTCCAGGCGTTCCGGAGCGACGTACGCGGGGGTGCCGAAGGTGCCGCCGTCCTCGTCCTCGTCCGGTGCGCCGATCCGGGTGGCGATGCCGAAGTCGAGCACCTTGGCGCCGGTCCGGGTCATCATCACGTTGGCCGGGGTGACGTCCCGGTGCACGATGCCCAGCCGGTGCGCGGCCGCGAGCGCGTCGGCCACCTGTGCGCCGATCTCGACCGCCTCCGCCCAGGGCAGCGGGCCCTCGGTCAGCCGCAGCTCCAGCTCCTCGCCGGCCAGCAGCTCCATCACCACGTACGAGGTGATCGTCCCGTCCGGGGCGACCGTCTCGCCGTAGTCGTGCACCGACGTCACGTGCGGGTGGTCCAGCTGGGCGGCGGCGCGCGCCTCCTCCCGGACCATGTCCCGGAACCGGGCGTCGGCGGCGAGGGACGGCACGAGGACCTTCAGGGCGACCACCCGGTCCAGCACCTCGTCGTGTGCCCGCCAGATCACCGACATGCCGCCGGCGCCGATCTGGTCGATGAGCCGGTACCTGCGGGACAGCAACCGGCCGGGATGCAGTGCCGGCTTCACGGATCGCACCTGCCTCGGGGTGGGAGCGCTATCAGGTTGCGTGAATGTTTCCCACCTGTCAACGGTCCCCCCGTAACACCTGGAACGGGCGTGCGGCGCGGCCGTGCCAGGATGAGGAGCATGGGGCGGGGACCGGTGGCGTTCGTGCTCGGGGGCGGCGGCGTCCTCGGCGCGGTCGAGGTGGGCATGCTGCGGGCGCTGTTCCGCGCCGGCATCCAGCCCGACCTGGTGCTCGGCACGTCGATCGGCGCGGTCAACGGCGCCCTGGTGGCCGCCGATCCCACCGAGGCGGTCACCGACCGCCTGGTCCGGCTCTGGGCCTCGCCCGAGGCGAGCGAGGTGTACGGCGACTCGGTGGCCCGGCAGCTGCGCCGGTTCGCCGCGCGTACCCACCTGCACTCGCCACGCCCGCTGCGCAAGTTGCTGGAGAGCGAACTCGGCGCGGACACCACCTTCGAGGACCTGCGGGTGCCGTTCCGCTGCTGCGCGGCGAACATCGAGCGCGCCGCCGAGTACTGGTTCGACAGTGGGCCGGTGGTGCCGGCCGTCCTCGCCAGCGCCTCCGTGCCGGGGCTGCTGCCCCCGGCCCGCATCGGCGGCCAGCACTACATCGACGGGGGCATCGTCAACTCGATCCCGATCGGCGAGGCGGTGGCCGCCGGGGCGGCGCGGATCTTCGTACTCCAGGTGGGCCGGATCGAACGGGAGCTGAGCCCGCCCCGGCGGCCCTGGGAGATCGCCCAGGTCGCGTTCGAGATCGCCCGCCGGCACCGGTTCGCCCGGGAGCTGGCGGCCGTGCCCCTCGGGGTGGAGGTGCACGTGCTGCCGACCGGAGGGCTGCGGCCCCGCGACGACACGCCGTGGGCGTACCGGGACATGGCGGCGGTGGGCCGGCGGATCAGCCGGGCGTACACGGCCACCCGGCACTACCTGGCCCAGTTGGAGCGCTGATGCCGCTACCACCCCGGTGGCTGCGCCGGCTGCTCCTCGCACCGGGCGTGGTGCTGCTCGCCGTCCTCATGGTGACGACGGTGCCCGTCTGGGCCCTGCTCGCCCTGGCCGTCTCGCCGTTCGTCCCGGGCCGGCTGCGGCCGCTGCGGCTGTTCTGGATCGGTGTGGTCTACCTGATCTGGGACGCTGCGGCCCTGATCGCGCTCTTCGCGCTCTGGGTGGCCTCCGGTTTCGGCTGGCGGGTGCGGTCCCCGGCCTTCCAGCGGGCGCACTACGTGCTCGCCGGCTGGTTCCTGCGGGTGCTGTTCTGGCAGGCCCGGTGGACGCTGCGACTGTCCATCGAGGTGGCCGGCGCGGACCCGGACACCGCCCTGCCCGGCCGGCCGGAGCTGGTGGTGTGCCGGCACGCCGGACCCGGCGACTCGTTCATCCTGATCCACGCCCTGGTCAACTGGTTCCGCCGGGAGCCGCGGATCGTGCTCAAGGACAGCCTCCAGTGGGACCCGGCGATCGACGTGCTGCTCAACCGGCTGCCGAGCCGCTTCATCGCACCGGGCCCGGACGGCCGCGGCACGGTCACCGAGCAGATCGGGTACCTGGCCACCGGCCTGGACGACGACGACGCCTTCGTGATCTTCCCCGAGGGCGGCAACTTCACCCCGAAGCGCCGGCTCCGGGCCATCGAGCGGCTGCGCGAGTTGGGCCACGACCTGATGGCGCTGCGGGCGGAACGGCTGCGGCACGTGCTCGCCCCGCAGCCGGGCGGGCTGCTCGCCGCGCTGGAGGCCGCTCCCGACGCCGGCGTCATCTTCGTGGCGCACACCGGCCTGGACCGGATGCTCACCGTCGCCGACGTGTGGCGGGAACTGCCCATGGACAAGCGGATCGTGATGCGCTTCTGGTCCGTGCCGCCGGAGGAGGTGCCGGCCGGCAAGCAGGAGCGCATCGACTGGCTCTTCGACTGGTGGGGACGCATCGACGCGTGGATCGCGGCCAACCGGGACGGCGCCGCGTAGGGTGCGCTCGTGGACCAGATCTGCGTGGTGACGACGGTGGTGGACGCACGCTCGGTCGCTGACGTGCTCGCGGCCGCGGCCGTGGCCGGCCGGCTGGCGGCCTGCGCCCAGGTTGGCGGCCAGGTGGACAGCACCTACTGGTGGCGGCAGGGTGTGGAGACCAGCACCGAGTGGTCCGTGCAGTTCAAGACCGCGCCCGACCGGGTCGGCGCGCTGGTCGAGCAGATCAAGGCCAGCCACCCGTACGAGGTACCGGAGATCCTGGTGTCCCGGGTGGACAGCGGCAACCCCGACTACTCCGCCTGGGTGTACGAACACACCCGCCCGTAGGTCCACGCGGCTCTCCGGGATGGTCCGCGCCACCTGTCGGGCGTGTCGTCGGGCGAACTGTGGTCGCTCACGTGCGGTATTCCTCTCCGGCATAAATATGCCGGAGAGGAATACCGCCGCAGTGCGATGTTCCTTCTCCACGCGACACGCCGGTGCCGGGCCGCCCACCCCGCCAGGCCCAGCTAGCGGGCTCGGGCCCAACCCGTGAAGCGTTCGGCCAGGCACCCCGGCGGCGGCACGTCACCGAGCCCGGCCAGCTGGCGGGCGGCTTCTTCCTGGCAGGTGGCGAGGTAGACCAGGAGAGCGGTCCGATCGTTGCGGTACTCGCCCAGCAGGCGCAGCTTCGCCGGCGAGCAGGGCCAGGCGATGCCGCACGCCCGGCAGCGCCACGTCGGGCGGGACGGCACGTGCTCGGTCCTGCGCCGGTGCCTCACCGCACCCGCACCGGCTCGATCTCAGTGACCAGGTCGAGCCGGACCTCGGCAAATCGCTCCCGGGGCGCCACCGACCAGTCGGGGCGGATCTCGCGGCCCTTGAGCCGGACCCACACCTTGCCGTCAGCCACCTCGCTCGCGACGACCTCCGTGATGGTCAGGGTCAGCGGGCCGGTGCCGAACCGGTAGCCCTGCTCGGGAACGCGGATCGTCGTGTTCGGGGCGAGGTTGATCGGGCGCACGGCGGCCTCCTTCGGGTCGTGGAGGGGGCCGCCCCGGGTGCTCGATCAGGGGGCGGCCCCGACAGCGCGACCGGCGGGTCTCGGGTCCACCACCGGCTCACACCGTCCTCTTCAGACCAACTTGCCGTTTGCGGTCGGACAACTACACCCCGTAGCGATATGGTCGCCAGAAATCCAGGACATCTGATGGAGGGCCGATGAACGACGCACTTCGGGCTGCCCTGAACGAGACCGGCCACACCACGGAATCGCTCGCGGAACGGGTGGGTGTCGACCCGAAGACGACCTCCCGCTGGCTCGCCGAGGGTCGCATTCCGCACCCGAGGCACCGGGCGGCGGCTGCCGAGGTCCTCGGTCGGGACGTGGCGGACATATGGCCGGACACTTCGAGACGTCGAGATCTGACCTGGTTCCGTCCGTGGCAGGAGATTGAGCGCGAGGCAATCTCGCTGCGCTGGTTCGAGGCAAACGTCCTGCCCGGGTTGCTCCAGACGGAGGGTTACGCCCGCGCGGTGCTGACCGCCGCCGGCCGGCACGCTCCCGGCGACATCGAGCGGCTGGTGGCCGGGCGGCTCGCCCGCCAGGGCATCCTCCGCCGGGACGATCCTCCACAATTCACCGCCGTGGTGGACGAGGCCGTGCTGCGGCGGCCGGTCGGTGGCCGGGAGACCATGCGGGAGCAGTTGCGCGCCCTGGTCGCCGCGTGCGCGGCACCGCACGTGCGGCTGCACGTCGTGCCCGCCGCGGTCGGCGCGTACGCCGGGCTGAACGGGCCGTTCGTCATCGCGGCCAGTGCCGACCACCGGATGGCCGGCTATCTGGACACTCAGTTGCAGGGGCAAGTGGTTAGCGATCCCGCAGACATCGCGGCGATACTGGCAGCGTGGGAGAACGTGCGGGGCGAGGCGCTGTCCCACTGGCAGTCAGTCGACCTGATCGCGGAAGTGGCGGAGTCATGGACCTGAATGGTGCCCGGTGGCGCAAGAGCAGCCGCAGCAGCGGCAACGGTGGGGCCTGCGTCGAGGTCGCCGACAACCTGCCCGGTGTCGTGGGTGTCCGCGATTCGAAGGACCCGGCCGGGCCGGCCCTGGTCTTCACCCCGGACGCCTGGCGGGCCTTCGTCGGCCGGGTCGCCGGGGCGGAGCCGATCGGACACCCGTCCCGGTGACCGACCCGTACGCGGGCCTCGCCGACGTCGAGGTCGCGGTGACCGCCGCCCGTGCCGGCGCCGACGTGGTACGCGAGCTGTACGGGAGGCGCCTCGATCGCGTCGACAAGGGCGGCGGGGACTTCGCCACCGTCGCCGATCTGGCGGCCGAGCGGAGGATCCTCGACGTTCTTCGCGCCGCGCGGCCGGACGACGGGGTGCTCGGCGAGGAGGGCGGACGGCAGGGCGGGGCCGACGCCGCACGCCAGTGGCTGGTCGACCCGCTGTGCGGGACGCTGAACTACGCCGCCGGCAGCATGCTGGTGGCCGTCAACGTGGCGCTGCGCGAGGGGCCGGCGGCGGTGGCGGATCCGTTCAACCGCGAGATCTTCCACACCGACGGTACGACCGCCCGGCTCCGGCAGGACGGTGTGGACTCGCCGTTGACGCCCGCCCCCGACACCCGCCTGGTCGACGTCAACCTCGATCCGCCGTTCCCGAGCGCACCCGCGTTCCGGGCCGTGGACCTGCTGGCCCATCCCCGGTTCGTCGAGCGGTTCCGGCCGCGGGTCGTGTCGACGACGCTGGCGCTGGCCTGGGTCGCGGCCGGCCGGCGTGCCGCGTACGTCACCGACGGCGGTGACCTGTCGGGGAGCGTGCACTTCGCCGCCGGCATCGCGCTGTGCCGCGCCGCCGGTTGCGTGGTCAGCGGGATCGACGGCGGTCCGGTCGGGCCGGCGGGCCGGGGGCTCGTGGCGGCCGCCGACGCGGAGACCCACGAGCTGCTGCTGTCGATCATCAGTCGGGACTAGGTACGCGCACTCTGGTCCGATGATCTCCGCTGGCCGAGGATGGCCGCGTGGAGAACTCCGCCTACCCCTGTCCCGCCTGCGGTGCGCCGGCCGATCTCGGCACCGGCTGCTCCGGGTGTGGCCGCCCGCCGTACCCGCCGGCGGCCGAGGTGATCCGGCTCGACCGGGAGATCGTCACCCTCGCCGCGGAGGTGGAGCGGGCGCGCCAGGCGTACCAGCAGGTCGCGGACCGGCTGGGTGCGGCCCGGCAGCGTCGGACGGCGCTGGCCGCCGCGATCCGCGCGGAGTTCCCGGCAGCGGTTCCCGCGCGACCCTCGGCGCCGGGCCGTCCGGCCGCGCTGCCGGTGGCCGGGCCGGTGCCAGCGCGGCCCGGCGGCGCGGAGACCTCCACCCGCACGGTGCAGGGCGTGCTGTTCGTCCTCGGCGGACTGCTGCTCGGCACCGCCGCCGTCGTCTTCACCGCGGTGGCCTGGGCGACCGTCGGGGTCGTCGGCCGGGCGCTGATCCTGGCGGCGGTCACCGCGCTGTTCCTGGCCGTGCCGCTGGTGGCGGTGCGGCGCGGGCTACGGGGGACCGCGGAGACCATCGCCGCGGTGGGCCTGCTGCTGGTGCTCCTCGACGGGTACGCCGCCTGGGCGGTAGACCTGGGTGGGGTGACCGGCTGGCCGGGCACCCGGTACGCCGCGCTGGTCGGGGGGGCCGGCGCGGCGGTCGCCGCCGGGTACGCCCGGCTCAGCCGGCTCACCGTGCCCTGGTTCGCCGCCCTGCTGACGGTGCAGCCGGTGCTGCCGCTGGCCGCGGCCGAGTTCCGGCCGTCGGCGGGCGGCTGGGCGGTGGTGCTGGTCGGCGTGGCCGTCGTGAACCTGCTGGTGGCGGTTCCGCTGCGTGCCGGCGGGGGGCCGGTCGTCCTGGCCGGGCTCGTGGTCGCCTGGCTCGGGTACGCCGCCGCGCTGGCCGTCGCGGCCGGCTGCGCGCTGGTGCCGCTGGCGGCCGGGCGGTTCGCCGGTACGCCGGTGCTGGCCGGGCTTCCGCTGCTGCTGGTGGCGGCGACCCTCCTCGCGGCGGCACTGCTCGCCGGCGGGCCGGTGTTCCGGCGGGTGGCGGGCGCGCTGCTGGTGCCGGTGCTGGCGGCCACGATGCTGCGGCCGGTCGCCGAGCTGCGCGAGGGCCTGCTGCTGGTGCTGTCGGCACTGGTGGTGCTGCTCCTCGCCGGGGCCGTCCGGTCGCTGCCGGCCAGGTGGCGGACCGGCCCCCTGGTCGGGGCGCTGGTGGTGACCGGCGTCCTGGCGCAGGTCGCCGCGGTGGCGGTGGTGACCGTGGCCGGGGGCGCGGTCGTCCGCTCGCTGCCGCCGTGGCAGGACGCCGGGCCGGGGCCGGTGCTCGACTGGGGGTGGCAGCTCCCGGTCGCGGTGGCGGCCGTCGTGGCCGCCGCCACCCTGCTGCTGCCCCGGACCGTACGGCTCCCGCTGACCGCGGCCGGCGCCGGGGCGACCGTGCTCGCCGTGCCGGCCGGGTGGGCCGCGCCCTGGCCGGCGGTGGTGGCGCTGGACCTCGTGGCGGCGGTGGCGCTGCTCGGGTTCGCGGTAGGTCGCCGGCCGGCCCGGTCCGCGCCGGTCCTCGCGTCGGCGGTGACCGGGGCCGCTCTGCTCGGGCACGGGCTGCTGGTCGGTCTCGCCGCGCCGGCCGGTGCCGGAGCGGCGCTCGCGGTGGCCGGTCTGGCCGGGCTCGTCGTCGCCGCGCTCGGCCGGCGGGGCAGTGGTGTGCAACGCGGCGTGGCGGGCGGCGGGCTCGCCGCCGTCCTGCTTGTCGTGCCGGCCGGTGCCACCCTCGCGACGTTCGCCGGGGGCGCGCCGGAGTGGTGGCAGGCCCGGGCCGCGCTCGCCGCCGCCGCGCTGCTGCCGGCAGGCCTGCTCGCGGTCCGTCGACACTGGCCGGACCTCACCCGGTACGCGTCGACCGCGCTCGCCGTGGCGCTCGTGCCGGTCGGCCTGGCGCCGGTGGCGGTGGCGGGCGACGAACCGGTGACGCTGTACGCCGCCCTGACGGTCCTGCTCGCCGCGTTCGGCCTCGTCGTCGCGGGCAGCGGTCCCGTCCTGGTCACCGCCGGCGTCGGCCTGTCGGCGGTGGCGGTGGCCGCTCTCCTGCCGGTGGTGCTCACCGCGCTGCTCGGCCCGTACGGCGACGTGCCGGCCTGGTCGGGGGTGCCGGCGGTCGAGGCGGTGCCGGGTGACGTGCCCGCCGGGCTGGCGCTGCTCGCGCTGGCGGCCGCCGCCCCGCTGACGGTCCTCGCGACGGCGCTGCCCGGTGATGGCCGGTCGACCGGCGCGGAACGCGGCATCCCGGGGTCACCGGACGGCGGGACCGCCCCACCTGCCGCATCCCGGGTCGACCACCCGGCCGGCCGCCGGTGGCGGGCCGCCCTGGTCGCGGTGCCGTTCCTGGCGGCGGCGCTTCCGGTGCTGCTCCGGGCGGCGGGTACGCCATGGCCGGTCCTGCCGGCCGCGACCCTGCTGCTCGGCCTGGTCGCCGTGCTGGCCGCCGCCCTGCCCGCCCCGCGCCCGCTGCTGGTCCCGGTCGTCCTGCCGCTCGGGCTGGTGTTCACCGGCGCCGGGCTGTCGGGTCTGCTGGCCACCAGGGCCGGCACCCTGACCGGCCTCGCCGCGCTCGTGGTGACCGGCACCGTCATCGGCGTGGTCGGTCGGCGGGCCGTCGCCCGGCTCGCCGGGGCGCTCGCGGCGGTCGTGGCGGTGACCGCCCTCGCGATCACCGCGTCGCTGGCGGCGGGCCTGCCGTTGCGGGCGGCGGCGTTCTCGGTGCTCGCCGTCGCGGTGCTCACGCTCGCCGTCGCCGCCGCGCTGCCGCCTCCGCTGCCGGCCCGGCCGGCTCCGGCGGACGCCGCCCGCCGCGCGCAGGACACCCCGGCCGGTCACGGTGCCGCCGCCCCGGCCGTGCCGGCCCCGGCCGTCGCGGCGGGCGGCAGCTCGTGGGCGACCGTGACGACGCGACAGGCTCTGGACGCGGCCGCGCAGGCCGTCGCGGTGGTGGCGTTCCTGCTCGCCGTGGAGTCGCTGCGGCACGTGGCCGCCGTCTGCGTGCTGTGGGGTGCGGCCGTCGGGCTGCGCCTGCTGCGCCGGGGCGAGCCGGTCGAGTCGCGCTGGCTGTTCGCCGCCGTGGCCGGGGGCAGCGAACTGCTCGGCACCTGGCTGCTCCTGGCCGCCGGCGACGTCGCGGTGCTGGAGGCGTACACGCTGCCGGCGGCGGCGCTCGCCCTGGTCGCCGGGGCGGTGGCACTGCGGACCCGGCCCGGCCTGACCAGCTGGCTGGCCATCGGGCCGGGCCTCGCCGCCGGGTTGCTGCCGACCCTCGCGTCGGTGCTGGTCGCCGCCGATCCGCAGCCGCTGCGGCGGCTCCTGCTCGGGCTCGCGGCACTCGCGGCGGTGCTCGCCGGTGCCATCCGGCGCTGGCAGGCGCCGGTCGTACTCGGCGCGCTGACGCTCACCCCGCTCGCGCTTCATGAACTGGCCCGCACCTGGGACCTGCTGCCCCGGTGGATCTTCCTCGCGGCCGGTGGGCTGGCGCTGATCGGCCTGGCCGCCACCTACGAGCGGCGGCGGCGGGACCTGGCCCGGCTGCGGTCCGCCGTCGGCCGGATGAGCTGACCGGCCGGGCCGGCAATGGTGGTGGCTCCCCGGTGCCGGTAGGGCGTGCCCTACCGCCGATCCGGGGGCGTGTGGGATTACCCAGAGCAACCGATCCCGGAAGACTCAGGGACGGGGGTCGGGCGGATCGGCGCGACCGGGACCTAGATAGGAGGCGGTGCAGCATGCTGGAAGTCGTGACGGATCGACCGGTGCGGCAGGGCAGCGACTACGCCGAGTTGTCCCGGCGGATCCGGTCGGCGGGCCTGCTGGACCGCCGGCCGGCCCGGTACGCGGCCCGGATCGCGCTGACCGCCGGGCTGTTCGCCGTCACCTGGGTCGCGGTCGCCCTGGTCGGCGACTCGTGGGCCCAGGTGGCGGTCGCCGTCCTGATGGCGGTGGCCAGCACCCAGGTCGCCTTCCTCGGTCACGACGCCGGGCACCGGCAGATGTTCCGCCGGCGCGGGCCGAGCGAACTGGTCGGCCTGCTCGCCGGCAACCTCGCCGTCGGGCTCAGCTACGGCTGGTGGGTCGACAAGCACAACCGGCACCACGCCAACCCCAACCACGCCGACGAGGACCCGGACGTCGGGGCCGGTGCGCTGGTTTGGACCGAGGAGCAGGCCCGGGCCACCCGGGGCTTCGCCCGGTGGCTGGCCCGCCGGCAGGCGGTGCTCTTCTTCCCGATGCTGCTGCTGGAAGGGCTGAACCTGCACGTGGCCAGCCTGCGGGCGGTGCTCGGCCGGGATGCGGACGGGCGGTTCCGTACGCCGATGCGGCACCGGACCGCCGAAGGGGCGCTGCTGGCCGCGCACACCGTCCTCTACGCCGGCGGCCTGCTGCTGGTGATGTCGCCGGTGAAGGCGCTGGTCTTCGCCGCCGTTCACCAGGGGCTGTGGGGGCTGTACATGGGCTGCTCGTTCGCGCCGAACCACAAGGGCATGCCGATGCCGTCCGCCGACGACGACCTGGACTTCCTGCGCAAGCAGGTGCTGACTGCGCGCAACGTGCGGGGCGGGCGGATCGTCGACGCGGCGCTGGGCGGCCTCAACCTCCAGATCGAGCACCACCTGTTCCCGAACATGCCACGCGGCAACCTGCGCCGGGCCCGGCCGGTCGTCCAGGCGTACTGCGCCGAGCGGGGCGTCCCGTACGTCGAGGTGGGGCTTGTCGAGTCGTACCGGCAGGCGCTGGCGCACCTGCATGAGGTCGGCCGCCCCCTGCGCACCGGCTGACGGCGACCCGCCGCTGCTGGTCAGCGTGCCGGTTGAGGCTGCCGGTAGGGTCTCCCCATGGCAGAGGCGCTCACCGCGGAGGCGGTACGAGACGAGCTGAGCGGGCTGCCCGGCTGGTCGGGAGACCAGGCCGGCATCACCCGCACCGTGGAGCTGGCGAGCTTCCCGGAGGCCATCGCACTGGTGGACCGGGTGGCTGTGGTGGCCGAGGAGGTCGACCACCACCCCGACATCGACATCCGCTGGCGGACGGTCACGTTCCGCTGCGTCACCCACTCGGTCGGCTGCGTCACCGAGCGTGATCTGGACCTGGCCCGACGGATCGACGGCATCGTGGGGGAGCTCCGATGAGGTTCGAGATCAGCAAGGTGCTGGACGCCATCGAGGGCCGGGTCTGCACGGACCCGTCGCTGGCCCGGGCGGTGCTCGACCTGGCCGAGGTGATCCGCTACCAGGACATCGACGGCGGCCGGCCGGCCAGCCTGCTCCGGCTCGGCATGGTGATCGACGCCCTGGCCCGTCACCTGGAGGAGGACAGCGTCCCCGTCTACGCGGTGGTGCACCGGGCGATGCTGTCCGACGCCGACCTCACCTCGAACGAGCGCATGGTGGTGCGCCGGTGGGCTGACGACGGCCTCGTCGAGGTGCTCGACAACCCGGGCGACCGGATGCTGGAGGTGGCCGATCTGCTCGGCCTGCCGGTGCTCAGCCGGGCCCGGTTCGACGGGCTGCGCGGGCGCTACCCGTGGGTCACCGACGAGCCCGGCCGGGTGCTGGCCGCGGTGCCGGGGCAGGGCGGCCCGATGTTCGTCGCCCACGTCGGCGGCGGGGACACCCCGGTCGCCGGGGAGCGGTCGCCCGCGGGGGGCAAGCTGCTGGCCCGGCTCTGGCGCTGCCCGGAGTCCCCGTGCGCGCTGTTCGGCCAAGGCGGCGGGGGCGGCGCGTTCGCCGACCTGGCCGCGGTGACCGACCGCAGCCCGGTGACCCAGCCGCCGCCGAGCCTGCGCGGTGGCGTTCCGACCTGCCCCCGGCACGGCACCCGGCTGAGCGACGCGGGGCCGCGCCCCCGGTCGGCGGTTCTCGCGGTACGCATCGGTGGGCTGATCCGCCGCCGGTTCGTGCTCACCGAGTCCGAGCCGGTGCTTGTCGGCCGCGCGCCGGACACCGACGGCGGGATCGTGCTCGGCCAGTGGCTCAACGACGAGGCCCGCCGCTGGATCAGCCGCAGCCATCTGGAGCTGGAGCTACGGGTTGGCGAGATCATCGTGACCGACATCAGCACCAACGGTTCCGGCGTCCGGCCCGGCGGCTCGATGGCGGAGGCGGACCGGATCCCGCTCAAGCCGCGGCAGTCCCGGGTGCTGGCCGAGGGCGACATGGTCGAGCTGTACCCGGGCGTGCAGGTCGGCCGCCCGGACGAACTGCCGGCCGGAGCCCCGTACACGCCCGCGTCGGTGATGGCCGAGGCGCCGACGATGGCGATGCGCCTGCCGCGCTGACCAACGGAGAAGCGCCGGGACCGAACGGGCCCGGCGCTTCTCCGCGTACGAGTGCTCAGCCGGCCAGGACGGCGGCGAGCTGCGCCACCGCGTGGTCGATCTCCTCCTCGGTGATGACCAGCGGCGGGGCGAGGCGGATGGTCGAACCGTGGGTGTCCTTGGCGAGGACGCCACGCTCCATCAGCCGCTCGCAGGCCTCCCGGCCGCTCATCAGCGCCGGGTCGATGTCCAGGCCGGCCCACAGGCCCCGGCCCCGCACGGCGAGCAGACCCTTGCCGACAAGCGCCTGGAGGCCGGCGTGCAGCCGGGCGCCCAGCTCGGCGGAGCGGCGCTGGAACTCACCCGTGGCCAGCAGCCGGACGACCTCGGTCGCCACCGCGCAGGCGAGCGGGTTCCCGCCGAACGTCGAGCCGTGCTGGCCGGGCTTGAGCACACCGAGCACCTCGGCGTCCGCCGCGACGGCCGACACCGGGACGATGCCGCCGCCGAGCGCCTTGCCCAGCAGGTACATGTCCGGCACGACACCCTCGTGCTCGCAGGCGAACGTCGCGCCCGTGCGGCCCAGGCCGGACTGGATCTCGTCGGCGATGAACAACACGTTCCGCTCGGTGCACACGCGGCGTACGCCGGGCAGGTAGCCCTCCGGCGGCACGACGACGCCCTGCTCGCCCTGGATCGGCTCGAGCAGCACCGCGACCGTGTTCTCGTCGATCGCGGCGGTCAGCGCGGCCAGGTCGCCGTAGGGCACCACCGTGAAGCCCGGCGTGTACGGTCCGAAGTCGGCGCGCGCGTCCTCGTCGGTGGAGAAGCTGACGATGGTCGTGGTGCGGCCGTGGAAGTTCCCCTCGGCCACCACGATGTTCGCCTGGCCCGGTGCGACGCCCTTGACCTGGTAGCCCCACTTGCGGGCCACCTTGATGCCGGTCTCCACGGCCTCGGCGCCGGTGTTCATCGGCAGCACCAGGTCCTTGCCGCAGAGCTCGGCCAGCTCCCGGCAGAAGTCGGCGAACTGGTCGTGGATGAAGGCGCGGCTGGTCAGGGTCAGCTTGTCCAGCTGGGCGTGCGCGGCCCCGATCAGGGCCGGGTGGCGGTGGCCGAAGTTCAGCGCCGAGTAGCCGGCCAGGCAGTCGAGGTAGCGACGGCCGTCCACGTCGGTCAGCCAGGCGCCCTCGGCCGAGGAGATCACCACCGGCAGCGGGTGGTAGTTGTGCGCGGTCCACCGCTCCGCGTCGCGGACCGCATCCGGCGTCCGCAGCTTGTCCTCGATCACTTGCTCGCCTTTCCCTGACGGAGTCGCAACGTGCAGCACTTCGGGCCACCGCCGGCCTTGCGCAGCTCGGACAGGTCGATCCCGATTGTCTCGTAACCCCGGTCCCGCAGCTTCGCGGCCAGGTCGGTGGCCTGCGCCGGCAGCACCACGTGCCGGCCGTCGCTCACCGCGTTGAGGCCCAGCACCTCGGCGTCGGCCATGGTCGCGTGGACGGCGTCCGGGAAGAGCCGCCGCAGCACGGCCTGGCTGCCGGGGGAGAAGGCCTCCGGCAGGTACGCGACGGTCCGCTCGTCGAGCACGGTCAGCGCGGTGTCCAGGTGGTAGAAGCGCGGGTCGACCAGCTGCATGGTGATCACCGGGTAGCCGAAGACCTCCTGCAGCTGCGCGTGCGAGGCGTGCGCGGTGCGGAACCCGGTGCCGGCCAGCAGGTGGTCGCCGGCCAGCAGGACGTCGCCCTCGCCCTCGTTGACGTGCTTCGGGTCGTACAGCTCGAAGCCGGCGGCCTCGAACCAGGCGCGGTACGCGGGCGCCTCGTCGGCGCGCTGCGGGTCCCGGAACTGCACGGCCATGGCCCTGCCGTCGATGACCGTGCCGCCGTTGGCCGCGAAGACCATGTCGGGCAGGCCGGGCAGCGGAGTGATCTCCTCGACGGTGTGGCCCAGGTCCCGGTAGATCTGGCGCAGTTGCTCCCACTGCCGGATCGCCAGGTCGGCGTCCACCGGCGCGGTCGGGTCCATCCACGGGTTGATCGCGTAGTCGACGGCGAAGTACGTCGGCCGGCACATCAGGAAGCGCTGGCTGGTGGCGTCCATCGTCATTGTCCTGCTCCCAGGGGTCGGGCGCGCCCGGCCACCTTCGGCCCGCGGGCTGGCGCCGTTATCCAACGGTATGTGGCGCGAGCCGGCAGGATCCACCGCAGGACCTTGCACAAGCCGTCGGATCGTTGCTTCTGACCCTGGTTCGGCGGCATTTCGTTGCGTCCAGGCCCGGACACACTTCGGGGGCGGCGAACCGCCGCCCCCGAATCGGGTGTCGCCCGACTGGTGAACCACCAGTCTGGTCGGGCTCGTGCCGGTGAACCACCGGCGTCGCCGGCGCACCACCGGCGGCCCGGACAGTGCCCGCTAGAAGCGATCCACAAACTGTGAGTCGAGCCACTCCCGGAACCGCGTCACCCAGTCGCCGTCGGTGGTCGGCCAGTCGAACTGGCCGGTCATCGCCAGGACGCCGAGGACCACGGCGCCGAGCCCGGCCACGATGCCCAGCAGGGCGTCCGTCGTACCCGCGACGTGCCGCCGCCGCGTGGCCATCAGGCCCAGGACGGCGAGGACCGCGCCAGCGGTGCCGAGCCCGATCCCGTACCCGGCCAGCGCGCCGGTGAGCACGAACAGCAGACCGGCGACCGCCGTGATCAGCCCGATCGTGGCGAGCAGGCTGGCCCGCGGCTTCGGGCCGGCGACCACCGGCCGCTCCGCCCGGTCCGGCACGCCGTCGCCGTCCCGGTCGGCCCGCGTCGCGGTGTCGTCCCGGTCGGCCCGCGTCGCGGTGCCGTCCCGGTCCAGGTCCGTGGTCCGGCCGTCGAGCGTCCGCTCGGTCGCGGGGTCGGCCGCGGTGCGCGTACCCGGGGCCTCCCGGCCGGATCGGGTGGCCGCGCGTGCCGCGGCGGCCCGGTCGGCGGCCCGGCGGTCGGCGTCGCCGTCCCGCCCGTCGGCTGCGCCGCGATGGGTGCCGGGTCCGTCGGTGTCGTCGCGGACGGCGGTGTCGTCGCGCGCCGGTTCCGTCCGGCGCGACAGGGAAGGAATTCTCACCATTTCACACCTCCTGATCGATGCGCCGGCAGCCGGTGGAGCGGGTGGCGCCCGCGCGGTAACGGTTTGGAGGTACCCAGACGTCACGATCGCGACACTCTCGCCGGCCGCGGAGGGCATCTCGCCGGACAGCACTATTCCTGACCGGCATATTCATGCCCGTCAGGAATAACGCCGAATCGCGACCGGGCCTCCCGGACGGGACAGTGGCCCGGACGGCGACCGGCGGCACCGGCGGTGGGGTGGCAGGCGCCGCCGTCCCGTCCGGCGCAGGTCGAGTGCCGGTGCCGACGCGGCTGGCTACGCTTGGCACCCGTGCCAGAGGGTCACTCCATCCACCGCCTCGCAGCCCGGCACGCCGAGCTGTTCGCCGGCGAGAAGCTGCAGGCCGCGAGCCCGCAGGGCCGTTTCGCCGAGGGCGTCGCGCGCCTGAGCGGGTCCGTCCTGGAGGCCACCGAGGCGTACGGCAAGCACCTGCTGCACCACTACGGCGGCGAGTTGACCCTGCACGTCCACCTCGGGCTGTACGGGAAGTTCACCGACGGGCCCGGTGAGCCGCCGGAGCCGGTCGGCCAGGTCCGGCTGCGCCTCGTCAGCGACGGCCACTGGCTGGACCTGCGCGGCCCGACGGCCTGCGAGCTGCTCACCCCGCCCGAGCTGGCCGCTCTGCGCGGGCGGCTCGGCCCGGATCCGCTGCGCGAGGACGCCGACCCGCAGCGGGCGTACGCCCGGATCTCCCGCAGCCCGACCCCGCTCGCAGCGCTGCTGCTCGACCAGTCGGTGGTGGCCGGCACCGGGCTGATCTTCGTCACCGAGGCGCTGTTCCGGGCGGGACTGCCGCCGACGATGCCCGGCCGGGGGCTCACCCGGGACGGCTGGGAGCTGCTCTGGCACGACCTGGTGGCCCTGATGCGGCAGGCGGTCGAGCGCGGCCGGATCGACACCGTCCGCGACGAGCACCTGCCCGAGGCGATGGGCCGGGCCGCGCGTGTCGACCGGCACGGAGGCGAGGTGTACGTCTACCGCCGCCCCGGCGCGCCGTGCCACGGCTGCGCCACCCCGGTCAGCCGGGGCGACCTCGCCGGCCGCAACCTGTACTGGTGCGCCACCTGCCAGGATTGAAGGAAGGGCCCCTTGTTAACGCCTCGGGTAGAACAAGGGCCCCTTCTTAACAGCCGTCGGCCAGCCAGCGGACGACCTCGACGTGGTCCGGGAAGACGGTTCCGGCGTCGATGCTCCAGGCCAGGGTCTGGACGACCGTCCAGGCGCGTACCCGGTCGCGGTCGAGCCCCAGCCCGGCGCTGAGCCGGTCGAGCCGCCGGAGCACGGCCGCCGGCGAGTGCCCCAGCTCCTTGCCACGGATCATCGGGACCACGCTGAACTCCCGTTCACCGGCCAGCGGCTTCGGGTCGATCACCAGCCACGGCTCGCGGGTCGCCCGCAGCACGTTGCCGGCGTGCAGGTCCTGGTTGACCAGCACCTGCACTCCCTGGCTCGACACCAGGTCGGCGGTCAGCCCGAGTGCGACCTCCAGCAGCCGCCGCTCGTACGGGCGACCGGCCCGCTCCCACTTGCCCGGCATCCGGTCGGCCCAGCCGGCCGCCTCCTCGGCGAGCGGGGTGAACGGCGGACCGGCCGGCACCCAGAGCCGGGGGATCAGCTCGACGACCGCGTCCAGCGCCGCCTCCATGGGCAGGTCGTGCAGCGGCGATCCGGGAACACACCGCTCGACCAGCAGCGCCCGGCGTTCCGGGTCGTGCGCCAGCAGCCGGACCGCGCCGTGGCCGTTCCACCGGGCGAGAGCGGTCGCCTCGTGGGCGCTCTCCGCGTCCGGATATTGAATCTTGAGTACGGCGGGAGCGCCGTCCGGCAGTTCGGCGGGCAGCGCCAGCGAGGCGAAGGCGTACGCGAAGGGCGGCCCCAGCCGCAGCGACCACCGCGCGGCGCACTCGTCGCGGAGCCCGGGCAGCGCGGCCAGCCACTCCGGCCCGCCCGCCTTGTTCCGTACCCAGCCCAGCCCTTCGGGGATCGTCACGCCGCCATCCTGCCGGGCCCGGTGTTAAGAAGGGGCCCCTGCTATGCACGAGGCGTTAACAAGGGGCCCTTCCTTTCAGCGGCCGGAGGCGGCGAGGGCGTCGACGGCCTTGCGGGCGGCGATGAGGATCGGGTCCCAGACCGGCGCGAACGGCGGGGCGTAGCCGAGATCGAGCGCAGTCATGTCGTCCACCGTCATCTTGTTCCACAGCGCCACGGCCAGGGCGTCGATGCGCTTGGCCGCCTCCGACCAGCCGACGATCTGGGCGCCGAGCAGCCGGCCGCTGGGCTTCTCGGCGATCAGCTTGACGGTCATCGGGCGGGAGCCGGGGAAGTAGCCGGCCCGGTTGGTGGACTCGGCGATCACCGACACGAACTCGAACCCGGCCGCGACCGCGTCCCGCTCGCGCAGCCCGGTGCGGCCGACCTCCAGGTCGCAGACCTTGGTCACGGCGGTGCCGATCACGCCGGGGAAGGTGGCGTACCCGCCGCCGATGTTGATGCCGGCGACCCGGCCCTGCTTGTTGGCGTACGTGCCCAACGGGATGTTCACCGGCATCCCGCTGACCCGGTGCAGGCTCTCGACGCAGTCGCCGGCCGCCCACACGCCGTCCACCCCGGGTACGCGCATGCGCCGGTCCACCCGGAGCGCGCCGCTCGGCCCGATCGGTAGCCCGGCCGCCTCGGCCAGTTCGACGTTGGGGCGTACGCCGAGACCGAGGACGACCAGGTCGGCGGGGATCGGCCCCTCCGTCGTGTGCACCGCGGACACCCGCCCGTCCCGCTCCGCCAGGCCGGTCACCCGCAGGCCGGTGCGGACCTGCACCCCCAGACCGCGCATCGCGTCGGTCGCCAGCTCGGCCATGTCCGGGTCCACCGTGGACATGGGCTGTTCGGCCTGCTCGACGAGGGTGACCGTGAGGCCGCGCCGGATCAGCGCCTCGGCCATCTCGACACCGATGTAGCCGCCGCCGACCACCACCGCCCGCCGGGGCTGCGGGTCGGCGTCCAACCAGTCGCGCAGGGCGGCACCGTCGTCGAGGGTCTGTACACCGAACACGCCGCCCACGTCGGCGAGTGCCCAGTCCGGCTGCACCGGGGCGGCGCCGGTCGCGTACATCAGGATGTCGAACCGCTCGCGGACCTCACCGCCGCGGTCGAGGTCCCGGGCGACCACCTCGCGCCGGCCCAGGTCGATGGCGGTGACCTCGTGCCGGAGCCGCACGTCGACGTGGAACTTCTCCCGGAACGTCGCCGGGTCGCGGGCGACCAGTTGGTCCCGCTCGGGCACGACGCCACTGATCCAGTACGGGATGCCGCACGCCGAATACGAGGTGAAGTGCCCCCGCTCGAACGTGACGATCTCCAGGTCGTCGGGGCCGCGGCGGCGTCGGGCCTGGGACGCCGCCGCCATGCCGGCGGCGTCGCCGCCGATGACGATCAACCGTTGCGTCACGCGTTCATCCTGTCACGGATCGATCCCGGCCACGGGTCTGCCGGGCGACGTCCTCCACCACGGCCAGCAGCTCACCGGTGCGCGCGAAGACCGCCCGCTGCCGCGCGGCGCCGCTGCCGTGCCGGCGCAGCCCGGCCAGCAGCCGGTTCACCTCGTCGAGGTCGCCGTGCCGGTCGAGCGCCGGGCGCAGCCGCGCGACCAACTGGTCGAGCAGTTCCCAGGCGGGGCGCAGCTCGCCGTCGGTGAGGTCGACGCCCTCGCCCTCCAGGCCGTCGTGGGCGGCCCGCCAGTGGGCGGCGACGAGCAGGTGGTGGTCGGTGGGGATGGGCGGGCGGCCGGCGGCGATGTCGTCCATGGCGGTGGCCACCATGCCCCGGACCAGCGCGGCCACCAGCACCGAGTCGTCCACCGACGGGCAGACGTCGCCGATGCGGATCTCCACGGTCGGGTACTTCGCCGACAGCCGGGCGTACCAGTAGAGCATTCCCTCGTCGAGCATCACGCCGCTGGCGATCAGCTGCCGGATCAGCCGCTCGTAGTGCTCGTGGGACGCGAGGAACGGCGTCGGCGCCACCGACGGCCAGCGTTCCCACTCCACCGAGCGCCAGCTCGCGTACCCGGAGTCCGCTCCGCGTGCGAACGGGGAGTTCGCGGTCACCGCCTGCAGTACCGGCAGCCAGGGCCGGACGTGGTTGAGCACCTGGACGCCGGTGTCCGGGTCCGGCACGCCGACGTGCACGTGCATGCCGTTGTTGCCGGGTCCGGGCACCAGCAGCCGGAAGCGCTCCAGCATCCGGTCGAAGCGGGGCTTGTCGACCACCGGCGGCACCGGGCCGTCGACCGGGCCGGTGCCGATCGCGAGCAGCCGGACGCCGGCCCGCTCGGCGGCGTCGGCGAGGGCGGCCCGCAGTACGCCCAGCGAGTGGCGGATCGAGCTCAGTTCCAGGCCGGGCGGGCTGCCGATCTCGATCTGGCTGGTCTGGAACTCCCGCTCGACCTGGCCCCGCAGCTCGGCGGGGACCTGGTCCATGACCAGGTCGACGGCCGGCACGGCGACCCCGGTGTGCGGGTCGACGAGCAGGAACTCCTCCTCGACACCCACGGTGAGCAGGTCGGTCCCGTCGGCCGTGCGCTCCGGCGCCGCCACCACCTGACCGGTCATCAGGAATCACCGTCCGTCTCGGCCGGTCGCGGTCCGTCCGCGCCGGGTCGGTGCAGTCGTTACCCACGGTGCTGTCCGCGGGAAACGCGGCGTCGGCGTGTCGTCGTCACAAAGGGTGACGTGACAGTACCCCTTAGCGTGGGCGACGTGGTCGGGACTCTGGTCGGCTGGTGGGCTGCCGCGCTCACCGGGCTTAGCGTGTTCACCGACCGCCCCGCCGAGTTGCTCGCCGGCGCGGCACTCGTGCTCCTCGCCGTGCTCCTGGCGGTCCGTCTGGTCGCGGTGCCGGCCAGCCGCGCGCCCCGCGAGGGCTGCGCGCTCCGGGCGCGGGCCCGGACCCGCCGGGTGCCACGCCAGGTCGATCCGGATGCGCCCGGCCGGCCGCGCCCCCGCGCACCCGGCTACCACCCCTCGGCCGCATAGCCATCAGGTGACGCGGCCGGTTCCGGTCGGCACGCGCGCCGTCGCGGCGTGCCGGTTCCGTTGTCCTCGCGCGCCCCCGCCGGCGCGCATCCGGAATCGCACCGAGGGGTCTTATCATGCTCGCCTTCACGCCACTTCAGGACGCCGTCGGCGCGGCCGGCGCCGTCGTCGCCGGGCTCGCCGCCGGGTTGGAACCGCTCGCGGGCGGTGGCGCCACGGCCGCCGCCATCGTCGTCTTCACCATTGCCGTTCGTCTGTTGATCGCCCCGTTGACCGTCGCGCAGGTCCGCGGGGAGCGGCGTCGCGCGGCGCTCGCTCCCCGCGTCCGTGAGCTCCAGCGGCGGTACGCGGACGATCGCGCCCGCCTCCAGGCGGAGTTGTTCGCGCTCTACCGCTCGGTCGGGGCCAACCCGCTCGCCGGATGCCTGCCACCGCTGCTCCAGGCACCGTTCCTGTTCGTGGCGTACCGCCTGTTCACCACCGACGAGGGCGGCACCGGGCTGCTCGCCGAGCGGCTCGCCGGTGTGCCGCTCGGGCACCAGCTCGGCGACGGTCTGGCCGGTGCGGTGGTGCCGCTGTTCGGTTTCCTGCTGGTGGCGCTGCTCGCCGTGGCCTGGTTGACGGCCCGCCGGATGCGCCGCCTCGCCGCGGCCGGCCCGGACGGTGCCTCGGGGGCGCTGGCCCGGCTCCTGCCGCTGCTGCCGTACGCGACCGTGCCGGTGGCGCTGGTGCTGCCGCTGGCCGCGGTCATTTACCTGGTCACCACGACCGCGTGGGCGGCGCTGGAACAGGCGGTGCTGCGCCGGTCCCCGGACACCGTTACAGATCGACGTTGACAACTAGGTGAACGACACGTACAACTCGTGTGAGAGCGCTCTCTCGACCCGTCCCCGCAGAGAGGCACACCCCATGCAGACGCCACCCGGGGCGCCCGACGCCCTGCCCGCGCGACGCCGGTCACGACTGGCGTTGGCGCTGCTCACCGCCGTCACCACCACCGCGGTCGCCGGCCTGACCGTCACCGCGAACGCCGCCGTGCCGCCACCGCCGTCCGGCTGGAGCCTGGTCTGGAGCGACGACTTCACCGGCGCGGCCGGCACCCTGCCGTCCTCGGCCAACTGGATCATCGACACCGGCACCAGTTACCCCGGCGGCCCGCCCAACTGGGGCACCGGCGAGATCCAGACGTACACCAACAGCACCGCGAACGTCAGCCATGACGGTTCCGGAAACCTGCGGATCACGCCGTTGCGCAACGCGTCCGGCCAGTGGACCTCGGCCCGGATCGAGACCGTCCGCAGCAACTTCAAGCCGCCGTCCGGTGGCGTGCTGGCGATCGAGGGCCGGATCCAGATGCCGAACGTGACCGGCACGGCGGCGCTCGGCTACTGGCCGGCGTTCTGGGCCCTCGGGTCGCCGTACCGGGGCAACTACCAGAACTGGCCGGGCATCGGCGAGTTCGACGTCATGGAGAACGTCAACGGGATCAACTCGGTCTGGGGCGTGCTGCACTGTGGCGTTGCGCCCGGCGGGCCGTGCAACGAGTTCAACGGTCTCGGCGCCTCCCGGGCCTGCCCGGGCAGCACCTGCCAGTCGGCCTTCCACACCTACCGGTTCGAGTGGGACACATCCGTCAGCCCGCAGCAGCTGCGCTGGTACGTCGACGGGCAGGTCTACCACACCGTCACCCAGAGCCAGGTCGGCGAGCCGTACTGGACCCAGATGACGTCGCACGCCGGCTACTTCCTGCTGCTGAACGTGGCGATGGGCGGCGGCTTCCCGAACGGGGTGGCCGGTTTCACCACGCCCACCGCCTCGACGGTCCCCGGCCACCCCATGATCGTCGACTACGTGGCCGTCTACAGTCGGGGCGGTGGCACCACCACCCCGCCGACCACGCCGCCCCCGACGACCCCGCCGCCCGGTGGGGTGCGGGACGCGTACGCGACGATCCAGGCCGAGTCGTTCAACGCGCAGAACGGTGTGGGGACCGAGACCTGCTCCGAGGGCGGGCAGAACATCGGCTGGCTGCGCAACGGAGACTGGGCGCGGTACGACAACGTCGAGTTCGGCGCCACCCCGCCGCGCGACTTCGTCGCCCGGGTCGCCTCCGGCGCGGGCGGCGGCGTGAGTGGCCTGGTCGAGGTCCGGTTGGACAGCCCGACCAGCCCCCCGATCGGCAGCTTCGCCATCGGTGACACCGGCGGCTGGCAGACCTGGCGCTCGGTGCCCGGCAACGTCGCCGGACCCACCGGCCGCCGGACGGTCTACCTGACCTTCACCAGCGGCCAGCCGAACGACTTCGTCAACGTCAACTGGTTCATCTTCCGCCGCTGACGTGCAAGGAAGGGCCCCTTATTAACGCCTCGCGTTGTAGAAGGGGCCCTTCTTAACACCCACCCCACCCCTGAACAGAAACAGTTAACAGTCTTAATAATAAGCGCCAACGTAGACGACTGTAGATGCCGTCCGGGTGTGGAGGGTCGCATGAAGCGTTCCAGATCCCTTGTCCTGTCCCTGGTCACCGTGTTGACCGCCGCTGTCGGTGCGGCCTGGGTGGCGATGCCGGCGTACGCGGCCGGCCCGACCGCGACCTTCGTCAAGACCTCCGACTGGGGCAGCGGGTGGGAGGCGAAGTACACGATCACCAACGGGGGCACCACCACGATCAACGGTTGGACCCTGACGTTCGAGCTGCCGGCCGGCACGTCGGTCGGCACCTACTGGGACGCGCTGCTCACCTCGTCCGGCCAGCGGTACACGTTCACCAACCGGTCGTGGAACGGCACCATCGCGCCGGGAGCCTCGGTCTCCTTCGGCTTCCTCGGCAGCGGCCCCGGCTCGCCGGCCAACTGCCAGCTGAACGGCGCGGCGTGCGGCGGCGGCACCCCACCCACCACGGCACCGCCCACCACGGCACCACCCACCACGGCGCCACCGACCACGGCACCGCCGACCACGGCACCGCCGACCAGCCCGCCCCCGGTGACCGGCCTGCCGAAGCACATCCTCACCGGGTACTGGCACAACTTCGACAACCCGGCGGTCGAACTGCGCCTGCGCGACGTGCCCGCCGAGTACGACGTGGTGGCCGTCGCCTTCGCCGAGGCGACGGCGACCCCCGGTGCGGTGACCTTCGCCGTCGACCCCGGGCTCTCCGCCGCGCTTGGCGGCTACACCGACGCCGACTTCTCCGCCGACGTCCGTACCCTCCAGAGCCGCGGCAAGAAGGTCATCATCTCGGTCGGCGGCGAGACCGGCCGGGTCGCCGTCAACGACGCGGCCTCCGCGGTGGCCTTCAGCGACTCGGTGCACGCGCTCATCCAGCGGTACGGCTTCGACGGCGTCGACATCGACCTGGAGAACGGCCTCAACCCGACGTACATGGGGCAGGCGCTGCGCTCGCTGCGCGCCAAGGTCGGCTCCCGCCTGATCATCGCGATGGCGCCGCAGACCATCGACATGCAGAACCCGGCCACCAGCTACTTCAAGCTGGCGCTGGACATCAAGGACATTCTCACCGTCGTGAACACCCAGTTCTACAACTCCGGCTCGATGCTCGGCTGCGACAACAACGCCGCGTACAGCCAGGGCACGGTGAACTTCATCGTCGCGCTCGCCTGCATCCAGCTGGAGGCGGGGCTGCGGCCGGACCAGGTCGGGCTCGGCCTGCCGGCCGGTGCCGGGGCCGCCGGCGGCGGGATCGTCGCGCCCAGCGTGGTCAACGCCGCGCTGGACTGCCTGACCCGGGGCACCAACTGCGGTAGCTTCCGGCCCCCGCGCACCTACCCGGGGCTGCGCGGCGCGATGACCTGGTCGGTGAACTGGGACGTGACAAACGGCAACAACTTCGCCCGTACCGTCGGCCCGCACCTGGACACGCTGCCCTGATCCGTACGGCGCCGGGCCGCGTACCCGAGGGTGCGCGGCCCGGTCACCGCCCGGCGCCGACCGACTCGCGGTCGCGCCGCCGGCGGATCTTCTTCACCGCCCAGCTGACGATCAGGACCGCGAAGACCGCGTAGATGGCGTAGTTGAACCAGTCGCTGTACCGGTCGACGTCCTCCCAGCGGGTGCCGAGCGTGTACCCGAGCCCGACGATAAGGGTGTTCCAGACGCCGCTGCCCAGCGTGGTGAAGGCGACGAACTCGGCCAGCGGCATCCGGTTGGCCCCGGCGGGCACGGACACCAGGCTGCGGACCACCGGGACCAGGCGGCCGAACAGCACCGCCCACCGGCCGTGAAGCTCGAACCAGCGGTCCGCCCGCTCCAGGTCGTCGAGGTCCACCAGCGGCAACCGGTCCAGCCACCGTTTCAACCGGTCCTCGCCGAGGACGGCGCCGACCCAGTAGAGCGCGAGGGCGCCCGCCAGCGAGCCGACCGTCGCCGCGACCACGATCAGGACGACGTTGAAGCGGCCCTCGCCGGCCAGGTAGCCCGCCATCGCGAGGACGATCTCGCTCGGGATCGGCGGGATGATGCTCTCGAGCGCGACCAGCAGGGCCACGCCGGCCGCCCCGAGCGAGTCGAGAACGCCGGCCACCCATCCGGTGAATCCCCCGAACTGCTGCGGGTCGACGTCCTGGGCGAGTGCCATCGCGATCCTTCCGCTGCGATAGGGGGATCGGAAGGAGGTACCCGGCGGGCAGGCGGTTACACGCAGGCGTGGCGCGGGCCTCAGTGCAGCGCCGCGTCGGCCGGGCCGCGCCGCCAGGCGGTGAAGCGGATCCGCAGGCCGCCGCGGGTGGGGGAGCAGCAGTACGGCCCGGCGAGCGTGACCGCCTCCGGCGGCAGCGGCGCGAGCCGGACCAGCCGCCACGGCTCGGTCCCGGTGCGGGCCCGGACGGTCAACGCGTCCCCGGCCCGGCTGACCCGGACCGTCACGTCCCGGCCGACCCACTCCGGCACCGGCGCGACCGACCAGTCGGAGAATTCCCGGGTCACCACGGCGCCGACCTGCGGCTGGCCGTCGCTGATCTCGACGCCCGCCTTGATCCAGGTGCGCTCGTCCACCCGGACCAGCGCGCCCGCCTGATCGAACTGCGCCGTGTAGTCCAGCCGGAAGGTCACCTCCACGGCGCTGCCGACGGGGAAGGGCGCGAGCAGCGCCGGTGCGTCGTCGTGCACGAAACCGTACGACGTGTGCCGCCACAGGTCGCTGCCCTCGGCGGGCTCGACCACCAGTTCGCCCCCGGGCCCCTCCTCGACGTGGACGGGCGGGCGCAGCCAGGTGCCGTTGAACCAGCCGACGGCTTCGGTACTCATGACGGGGACCGTACCCGTCGCGTTTGGGGCGCGGCGACACCGGAGACATAACCGGGGCATGGGTGACCGTTGGTACTCCGAGGCCGTCGTCTACTGCCTCGACATCGACACGTTCGCGGACTCCGACGGCGACGGCGTCGGGGACATCCGGGGTCTGCTCGGCCGGCTCGACTACCTGGCGCGGCTGGGCGTGAACTGCCTCTGGCTGCACCCGATCCATCCGTCACCCAACCGGGACGACGGGTACGACGCCACCGACTTCTACAACGTGGACCCGCGCTTCGGGACGCTCGGCGACTTCGCGGAGCTGCTGCACCAGGCACGCAACCTCGGCATCCGGGTGATCATCGACCTGGTCGTCAACCACACCTCGGACGAGCACCCGTGGTTCGTCTCCGCCCGGTCCTCGCCGGACTCGCCGTACCGCGACTGGTACGTCTGGTCGGACCACGAGCCGGACGACCGCTACCAGGGCATGGTGTTCCCCGGCGAGCAGCACGAGACGTGGACGTACGACCGCACCGCGAAGGCCTGGTACTACCACCGCTTCTACAAGTTCCAGCCGGACCTCAACGTCAGCAACCCCGAGGTGCGGGCGGAGATCAAGAAGATCATGTCGTTCTGGCTCCAGCTCGGCGTCGCCGGCTTCCGGATGGACGCGGTGCCGTTCATCATCGAGCAGACCGAGCCGGGCAACCCGTCCTCGCCCAAGGACTTCGAGTTCCTCACCGACCTGCGGCAGCACGTCCAGTGGCGGCGCGGGGACGCGGTCCTGCTGGCCGAGGCCAACGTGGAGCCGGACCAGTTGCCGCAGTTCTTCGGCGACAGCGGCGGGTCGGGCAACCGGCTGCACATGCTCTTCGACTTCATGCTGAACGGCCGGCTGATGCTCGCCCTGGCCCGGCAGGACCCGGAGCCGGTGATCGAGGCGCTGCGGGACACCCCGGCGTTGCCGACCGGCGGGCAGTGGGCGACCTTCCTGCGCAACCACGACGAGATCGACCTGTCCCGGCTCACCGCCGAGCAGCGCAACGAGGTGTACGCGCAGTTCGGTCCCGAGGAGCACATGCGGATCTACGACCGGGGCATCCGCCGCCGGCTCGCCCCGATGCTCGGCAACGACCGGCGCCGCATCGAGCTGGCGTACTCGCTGCAGTTCTCGCTGCGCGGCACGCCGGTGCTGCGCTACGGCGAGGAGATCGGCATGGGCGAGGACCTGTCGCTGCCCGGCCGGCACGCGATCCGTACGCCGATGCAGTGGTCGTACCAGCCGAACGCCGGCTTCTCCACCGCGGACCCGGAGAAGCTGGTCCGGCCGGTGCTCGACAAGGGCGAGTTCGGCTACGACCGGGTCAACGTCACCGCCCAGCGGCGTGACCCCCGGTCCCTGCTGGCCTGGTTCGAGCGCATGATCCGTACGCTGCGCGAGGCACCCGAGATCGGCTCCGGCTCGACCACCCACATCGACGTACCCACCCCGCCCGGCGTGCTGGCGCACCGGGCCGACGGCCCGAGCGGCACGATGGTCTTCCTGCACAACCTCGGCACCGACGACGCCGAGGTGGACCTGAGCCATCTCGCGCCGGAGGCCGACCAGCCGATCGACGTGCTTGTCGACCAGAACTACGAGCCGGTGGGCAAGCTCGACCGGCTCAAGCTGGCCGGCTACGGCTACCGCTGGATCCGCCTGTGCCGGGGCCGCTCCTTCTAGGCCGGGTGGTGCCGCCGTACCCCTGGGTTAAGCTCCTTCGATCGAGCGAAGTTACCGGGAGGTAGGCATGTCGGAGGAGCAGCGGGTCGCCATCGTGACCGGTGCGGCGCGGGGCATCGGGGCGGCCACCGCGAAGCGTCTGGCCGCCGACGGGCTGGCCGTGGCCGTGGTGGACATCGAGGAGGCCGCGACCAAGGAGACCGTCGACGCGATCGCCGCCGCCGGCGGCCGAGCACTGGGCGTCGGCGCCGACGTCGCCGACCGGGCCCAGGCCGAGGCGGCCGTCGAACGGGTCGCCGCCGAACTGGGCGCGCCGACCGTGCTGGTCAACAACGCCGGCGTCCTGCGGGACAACCTGCTGTTCAAGATGACCGACGCCGACTGGGACACGGTCCTGGGCGTGCACCTGCGGGGCGCGTTCCTGTTCAGCCAGGCGGCCCAGAAGCACATGGTCGAGCGGAAGTGGGGCCGGATCGTCAACCTGTCCAGCACCTCCGCCCTCGGGAACCGGGGGCAGGCGAACTACTCGGCTGCCAAGGCCGGCCTGCAGGGCTTCACGAAGACCCTGGCCATCGAGCTGGGCCCGTTCGGCGTGACCGTCAACGCGGTCGCGCCCGGCTTCATCGTCACCGACATGACGGCCGCGACCGCCGCCCGGATGAAGGTCGACTTCGAGGCGCTGCAGAAGCACGCCGAGGCGGAGATCCCGGTCCGCCGGGTGGGCCGCCCCGAGGACGTCGCGCACACCATCTCGTTCCTGGCCAGCGAGGGCGCCTCGTTCGTCTCCGGTCAGGTGATCTACGTGGCGGGCGGCCCGAAGGACTGACCCGCTCGGGCGGCGGGCGGGTTCACGCGGGGTCGGTGCGGGTGCGCCAGAGCCAGAGCAGGCCGAGGACCGGCAGGACCAGCGGGATGTAGCCGTACCCGCTGCCGAACTCCGACCAGACCGTCTCGTCGGGAAAGAGGTCCGGCCGGGCCAGGCTGAACGCGCCGACCCCGAGCACGCCCACCAGCTCCACCGTGCAGCAGGCCAGGGCGACCCGCCGGCCGGCGTGGCCGGCCCGGGCCAGGCCCACCGCCGCCACGATGTAGATGGCGGCGGCGAGCGCGGAGAGCAGGTACGCCAGCGGCGCCTCGTCGAACCTCGTGGCGATCTGGAGCCCGGCCCGGCTGGTGGCGGCGATCGCGAACAGCAGGTACACCGCGATCAGCAGGCGGCCCGGGCCGGCGTTGGTCCGCTTCCGTTGCGGCGCGCGTACGTCAGCCACCGAGCACCTCCCAGGTCTGTTGCAGCCGGACCACCACCACGGGGGTGACCAGGCAGACCGCGCAGACGATTGCCGAACCCCACCGGGTCGGCTCCATCCGGGCCAGCACCCAGGCCAGCGGCGGCAGGCAGACCAGCGTGGCCAGGTAGCCGAAGAACGCGCCCGGCTCACCCGGCCGCTCCCCGCCGCCGAGGGCGACCAGGGCGACCACCGCGAGCACCAGCAGGGCCACCTCCAGCACCGCCAGGCCGGCGAACTGGACCCGGTCCGGCGCGCGGTGCCGCAGCGTCGTCACCAGGGCCCACACCGCGACGAGGAGCGACAGCACGATCGGAACGGTCGCGAGGACCCCGTCCACCGGGGAGTTGGCCGCCGCGCTGGTCATCGCGCTCGCTACATTCACCGGCACACTCTACTAATCGCTGTAGTACACGCGTGCCGGCGGTCTCGCGGGGGAGTCGCGGGCGGCCGGTGGGACGGCCCGATAGCGTGACCCGAGGAGCCGCGGGCGTGCCGCGGCGCGACGACGGCATGGGGGTTCTCGTGGTGCGGTTCGGGTTGTTCGGCACCGGGCACTGGGCGGGCGAGACGCACGGCGCGGGGCTGGCCGCCCATCCGCGTACCACCCTCGCCGGCGTCTGGGGACGGGACCCGGCGAAGGCCGCGGCGCTCGCCCAACGGTACGGGGTGCCGGCGTTCGACGACGTCGACGCGCTCATCGAGGCGTGCGACGCCGTGGCGATCGCCCTCCCGCCCGACGTGCAGGCCGAGATCGCGACCCGGGCGGCCACCGCCGGCCGGCACCTGCTGCTCGACAAGCCGCTCGCGCTGACGCTCGCCGACGCCGACCGGGTGGTGGCCGCGGCCGGGGCCTCGGGGGCGGCGTCGGTGATCTTCTTCACCCAGCGGTACCACCCGAACGTCACGACGTTCCTCGCCGCGACCGCCGCCGACGGCGGCTGGCACCACTGCGACGCGACCTTCTTCGCCTCGATCTACCAACCCGGCAACCCGTACGGGACGTCGGTCTGGCGGCGCGAGCACGGCGCCCTCTGGGACGTCGGCCCGCACGCCCTGTCGATCATCCTGCCGGTGCTCGGCCGGGTGACCCGGGTCGCCGCGATGGACGGCCCCCGCGGCATGACCCACCTGCTGCTCACCCACGACGGCGGCGCCACCAGCAGCGTCTCCCTCACCCTGGACGCGCCCGGCGACGCCGTCACCCGCGACGTCGTCTTCTACGGCGACAGCGGCATCGAGACCGCCCCGCTGGGCAAGGGCACGGTCGCGGACGCGTACGGGACGGCGATCGACCAGCTGCTGGAGGAGATCGATTCGGGTATTCGGGACCACCGCCTCGACGTCCGCTTCGGCCGCGAGGTGGTGGCCGTCCTCGCGGCGGCCGAGACCGCCCGGGCGGAGTCCCGCACCGTCGACGTGCCGGCCTGAGGTCGGCCCGGCCGTCCACTCCACGTCGATCAAGAGATTTTCGTCGACTTCCACGGCGGTTCGCGACCAGAACCTCTTGATCAACCTCGGGGAGGAAATCGGTGGAGTGGGGGATTTGCGGGCCTTAGGGTTCGCACATGCCCACGTACACGCTGATCAAGGGGGCCGCAACGTCGGCCGCCTTCGGGCCGCTGCTGGTGGCCCGCCCGCGCGTCCGGCGTCCGGCCCTGGCCGGCGCGCCCCGCGACTGATCCGACCCGCGCACCGCGCGCCCGCGCCCAGGGCCGTCCGAGTCCCGATCCACTCGGACAGGCCCGATCTCCGGCCGCCTGTCCATCCCGTCGCCGCACGGCGACAGACAGGACGACGACCCGTGGCGCCCCGCCGTACCCGAGCAACCGAACGCGACCGGTCCCGTCGCGTCCTCTCCCAGAATTTCCTCGCCGACCCGGCCTCGATCGAGCGGATCGTCCGGGCGGCCCGACCCGACCCGGACGGCCTCCTGCTGGAGGTGGGCGCCGGGCGCGGCCAACTGACCCGTCCGCTCGCCGCACGCTGCCGTCGCCTCGTTGCGTACGAGGTTGACCCGGCCGCCGGCGCCCAACTGGCCCGGGCCTGCGCGGACCTGTCCACGGTGACGTGCCGGCAGGCCGACTTCCTGGCCGCCGAGCCACCCCGCACGCCGTTCGAGGTGGTCGGCAACATCCCGTGGTCACTGACCTCCGCCGTGGTGCGCTGGTGCCTCGCCGCGCCCGCCCTGCGCGCGGCGACCCTGCTGACCCAGCTCGAGTACGCCCGCCGGCGCAGCGGCGACTACGGGCGGTGGACGAGGCTGACCGTGCTGACCTGGCCCGAGTTCAGCTGGCGGTTCGCCGGGCGGGTACCCCGGACCGCGTTCCGCCCGGTGCCCCGCGTGGACGCCGGCATCCTGCGCGTGGAGCGCCGGGCGGAGCCGCTGCTGCCGGCGGCGGCGCTGCCCGCGTACCGCCGGATGGTGGAGCTGGGCTTCGACGGTGCCGGCGGTTCGCTCGCGGCCTCGCTCGGCCGCCGGCACGCCCCGGCGCGGCTGGCGGCGGCCCTGCGCGCGACCCGCCTCGACCCGGCCACGCCGGTCGGGCACGTGTGGCCCGAGCAGTGGCTGGTCCTGTTCCGCCTGCTCCGGATGTAAGGAAGGGCCCCTTGTTATCGCCTCGGGTTGTACAAGGGCCCCTTCTTAACACTCAGGAGAGCGTGTTCAGCGCCTCGGCCAGTTCGGCCGCCGAGTCGAAGCTCTCCGGCTGCAGCGCCTTCAGCACCTGGAGCGCCTCCGTGCTCAGCCCGTTCTCCTGGCCCCACCGGACCAGGTCCTCCCGGGAGACCGGGTAGTCGAGCCCGGCCAGGTACTCCTGCAACTGCACCCCGGTGACGGTCATGCGGCCGGCTACCCGCTCCGCGCGTCGCCACACCGGTTTGCCCACCGGCCCGCCGGGTAGCCGCCCGGCATGCTGGTTCAGCGGCTCGGCGCGCCGAGCGACTTCGACCCGTTGCTGGAGCGCGTCCGGGACGCCCGGATCGTGATGATCGGGGAGGCGACGCACGGCAGCTACGACTACTACCGGCTGCGGGAACAGCTGACCCGGCGGTTGATCGCCGAGTGCGGCTTCTCGTTCGTGGCGGTGGAGGGGGACTGGCCGGACTGCGACCGGGTGAACCGGGCGGTCACCGCCGCCCCGGGAGGCGCCGTGGAACCGCAGGCCGCCCTCGAACGGTTCGAGCGCTGGCCCACCTGGATGTGGGCGAACGCCGAGGTGGCGCGCTTCTGCCGCTGGCTGCGCGCCTGGAACGTGGAACGGCCCGAAGGGCAGCGCGCCGGCTTCCACGGCCTGGACGTCTACAGCCTGTGGGAGTCGATGCAGGCGATCTTCGACTACCTGGGCGAGGAGGACCCGGCGTCGCTGGAGGCCGCGCAGGACGCGTACCGGTGCTTCGAGCCGTACGGCAAGCGGGTCGAGGAGTACGGCGCGGCCAGCCGGTTCGTCTCGGCGCGCTGCGAGGAGGAGGTGGTACGCCTGCTCGCGCGTACCCGGGAACACGCCGCGACGGACGGCGCGGGCGCCTTCTCGGCCTGGCAGAACGCGGAGGTGGTGGCCGGCGCGGAGCGGTACTACCGGGCGATGGTCGCGGGCGGACCGGAGTCCTGGAACGTGCGTGACATCCACATGGTCGACACGCTGGACCGGCTGCTGGAGCGCTACGGGCCGGCGGCGCGCGGGGTGGTCTGGGCGCACAACACCCACGTCGGCGACGCGCGGGCGACCGACATGGCCGCCGACGGCATGGTCAACATCGGCCAGCTGGCCCGCGAGCGGCACGGCCGCGAGGACGTCGTCCTGGTCGGGTTCGGCAGTTACCGGGGTACGGTGATCGCCGCGCCGCGCTGGGGCTCGCCGGCCGAGGTGATGATCGTGCCGCCGGCGCGGGACACGTCGGTCGAGGGGCGGTTGCACGAGCTGATGCCCGAACGGGCGGTGCTGATCTTCGGCGGCGATCAGCCGGGCTGGGTCACCGAGCCGCTCGACCACCGCGCTGTCGGTGTCGTCTACGACCCGTCGTTCGAGTCGTGGGGCAACTACGTGCCGACCCGGCTGGGGGAGCGGTACGACGCGTTCATCTGGTGCGACGAGGCGACCGCCCTGCATCCGCTGCCCGCGTTGACCGCTCCGGGCGAGATGGAGACGTACCCGGCGGGCGTGTGAGTGGGCCTTGTTAAGAGGGGCCCCTTGTACAACGCCAGGCGTTAACAAGGGGCCCTTCCTTACACACCTCAGGAGTGGGCGGGCTCCTTCTCCGCCAGGTGGGCGCGCAGGCCCTCACCCTCGACGTCCACATTCGGCAGCGCCCGGTCGAGCCAGCGGGGCAGCCACCAGGCCGCGCGGTCGAGCAGCGACATGACCGCCGGAACGATTGTCATCCGGACGACGAACGCGTCGATCGCCACGCCGACCGCGAGCGCGAAGCCCATCGACTTGATGATCGGGTCCTCCATGAACACGAAGCCGCCGAAGACCGAGATCATGATGAGCGCGGCGGCGGTGACCACGCGGGCGCCGTGCCCCATCCCGTTGATGGTGGCCTGGTGCGCGGTGTCGCCGTGGACGAAGTCCTCCCGCATCCGGGACACCAGGAAGACCTCGTAGTCCATCGCCAGGCCGAACAGGATGCCGATGAGCAGGATCGGCAGGAAGCTGACCAGCGGGCCCGGGGTGTCCAGGCCGACCAGGTCGGCGAGGCGGCCCTGCTGGAAGACCGCGACGGTGAGCCCGAAGGTGGCCGCCACGGTGAGCAGGAAGCCGAGCGCCGCCTTCACCGGCACCAGCAGGGAGCGGAACACCAGCATCAGCAGCAGCACCGAGAGCCCGACCACGAGCAGCAGGTAGACCGGCAGCGCGTCGGAGAGCTTCTCCGAGACGTCGATGCCGATCGCGGTCACGCCGGTGAGCAGCACGTCCGCGCCCTGGATGCCGTCGACCGCGCCGCGGATGTCGTCCACCACCGTCTCGGTGGCCGCGTCGGTGGGCCCGGTCTTCGGAACCACACCGAGCAGGGCCGTCCGGCCGTCCGGGCTGAGCTGCGGCGGGGCCACGGCGAGGACGTTCTCGGTGCGCTGGACCAGGGCGGTGACCTGCGGTACGGCGGCGGCGGTGGCCTCCGGGCTGTCCCCGGCCACCACGACCGCCAGCCGGCCGGTGAAGCCGGGCCCGAAGCCCTCGCTGATCAGGTCGTTGGAGACCCGGGCCGGCGACCCGACGGGCGCGGTGCCCGGGTCCGGCAGCGCCAGCCGCATGTCGGGGGTGGGCAGCGCGAGCACGCCCAGCCCGACCAGGCCGACCAGGATGACCGGCAGCCGGAAGCGGGTCACCAGGCGGGCCCAGCGGAACCCGAAGCCGGAGCGGTCCTCGGCGGGCGGCGTGCCCTCCACCGGCGCCACGGCCCGGCCCTCGTCGAACGTGCCGCGCAGCTTGCGCGGGAGCACCCGGCGGCCGGCGAAACCGAGCAGCGCCGGCTGCAGCGTCAGGGCGACCAGCACGGCGACGGTGACCGTGCCGGCGGCGGCGAGACCCATGACGGTGAGGAACGGGATGTTCACCACGGCCAGGCCGGCCAGTGCGATGACCACGGTCGCGCCGGCGAAGAGTACGGCGGAGCCGGCGGTGCCGACCGCCCGGCCGACCGCCTCGTCCCGGGGCAACCCTTCGAGCAGGTTCTGTCGGTACCGAGAGGTGATGAACAGCGAATAGTCGATGCCGACCGCGAGGCCGAGCATCAGGGCGAGGATGGGCGCGGTGCTGGTCAGCTCGATGACGCCGCTGAGCGCGAACAGGCCGGCCATCCCGACACCCACGCCGATCAGCGCGTTCAGCATGGTCATCCCGGCCGCCACCAGCGAGCCGAACGTGATCACCAGGACGATCGCCGCGATCGCCACACCGATCGCCTCGGTCGAGCCGACCTCCGGCTCGGTGTTGAGGACCTCGCCGCCGGGGGCCACCTGCCAGCCCTGCGCCTCGGCCGCGGCACCGACCTTCTCGTACGCCTCCCGCTGTTCGTCGGTGACCTTGTCCGCGCCCTCGGCGAACTGGACCTGGATCAGCCCGTACCGCCCGTCGGGTGTGACGGCCTGCGCGGTGAGCGGGTCGACGGCGCCGATCACGCCGGGCAGCGTCGCGGCCTCCTGGGTGAGCTGCCCGACCACCGCCTGGCCCTGCGGTGTGCCGAGCAGCCCGGGTTCCGGAGCCTTGACCGCGATCGTGCCGGTGGCGCCGCTGGCCGCCGGGAACTGCTCGGCGAGCAGGTCCTGCGCCCGCTGGGACTCGGTGCCGGGCATGCTGAAGTCGCTCGCCGTCGGGGCGCGCAGGGTCAGGGCCGCCAGGCCGAGCCCGACGAGTACGACCAGCCAGAGCGCGGCGACGAGGCGCCGTCGGCGCATCGAGCCGCGGCCGAGCCGGTAGAGCAGGGTCGCCATTGGTTTCGGTGTCCCCTCGGTCGTGTTGGTTGGGTCAGTCGACGGGCTCGAGTGCCCGGCGTACCAGCGCCAGTAGCGCGGGACGCAGTTCCCCGTCCGGCACGTCGACGAACTTGCCGCACGTCTCGGCGATGCCGGCGAGCACCACCAGTGCGGCGATCCGGGCCGCCGGGCGCTCGGAGTGCCCGGCGAACGCGTCGATGAGCCGTTCGGAGATCTGCTGGATGTGGACGAAGGCGGGTTCCTGGAGCAGCTCCGCGAACTCACCGCGCAGCAGCGCGATCTCCCGCCGGAACCGGACCGCCAGGTCGACGAAGCCCTCCGCCGCGACGCGCTGCGCCTCGGCGGGGCCGCTCGCGGCGACGATCCGCTCGTCCAGCTCCCGCAGGACGGCGATCGGCCGGGCCATCAGCTCGGTGAGGATGGCCTCCTTGTTGGCGAAGTGGTAGAGCACCGCCGCCTTGGAACAGCCGACGTCGCGGGCGATCTCCTGCAGTGACGTGCCGCGGTAGCCGGTCAGCGCGAACCGTCGCCCCGCCGCGGCGAGGATCTCGCCGTGCGTCTCGGGTACCACCCGTGCCATGCCGGTCCCACCTCCTCGACCAGCATGCCTGACCGATCGGTCAGGTGCTGACCGATCGGTCAGATCGGTTCGGTGGCGTTCGCCACACGGCCGTGCGACCGGTCGTACGCGGCCCGGGCGGCGGCGATCTCGGCGCGGTGCCGCTCGGCCCACTCGGTGAGGGCGACAAGCGACTCGTACAGCTCGAGGGCGATCGGGGTGGCGGTGTACTCGACCTTCGGCGGCACGGTGGGGTAGACCGTGCGCCGCAGCAGGCCGTCCCGTTCCAGGTTGCGCAGGGTCAGCGTCAGCATCCGCCGACTGATGCCCTCGACGCAGCGCTCCAGCTCGGTGAAGCGCACCGGGCCCCGGGAGGCGGCCACCAGGATGCCGATGCTCCACTTGCCGCCCACCCGGTCGAGCACCTCGCGGACCGTGCAGGCCTTCGCCTGGCCGGGCGTGAACAGGCCGCCGTCGCAGCCGGCCTCGGGCACATCGCTGTTCCCCTGGGACATGAAAGTGCCTCCTTACGCTCCGCCTGATGGTCACAGAGGATGGCGTCGGTAACAAAGCATGCACCTAGGAGGGCTTCCTCATGCCGACCCGTACCCGACCGTCCCGCCTGCTGGCGCTGCTCGTGCTCTGCGCCGGCAGCCTCATGGTCATCCTCGACGGCAGCGTCGTCGCCATCGCCCTCCCGGCCATCCAGCGTGACCTCGGCTTCTCCGCCGCCGGGCTGGCCTGGGTGGTCAACGCGTACCTCATCGCGTTCGGCGGGCTGCTCCTGCTCGCGGGACGCCTCGGCGACCTGCTCGGCCGGCGGCGGGTGTTCCTCGCCGGCGTCGCGCTCTTCACCGCGGCGTCACTGCTCTGCGCCGTGGCGGCCACCCCCGCCGTGCTGGTGCTCGCCCGCTTCCTCCAGGGCGCCGGCGGGGCGGCCGCGACGGCGGTGAGCCTCGGGATGATCGTGCGGCTCCATCCCGAGCCCGCCGCCCGTACCCGGGCCATCGCCGTGTTCAGCTTCACCGGGGCCGCCGGGTCGTCGATCGGGATGCTCGCCGGCGGGGTGCTCACCGGTGCCGCCGGCTGGCCGGCCATCTTCCTCGTCAACGTGCCGATCGGGCTGCTGGTCCTGCTGGTCGCCGGCCGCGTACTCGCCGCCGACCGGGGTCTCGGCCTCCGCGCCGGTCTGGACGTCCCCGGCGCGGTGCTCGGGACCTCCGGGTTGATGGCGGCGGTCCTGGCGATCGTCGGGACCGCCGAACACGGCTGGACCTCGGCCCGTACGGTCGGCGCCGCGCTGCTCGCCGCCGTACTGCTCGGCGCGTTCGCCCACCGGCAGCGGGTGGCCGCGACGCCGCTGCTGCCGTCCCGGGTGCTGCGCACCCCCGACCTGGTCGCCGCCAACGCCGTGCAGTTCCTGGCGGTCGCCGCGTTCTTCGGATTCCAGTTCCTGCTCGCGCTGGCGCTCCAGCTCGTGCTGGGACTCGACGCCACCGCCGCCGGGCTGGCCTTCCTGCCCACCCCGGTGGCCATCGCGGTGGTCTCGCTGGGATTCGCCGGCCGGCTGGCGGCCCGGTACGGCGCCCGGCCGGTGCTGCTCGCCGGGCTCGGCCTCGCCGTGGTCGGCTTCCTGCTCCTCGCCCGTCTCCCGGCCGACGGCGGCTACCTCGCCGACGTGCTGCCGGCGGTGCTGGTGTTCGGCGTCGCCGGGGGTCTGGTCCTGCCGTCGGTCACCGCCCTGGCGATGGCCGGCGCCGACCCGGCCGACGCCGGGCTGGCCTCCGGACTGGTCAACACGACCCAGCAGGTGGGCGGCGCGCTCGGGCTGGCCGTGCTCGCCACACTTGCCGCAAGCCGTACCGGATCGCTCCGGGAGGCCGGCTGGACCGGAACCGCGGCCCTCGCCGCCGGGTACCGGACCGCCTTCGCCGTGGCCGCCGCGCTGGTCGTCGCCGCACTGGTGCTGGCCGCGGCCACGGTGGGCCGACGACCGGTCGCGGACCGGGCGGTCGCCCTGGCGCCCGCCGAGCCGGCGGGCCGCACCGGCGGGTGATCGAGGGGCACCGGTCGCCCGTCTGGCCAGCGGGCGGACCACGGCCGACGGATTGGCGCTCGGGGCGGAGCGGCGCCGGCCGGAAGATCCAGGTATGGATCTCTCCGACCACGCGGCCACGCTCCGGGCGCTGCACCGCCCCGGCGACCCGCTAGTGCTGCCCAACGCCTGGGACCCCGGCTCCGCCCGGGCGGTCGCCGAGGCGGGCTTCCCGGCCGTCGCGACAAGCAGCGCGGCGGTGGCCGAGTCGCTCGGCCACGCCGACGGCGAGGCCACCCCGGCCGACGAGATGTTCGCCGCGGTGGCGCGCATCGCCCGTGCGGTCGCCGTTCCCGTCACCGCCGACCTTGAGCGGGGGTACGGGCTGCGCCCCGTCGAACTGGTCGAGCGGCTGCTCGCCGCCGGGGCGGTGGGGCTCAACCTGGAGGACTCCGACCCGCGTACCGGTGTGCTGGTCGATGTCGCCGAGCAGGAGGACCTGCTGGCCGGCGTCCGGGCCGCCGCCGGGGCATCGGGCGTGCCGGTGGTGCTCAACGCCCGGGTGGACGTCTTCCTGCACTCCACCGGAGACCCGACCGAGCGACTCGTCGTGGCCGTCGACCGGGCCCGGCGCTACCTCGCGGCCGGTGCGGACTGCGTCTACCCGATCCTGCTCGCCGACCCGGCGGCGCTGCGGTCCCTGGTGGACGCGGTGGGCGCCCCGGTGAACGCGCTCGCCCGCCCGGGCGCGCCCGGCGTCGCGGAACTCGCGGCCCTCGGGGTGGCCCGGGTCAGCTTCGGCTCCGGCGTCTACCGGGCCAGCCGGGCTCGTGTCACGGATCTGCTCGCCGCCGTACGGGCCGGGCGGGACCCCTTCGCCGTGTCCGGTTGACCGCCACCGCGGCGGGGGGCAGGGTGATCGGATGGGTGGGGCCGAGGAGACCCGGGACGGGGTCGCGCTGACCAACCTGGACCAGCCGCTGTTCGACGGGGCCGGGGCGACCAAGCGTGACCTGGTCGACTATCTGGACGCGGTGAGCGCGCGCATCCTGCCGGCGCTGCGGGACCGGCCGCTGTCGGTGGTGCGGGTGCGCCCCGGCCAGCCCCCGTTCATGCAGAAGAACCTCCCGAGGTACACCCCCGACTGGGTCCGCCGCGTCGGCGTGTGGGCGGAGGCGTCGCACCGGGAGATCTCGTACGCCCTCTGCGACGACCGGCGCACCCTGCTCTGGTTAGCCAACCAGCGGGCGGTGGAGTACCACCCGACCCTCGCCGCCGTGGCCGACCTGCACCGCCCGACCCACCTCGTACTCGACCTCGACCCACCGGAGGGCGCGCCGTTCGAGGTCGCGGTGGCCGCCGCGCTGCTGGTCCGTCGGGCTCTCGTCGACGCCGGGCTGGCCGGCGCGGCGAAGACGAGCGGGGCGAAAGGCGTCCACGTGTTCGTTCCGGTCGCGGGCGACGCGACCGCGGCGGACCTGGCCGCCGCCACCCGGGCGCTCGCCGCCCGGGCCGCCCGCCTCGACCCGGCTCTCGCCACGACCGCGTTCATCCGGGAGGACCGGGGCGGCAAGGTCTTCATCGACTCGACCCGGGCGGGCGGGGCGACCGTGGTGGCCGCGTACAGCCCGCGGCTGCGGCCGGGCGTGCCGGTCTCGTTCCCGGTGGCGTGGGCGGACCTGCCCTCGGTCACGCCGGCCGACTTCACGATCCGCACCGCGCCGGCGCTGGTCGCCGCGCATGATCCGTGGGCGGACGCGATGCCCCCGCCGCAGCGGCTCCCCGACGACCTGGTCGCCGAGGGGCACACCATCCCGGTGGCCCGGGTGCAGGCGATGCACGAGGGGAAGCGCCGGGCCCGCGCCCGCCGGGCCGACGGCTGAGGACGGAACCGTACGGTTGAGGTGCCCCCGGCAGGATTCGAACCTGCGCTCCCGCCTCCGGAGGGCGGTGCTCTATCCCCTGAGCTACGGGGGCTCAGCGACCCGAGAAGATTAGCAAACGCCCCCCGCGATCGCCGAATCGGTATGCCGGTGCCCCCGGAGTGTCGACGCGGATGCTCAGGCTGCGACGGCGCGACCGCAGCTCGGCAGCGGGTGCAGCACGATGCGACGGGGCAGCCGGCGCGGCCACTCGTTGCGTGGCCAGGACCCGTCCACGATCAGCTGTACGGAGCGCTGCTCCGCCCCGCTGAGCCGGAGCACGAAGTCCCGGGGCAGCGGCGGGTCGACCGACGGTGTGGTGATCATGAACCGGACCCGGCCGCGGGACGAGACGGCGGAGATCACGTCGGCCGCCGGCATGGTGCCGCGCAGGCGGACCCGCCCGATCCAGTACACCTCCGCCAGGTGCTCCTGGGCGGCTCGGGTGATCGCCGGGTACTCGGTCCGTACCCACCGCTCGACCGCGCCGACGCACAGGCCGCAGGCGCGCTCGCGGGGCTCGCGCGGACCCAACCCCCAGGCCCGCAGGTACGCCCCGACCGCCCCCGCGTCGAGCGGCAGGTCGAACCGGCTCTGGATGAGGGTGTGCAGGCTCTGTCGCGTCCAGAGCTCCTCGTCCAGGCCGAACGCGTCGGGGTAGCTGCCTCGCAAAGTGTCGATCAGTTCGAGTTCCTGCTCGCGGCTGAGCGTTCCCGGCTCGCCCTGCCGTGCTCCGCGACGGACGGCCGCCACCGCCCCGTCACCGCCGATGGTGTGGCGTCGGCACCAGCTGGTGACCGACCGCCGCGCGTCTCTCAGTGCAACCCCCACGTCCTGCGCAACGAGCCCGAATCGCAACTGGTCACGATATGTGTGGAGAAACTTCTCTTAGTGATGGATTCGGTCGGACTTCACAGACGGTGCGAATCGGTCATTCGTGTGTCACGGCCCGCTTGGCCACCGCCAAAGATCGCGCTGCGACGCAGATGTAGTGGCCTCCCAGCGCGCAGCAGGCCACTACATCTGCCATCCAGCGTGATCGCCGCTGCCTGCCCGGGTGGCGGTGTCCCGCTCTGCGTCGGGTGTCCGGTTCCGGGGTGTGGTCGGGGGCACCCGGTCGGCGGAATGATGCGGGGCTCGGGGTGGTTACATCACGTGGACGATCGAGTAGGACCGCGTGGGCTTCGGC